>NZ_JAURXB010000077.1 GCF_030654605.1 Bradyrhizobium sp.
CCTATGATGGACTGGACCGACCGCCACTGTCGCGTGTTTCACCGGCTGATGACGCGGCGTGCCAGGCTCTACACGGAGATGCTGACATCAGGCGCCATCATCCATGGCGACCGCGCCCGGCTGCTCGGTTTCGATGCCAGCGAGCATCCGGTCGCACTGCAGCTCGGCGGTTCGGATCCGCGCGACCTCGCCACGGCTGCGAAAATCGGCGAGGATTTTGGCTACGACGAAATCAATCTCAATGTCGGCTGCCCGTCGGACCGGGTGAAGGACGGCCGCTTCGGCGCCTGCCTGATGGCGGAGCCGGCGCTGGTCGCCGAGGGCGTCCACGCCATGAAGCGCGCGGTCCGCATTCCCGTCACCGTCAAATGCCGGCTCGGCATCGACGATCAGGATCCGGAGGTGGCGCTCGATGCGCTGGCGCGCAGCGTCGTCGCCGCCGGCACCGATGCGCTGATCGTGCATGCCCGCAAGGCCTGGCTCAACGGATTGTCGCCGAAGGAAAACCGCGACATCCCGCCGCTCGATTACGACAGGGTGTATCGGCTGAAGGCAGCGATGCCGGATCTGCCCGTCATCATCAATGGCGGCATCGCCGATCTCGCCGCGGCCAAGGCGCACCTTGCGCATGTCGACGGCGTGATGCTGGGGCGCGCGGCCTATCACGATCCGTGGCGATTGCTGGCGGCCGATCCCGAACTGTTCGGCGAGCCGGCGCCATACAACGCCATGAAGGACGTGTTCGAGGCGATGGTGCCCTATATCGAGGATCAGCTCGCGCAGGGCACGCGGCTGCATTCGATGACGCGGCATTTCGTCGGCACGTTTTTCGGCGTGCCGGGCGCCCGTGCTTTCCGCCGCCACCTCGCCGAGAACGGCGTCAGGCCGGGTGCCGGCGTCGATGTGCTGCGCGATGCGGTTGCGCTAGTTGACGGCCGTGCGGTCGCGTCGATTGCGGCCTGAGACGTCGGGATAGCCGTGCAGCTTCAGTTTGTCGGCCTGAACGCCCCAGCTTTGCAGCCGGTCCAGAAAGCTCATGCCGAGCAGGTTGGTCTTCATCTGGCCGCGCGGCACCACCAGCGCCGGCACCGAACGCTCGACCAGCTTGCCGACGGCAAGCCGGTCCAGCGTCAGCCGCGCCGCCTTGGTATGGCCGCCGGCGGTTTCGACGTCGACATTGTATTCGAGCATTTCGAGCGGCAGTCCGATCGCCTTCGCGGTTTCCCAGGTCAGCACCACCGAGGTCGCGCCGGTGTCGATCACCATCGGGGCGGTGACGCCGTTGATCCTGGCGTGCAGGACGAATTCACCGCCTTGACGGCGCGGGATCTGGACGGCGTGCGCCGGCGATACGGTTCGATTGCGCAGCATGTCGGACACGCTGTCGCTGGCGCGCGCCAGCTGCTCCGGATCCCGATAGGCGATCACGGCGGTGGCGGTCACCGCCAGCATGATGAGAACGAGGATAAAGCGGCTCACAGCGGGCCTCCCGTGCAAGGGGAGGTGCACGTCAGTCCGGCTTCGGGGCGGCCGCCAGCTCGGGCTGCGCGATACCCGCGTCGGCCATGCGACCGGCGAGCAGCGCCATCACCGCATGCCGCTCCGCGGTGTCCATCCGGTGCCAGCGCGCGATCTCCGGCAGGGTACGTCCGCAGCCCAAACAAAGGCTGGTTCTGGGATCCATGATACAGACTGCGATGCACGGCGTTTCTTTGCTCATTCTGCGATAGTGAAGCGGTTTCGGTTGTCTGCGCAAGCGCTCCGGTCACAGCCCGGTGCCGGCGCTCATGATCGGCTTGTTGCGGATTCTCCGCTTGTCCTCGGCGGTCACGGTGCTTTCCGGCTGCAGCGGCGGTGCCTCCTCGGCCATCGGTGCCAGCGCCGACATCACGCGCTCCGGCGGGAAGGTGACGATGACTTCGGTGCCGATGCGCAGCTTCGATTTGAGCGTGAAGGTGCCGCCGTGCATGTCGATCAGGCTCTTGGCGATCGGCAGGCCGAGGCCGGCGCCCTGTTCGGCTGATTTGATCGAATTGGAGCCCTGGCCGAACGACGCCAGCACGATCGGGATTTCATCTTCCGCGATGCCGGAGCCGGTATCCTTGACGCTGAGATACTGTCCGCCGGACGCGGTCCATCCGACCTTGAGCCAGATCTCGCCGCCCTGCGGCGTGAACTTGATCGAGTTGGACAGGAGATTGAGCACGATCTGGCGGGTCGCGCGCTCGTCGCCCCAGATTCGCGGCATGCCCTGCTCGAACACCTCGTGAATGGTGATGCCGCGGCTGGAGGCGCGCAATTTCAGCAGATGGTGGCAGTCCGCCACCACATGCACCAGCGACACCGCCTCTTCGTTGAGTTCGTAGCGGCCGGCCTCGATCCGCGACAAATCGAGAATCTCGTTGATCAGGTTCAACAGGTGGACGCCGGAATTGTGGATGTCGGCGGAATATTCCTTGTAGACCGGAACGGCATGCGCGCCAAAAATTTCGCTCTTCATCACCTCGGAAAATCCGAGGATCGCGTTCAGCGGCGTCCGCAGCTCGTGGCTCATTTGCGCGAGAAACCGCGATTTGGCGACGTTGGCGGATTCGGCGCGATGCCGCGCCTCGTCGGAGATCGCCTTGGCCTGCTCGAGCTCGCCGATCAGCGCATCCTTTTCGGCGCGCGCCTCCAGCGTCGCCAGCGTCGTCGAATGCAGGCGATGGGCGAGCAGCGCGAAATATCCCTCGGCGGCCAGCGCGAGCAGCGCCAGCAAATAATTGTCGAAGGTGCCGCCCAGCACGAAGTTGATGGCGATGGCTGCCGTCACCGGCGCAGTCGCCACCAGGGCCGCGATCGGCAGGCTGGCCGCGAGCATGCTGGAGACCGCGATCACCAGCAGCATCAGGAACATCATCAGCGTGTTCGAGACCACGCCGGGGGTTGTCGGGTGGAGCAGGATCGCGGTCCAGCACAGGCCGTACAGGAGATCGAGCAGCACGAACCGCGTCCGCCATTTTTGCGTGGCGGTGAGGGAGGCCTGCTCGCCCAGGAACTTGCGGCAATTGCGGATGATGACGGCCTGGATGCAGAACATGCCGCAGGTCCATGCCGCGGCGGAGATCGGTTCCATGAAGAAGCCGAACAGCAGTCCGGTCGCCACCACCAGCAGCATCACGACGTAGGACGCCGAGATCCGGGTCTGGGCGTATTGCCGAAGCAGTTCGCGATCGAAAGCAGGGCGGGTTCCGCTGGTCGACGTTAACCTGTCACGGGCCTCGCGCACCCGCTGCGCGGCAACGCGGCGGTTGCTGACCGGCGCGGCGACAGGGGCTTCGGCCGGAAGTTGAACGACTTCGGGCTTTTCTGCGGGTTTACTCATCAAACAACACAAATCCTGCCCGCTGCACGCGCGGGCTTTTGCATTGTCTATCTCTGCCGCTAAATCATTAAGAGCTGACTTAAAGCGGTAAAGAATCCGGTTAACGAGGGGTTAAATTAACCTGTTGCGCGGGCTTCGCGCGGTCAGCGCCCTGCCACCCTGGCGCGTGGCAGCGCTGCTGTCGTAATCGACTGCCCGGGGGCGCATACGAGATTCGCACGACGACGGCCAACACGAATTCTTGATCAAGCGAAATTGCGCGGCATGAAAGCTTTTGGTTGCGTCTGACGTGCGCGAGCGTAGCCTGAGCGGACGAGGGCTGCTGGGCACCATACGGGATGGACGCCATGGCGAATGCAAGAGAACTCGATCGAGCGGTTGCCACATCCTGGCTCGCAGACCATTCCTGCCCGACGTCAGCGGCGGAAAGTCGAAGACCGCAATCAACTCATCAATGGAAAAAATAGTTACGGAGTGTGAACTGCTTCACCTCTCTCCGTCTGCTACCTGAGATATATGCAATTATACAAACTCAACCTGCTATGCCGCGCCGGTCGCCCCGCTTAGTTGCCTGCGGGAGACAGAAACAAGCTTCGATGACAAGGCCCTGAAGAAAGACCTGGATGGCCGTGCGGCCGTCCAAGGACCGCGCATTCACGATACCGGTCAAATTCACAGGAGGTCTGCAATGTCGAACCACAAATCCAAGAAACCGTCACGCCGTGTGAGCAGCAGCGAAAGCGATGACTGCGGATGTATGCCGTCGGCGTCCCATACGATGGCCGGGGAGAACGGGGAGCCGGAGACTCTTCATTTGATGCCGGGCAACGAGGATATCGGCAGCATATCGGCGGTCGGCATGCACGCGAACGATGACAATGACGGAGGCATGCCCGCAGGCATGATGGACGCTCGCGACGAGGACGCGGACGACGGCATGCCCGGAGGCGGGATGGGCGGGGGCGGCGGTGGCAATGGTGGTGGCGGTAAGGGTGGGGGTGGCGGCGGTGATGGAGACGGCAACACGCCGCGTTCGCGCAGTTGCGCGACCATGGAGGTGCACCGCCGACTGCTGTCGCGAGACCCGTCCTACGCCCGAGCCAGGGCCCAAATCGAAAATCAGGCCCGCATCCTCCAGCAAAGCGGAGGCCCGGCGGCACGGCCGGGGGTGACCCGCATCCCGGTCGTGGTGCACGTGGTGTCGAACACGGCAGCGCAAAATATCTCCGACGCGCAGATCGCCAGCCAGATCGATGTGCTCAATCGCGATTTCCGTCGCACCAATCCGGACGTCAGCAGCACACCGGCTGCGTTTCTGCCGTTGGCGACGGACTCCAGAGTCGAGTTCTTCCTCGCCAATGTCGATCCGAACGGCGCTCCGACCAACGGCATCACCCGTCGGCAGACAACGGTTGCCTCGTTCGGTTCCGACGATGCGGTCAAGTCTCAGGCGACCGGCGGCACCAACGCGTGGCCCGCGGACCGCTATCTCAACATATGGGTCTGCCAGCTTTCGGGCGGATTGCTCGGCTACGCACAGTTCCCGGGCGGACCAGCCGCGAACGATGGCGTGGTCATTCTTCACTCCGCATTCGGCACCGTCGGCACCGCCGCGCCGCCGTTCCATCTCGGCCGTACCGCAACCCACGAGATCGGCCATTGGCTGAACCTCAACCACATCTGGGGCGATGACGGCACCGGCTGCTCCGGCACGGACAACGTGGCGGATACGCCCAATCAGGGAGGGCCCAATACCGGCACGCCGACGTTCCCGCGTGTCTCCTGCAGCAATGGACCCAACGGCGACATGTTCATGAACTATATGGACTATGTCGATGATCCCGCGATGGTCATGTTCAGCGCGGGCCAGGTCGCCCGCATGCAGGCCTGTCTCGATGGTCCGCGGAGCTCGATCGGGTCGGCCGCCGGCGGCGCGCGTGCGAGTTCGTCGCCGGTGGTGTCGTGGGGTGCGAACCGGATCGACGCGTTCGTGCTGGGCAGCGACCGCGCGCTGTATCACAAATGGTGGAACGGCGCGGCCTGGGGCCCGTCGCTCACGGGCTACGAGAACATG
>NZ_JAURXB010000081.1 GCF_030654605.1 Bradyrhizobium sp.
ACTCCTGAACAATAACCGCTACTTATGGCAGGCAGCGAAGGGCCGGGTTATACACAGGCTGATCACAGACCGCCAGAGCGCGATGACGTCAGCCTGGAGACATCCCGCTCTATCCTTTTGTTTACGCATGATCTTTTCGGAAAGCCGGGACCACTTTTCCGGATGATGCGGCTGAAATTCAACCTGGCGATACAACCCCTTGCGGCAAAAGCTGAATTCGCATTTGGTATCGGGATCCACGAAAGCGGGAGAGGAAACACGGGTTGGCTGAGGCTGCGCTGGACGACGTTTTCATCGACGACATCACCGTCCCGGCGACCGACGGGTATCAGCTGGGGGCCACGCTGTTCCTGCCGCGGGGGGCGAAGCGCCATGCCGTCCTGATCAATTCGGCCACGGCGACTCCGCGCCGGATCTACAAGGGGTTCGCCGGCTATCTGGCCCGGCGCGGCTGCGCGGTGCTGACCTATGACTATCGCGGCACCGGCGATTCCAGGCAGAAGGCGATGGTCGGCTACAACCAGCTGAAGCCGCTGGCCGGCTTCAAGGCCACGATGTCGGACTGGGCCGCGCTCGACGCCGCCGCCGCGGTGGCCTGGATGCGCGAGCGCTACAAGACCCTGCCGCTGAATTATGTCGGCCATTCCTTCGGCGGCCAGGCGCTGGGACTGCTCCCCAACAACACCGAGATATCGCGCGCCCTCTTCATCGCGGCACAGGCCGGCTACTGGAAACTGATGGCCTCGCCCGAGCGCTATCGCGTCTACGCCATGCTGAATTTCGTCGGCTTGCCGCTGACAAAACTGCTCGGCTATGCGCCGGGCTGGAGCGGCCTCGGCCAGGACCTGCCGAAGGGCGTGTTCGAGCAATGGGTCGGCTGGGTCATGAGCGAGCGCTATCTGTTCACCGATCCCAAACTGCCGGGCTTGTCGAATTTCGAGAACTACAAGGGTGCGCTGCGTGCGCTGTGCCTTGCCGACGATCCCTGGGCAACGCGGCCGGCGGTCGGACTGCTGTGTTCGGGATTTTCTTCGATCGAGCCGGAAATTCTCACCATCACGCCCGCCGACGCCGGCGTCGGCAAAATAGGTCATTTCGGTTTCTTCCGCCCCGAACACCGCGACACGCTGTGGCGCGGTGCGGCGGAATGGATTCAGGCGTAACCTCGCCCTGCCCGTCAGTCACCCGTTGAACCTTTTCTCTGCTGCAAAGACCGATATCTACCGGGGGATTGCACTATCCGGATTTGGCGCAGCGTCACCAGGCAATATTGGGCCTGGTGGCGCTGCTGCGTCATTGGCCCTGCTTGAAGGCAGCCAATGTCAGAACGAATTCGCCAGCTCGATTTCCGCCTTCAGCGCCAGGATCCGCCGCTCGGCTTCCTGCGCGGTCAGGTTCTTCTCGAACAGTTTTGGCTGGTAAGCCTCGGCGCTGAGGGTGCGCAGGGTCGCCAGCTGACGGGGCGTCATCGGGGCGTCGATCTGATCGGGTAGACGCGTCATCGGGAACTCCAGAGATGCTCAAAAGATTTTTGGGCCGGCTGCAAATCTTAACTTGAAGTTTGTTCTTATTTTGTTCTCTATGGAGGTCAACCCCACGAGGCCCCCAAATGAACAACAAGCTTAACGAAATCCGCAGGAAAATCAGGTTCTTACGCCAGGAAATGCTGAGCGCCGGGGCCACCATCCGCAAACAGGTCAACGGGGACGAGGACTGCTCCGAGGCCTCGATGCAGCTGATGGCGATGCGCGTGGTCATGCTCGGCCTGATCGCCGAGCGGAACCGGCTCGGCGGCGAGGAACGGCTCATGGACGTCGATGAGCGGCTGAAGCTGGATACCCGCGCTGTCAGCCGAAAACCCCTGAAAGGCGCGCACGGCCGCCGTGCGCGATGATCTGCTGGAGTGCAATTCGAAACAATTGGCCAATGCTCGCTCAGAGGTCTGGTGATGTCTTCCCACACTTCGGAGTGGAATGCGCTTAGGCGCCATTCATAACGTCGTCGAACCTGCATCGGATGCGGATGGGTGCGCGGAACAAGATTTTATGAGGTCCTCAAGAGGTTGATCGGTGGTGCCGAGGCAGCGAGATGCCTCGGGAGAATATGTGATTTGAACAAGTTGGATGAAGGGTTTTACGATCAAATTACCAATACCGAAGCGCTGCATTCTACGTCTACTCTACCGCTAATGGCTGGCACGGTTACATAAATACGGAGCTTTGGTCCGGCAATCCGCACCAGGACGTTGTGGCATTCGCTGAAGTCCTGAATTCCGGGTTGAGCAAGCTTGCTCCCATCAAGGGCACGAACGGGACTGTATTCCGCGGGTATAACGCGGACGATATAGATGCCTTTGCAGCGCAATACCGTGAAGGGCAGGTTGTAACCTTCCCGGCGTTCACAAGCGCGTCTTTCAAAGAGACAGGGGCTTTTGGAGGAAACGTCTTATTCATCATTCGGGCGTTAAGTGCGAGGGCGATTTGGTTTTTGTCGCCAAATTTTCAAGAGGAAGAGGCTCTTCTTCCGACAGATTGCCGGTTTCAGATCGTCGACACGGAATTCCAGATCGTTAGAGGTCAGCGCGTCAAGTTCGTAGTTATTCTTCAGGAGATCACGACGAGGCTTTAGATGATCGACCGGGACGAAGGCGGATATTCAAAGAGCAGTAGCGCGGCCAAGCGTCATCTGGAGGAAAGCCTTGCCTCCGGCCGCATCACTCAATCTGAAGCGGGAGTGATTGCACAATTCTTCGCGGCAGTTCCCTCCCCGGAGTGGCCCTCTTCCGGATTACAGAGGCGCATGCAAGCGTCAGGCGGCCGGGAGCCTGGAGCCAATGGGTCGTAAGACCCCGCGACCGTCGCGCCGCCCCCCTACTCCGCCGCTTCCCTCACATACCTCGCGCTCACCGTCCGCATCGTCACCAGTTCTTCCGCCGCGGTCGGATGCAGTGCCATGGTGGCGTCGAAATCGGCCTTGGTCGCCTTCATCCTCACGGCGATGCCGAGCACCTGGACCATTTCGGCGGCGCCGTCGCCGACGATGTGGCAGCCGACGACGCGATCCGTGGTGCCGTCGACCACCAGCTTCATCAGCACGCGGGTGTCGCGGCCGGACATCGTCGCCTTCATCGGCCGGAAACTGGCCTTGTAGATATCGACACGGCTGAACTGGGCGCGGGCCTCGGTTTCGGTAAGGCCGACGGTGCCGACCTCGGGCTGGGAAAACACCGCGGTCGGAATATTGCTGTGATCGACCTCGACGGTGCGCTGGCCGAACACGGCGTCGGCGAAGGCATGGCCCTCGCGGATCGCGACCGGCGTGAGGTTGGTGCGATGGGTGACGTCGCCGATGGCGTAGATCGACGGCACCGAGGTCCTGGAAAAACTGTCGACGGCGATGCCGCCGTTCTTGGGATTGATGGCGACGCCTGTGGTTTCCAGCCCGAGATTGGCGACGGCGGGATGCCGGCCGATCGCGAACATCACCTGGTCGGAGGCGATGCTGGAACCGTTCGACAGATGGGTGGTGAATTCGCTGCCGTGCTTGTCGACCCTGGCAACGGTGCAGCCGGTGAGAATGGTGATGCCGTTCTTCTCCATCTCGGCGCGGACATGGGCACGGACGTCCTCATCGAAACCGCGCAAAATGTTGTCGCCGCGATAGATCAGCGTCACGTCGGAACCAAAACCGGCGAAGATGCAGGCGAATTCCAGCGCGATGTAGCCGCCGCCCTGGATCACGATGCGCTTCGGCAATTGCGGCAGGTGAAACACTTCGTTGGACGAGATCACGTGCTCGATGCCGGGAATCTCGGCGCCGTGATTGGGCGCGCCGCCGGTGGCGATCAGCACGTATTTCGCGGTGACGGTCTCGCCGGTCGCGAGCCGCAGCGTATGGGGGCCCTCGAACACCGCGCGGGTCTTGACCACGCGGGCGCCGGATTTTTCGACGTTGGTGGTATAGGCCGCTTCCAGCCGGGCGATCTCGCGGTCCTTGTTGGCCATCAAGGTCGACCAGTCGAAGGTCGCCTGAGGAATGGTCCAGCCGAAACCGGCGGCGTCCTCGATCTCGTGCTGGATGTGCGAGGCGTAGACCAGCAGCTTTTTCGGCACGCAGCCGCGGATCACGCAGGTGCCGCCCATACGGTACTCTTCGGCGATCATCACGTTGGCGCCATGGCCAGCGGCGATCCGGGCGGCGCGCACCCCGCCGGACCCTCCTCCGATCACGAACAGATCGACGTCGAACTCAGCCATGGCATCCCTCTATTCACGCGAATGGCGAATGGCGAATGACGGGTAGTACGCTTGCCATTCGCCAGTCGCCATAACCGGCGCCAGTCGCACCGCCCTCTCCCCTTGTGGGAGAGGGCATCGCCGGCGTCCGCAACAAACTCACTTGGGTGAGGGGTTGCTTCAGCGAACAGATCGTCCGCGGAGAGAACCCCTCATCCGTCGCCTCACTGCGTGAGGCGCCACCTTCTCCCACAAGGGGAGAAGGGAAGAAGCGCATTCCTCAGATCTGCTTGCCGCGCTTGCGCATCTCGGTGCGGAATTCACCGTTGACGACTTCCGAGAAATTCTGCGCCCAGCCGTTCATGTAGGACATGCTGAACTGAATGGCGCGGGGCTCGGCCGCCAAGAGCTTCTGGCCGAGCGGCGACTTGTAGAAGGTGACGAGATCCTTCAATTCCTGCTCGGAAAACTCGTTGGTGTAGATGTTCGCCATGCCATCGCCGATTTCCTTCTCGCGGCCGGCGAGCTTCTGGGCGACGATCACGGCGACCTCGTTGAGATCCTTCTGGTAGTTCAGGTTGTTCTGCAGCAGCACGTTCTTGGTCTGCTCGACGAGATTGGGAACGGCGCTGGCGTACATCGCGCTGGCGTTCTTCAACGCCAGGATTTCCTTGGCGGCGGCCAGTGCTGCCGCCGAGCCCTGCTTGAGCGGCACGGCGGACGCAGCCGGCGCCGGCTGCTTCTGCTGCGCTACGGCCGGAACGCTTGATACCGCCAGTCCCAAGGTGAGGCTCAAGGCAAGGCTTGCGCCCGACAAAATCTTCGAAACAAGTTTCATTCCAACTCTCCTGAGATTGCGGCGTCAGCGCCGTTCAATTACGCGAATTCCCTGGGCGCCCGCCAGAACGGCAAGGTTGGCAATCCCGATGAACAGCCCGTGCTCGACAACACCGGGTATGGCGGTCAACAACCCCGCCAGTCGCGGCGCATCGGTGATTTGCCCCAGATGGGCATCGACAATGCAGTGGCCGCCATCGGTGACAAAAACGTGGCCGTCCTTGCCCTTTCGCAGCACCATGTGCCCGGAATTGCCGGTTTGCGCAAATACCCCGGCCATTGCGCGCTTCGTCGCGGCCAGGCCGAACGGAATGACCTCGACGGGGAGCGGAAAGCGGCCGAGAACATCGACCCATTTGGTGTCGTCGGCGATCACGATCATGCGATCAGACGCGGTGGCCACGACCTTTTCGCGCAGCAGCGCGCCGCCGCCGCCCTTGATCAGGTTGAGAGCGGCATCGATCTCGTCGGCGCCGTCGACGGTGAGGTCGAGCCGGTCGACGTCGTCGAGCGTGGTCAGGGGAATGCCACATTGCCCGGCCTGGATGCGGGTCGCCTCCGAGGTCGGCACGCCCACCACCTTCAGTCCGGCGCGGACCTTTTCGCCGAGCAGGTCGACAAAATGCCTGGCGGTCGAACCGGTGCCGAGACCGAGTTTCATGCCGTCCCGCACATGCTCGAGCGCGCGCGCCGCCGCCTGCCGTTTCAAATCGTCCATATTCACGCGATTGGCCTCCGGGAAGCCGGTGTTTGCGGGGCATATCTAGCGTCGTTTTGGCGGAAGGAACAGCCGTATAAAGGGGACTTGGGCAATGACGGTCGTAGGGCTTGCACGATCGCCCCCGGACCGATAGCGATTTTCGCATGACCTCTCCCCGCATCGTTGTATTCGATCTCGACGGCACGCTGGTGGATACCGCGCCCGACCTGATCAACGCGCTCAATTTCGTGCTCGACCGCGAGGGCGTCCCGCCGGTGCCGCTGCATGCCGCGCGCAACCTGATCGGCGCGGGCGCCCGCAAGCTGATCGAACGCGGCCTGGAGGTGGACGGCCGCATCATGTCCGTTCAAGACATCGACCGGATGTTTCGGGATTTCATCGATTACTACGCCGCCCATATCGCCGACGTCTCGCGGCCGTTCGAGGGCCTCGAGAGCGCGCTCGACGAACTGTCCGCGCGTGGATTTCATTTCGCGGTCTGCACCAACAAGCTGGAGGGGCTGTCGAAGCTGCTGCTCGGCCAGCTCGGCTTGAGTTCGCGGTTTGCCGCGATCTGCGGCGCCGACACGTTCGGGGTTGCAAAGCCCGACCCCGTGATCCTGCGCGAGACGGTGGCGCGCGCCGGCGGGCTTATTGGCGGAGCGATCATGGTGGGCGATGCCGGTCCGGATATCGGCGTTGCCCGCCGCGCCGGGATTCCGGTGATCGGCGTTGAATTCGGCTACACCGAGGTGCCGATCGCTGATCTCAAACCGGACCTGTTGATCAGCCATATGCGCCATTTGCCGGACGCCGTCGAACGCCTGGCGGTGCCCCGGAACTCACAATAAGACATTGATTATATTAATAAATATTGGAATTAACCACTTTTTAACGATTCCGCCCGGCGTGGTTGCGCCGATATCCTGACGCTCCTAAGGTCGGGGCGGGATTGTGGCGGCTAGCCGCAATAGAGTGGCCGATATGCGTCGTGTTGTCGTCATTGCGGTTGCCGGGGCCAGCCTGGCCGGGTGTTCCTCGTTTTCCCTGGATTCCTTCAAGTCCGCGCCGCCCACCGTCCAGCTCCAGCTCGATTCGATTCCGTCGGGTGCCGACGCCAAAACCTCGGTGGGACCGGGCTGCACAACCCCCTGCTCCGTCGCGGTTCCCGCGGTCGATAGCGGCTTCACCGTCACCTACACCATGAACAAGTTCCTGCCGGTCACCGTCCCGGTGCAGGTCATCAATCTCCCCGGCGATTTCTCGACCCCGGCATCGACCACGATCGATCCCAACCCGGTGGTTGCGGAACTGAAGCCGGCGGGGCCGCCACCCAAGCCGGTTCGCAAGCGGCCGCGCAAGCCGAAACAGCCGAAGCCGGCAGCGGCCGCACCCGCGGAATCGCCGTTCCCGCCTCCACCTCCGCCAGCCGCCCGCTGAGGCGCGTGCGCTGCACCTGAACATGTGCGGATTGTACTGCTGCCGCAACCTGCCTAGATTGCGAGGGTAGCGCCCTCTCCGCGGCTGCTACCGAAAAGGTGCATCTGCATGTCGTCACCGAGTTCTTCCGCATCACTATCGCGTGCGATGACCGACCCGTTCGGCCGGACCATCAGCTATTTGCGGGTATCGGTTACCGATCGCTGCGATCTGCGCTGTTTTTACTGCATGTCGGAAGACATGACATTCCTGCCCAAGGCAGATCTGCTCTCGCTGGAAGAGCTCGACCGGCTGTGCACGGCCTTCATCGCCAAGGGCGTGAAGAAACTGCGGCTGACCGGCGGCGAGCCGCTGGTCCGGCGCAACGTGATGTCGCTGGTGCGCTCGCTGTCGCGCCACCTCGACTCGGGCGCGCTCGGCGAGTTGACGCTGACCACCAACGGCTCGCAGCTGGCGCGCTTTGCCTCTGAATTGCGCGACTGTGGGGTACGCCGCATCAACGTCTCGCTGGACACCCTTGACCCCGCGAAATTCAAGGCGATCACCCGCTGGGGCGATCTCGACAAGGTGCTGGCCGGCATCGAGGCCGCGCGCGCGGCGGGCCTCGCCGTCAAGATCAACGCGGTGGCGCTGAAGAACCTGAACGAGGAGGAAATCCCCGGCCTGATGCAATGGGCGCACGGCAAGGGCATGGCGCTGACGCTGATCGAGGTGATGCCGATGGGCGACATCGGCGAAGGTCGCATCGATCAGTATGTACCGCTGTCGCTGCTGCGCACGCGCCTGGCCCAGCAATTCACGCTGACCGATCTGCCTGATGACACCGGCGGCCCTGCCCGTTACGTGAGCGTTGCCGAAACCGGCGGCAAGCTCGGCTTCATCACGCCGATGACCCACAACTTCTGCGAAGCATGCAACCGGGTGCGCATCACCTGCACCGGCACGCTGCATACCTGCCTCGGCCACGAAGATGCCTCCGATTTGCGCAAGCCGCTGCGGGCCTCCGCCGACAATGACCTGCTCTCCGCCGCGATCGACCGCGCCATCGGCCTGAAACCCAGGGGCCACGACTTCATCATCGATCGCCGGCATAACCGCCCGAGCGTCAGCCGGCATATGAGCGTCACCGGCGGCTGAAGAGCAGTCTGTTACCGCGCTGTTACATTATGGGCTGAATGGGCTGATGCGATCACGCGCCCGTCGCAAGGTTTCCATTTTCCAATTGACGCTGCCGCGCCGCGCTGAAATGGTGCGGCGGCTTTATGCTTGCATGGCCGAATGGGCCGCTGCGCTCTCAAGGGCGCAGTCAAGACGGCAAGAGCGCTGGTTGGGGGATGACATTGAGGTCGCAACAAACAACAAGCCGTGGCGCCGTTGGCGCGACACACGGCGGCGAAAAGAAGAGCGCTGAAGCGCCGGATCCGCTCGACCGGCGAAAGCCCGGACGAACATGATGCGTCCGCTACTGGCGCTGAGCCGCGGGATCGACCTGCTCAACGAAAAAATCGGCAACGTCTGCAACCTGCTGGTCCTGGCGGCCTGCGTGGTCAGCGCCGGCAATGCGATGATCCGCTACGCCTTCGGCTACAGCTCCAATGGCTGGCTCGAACTGCAATGGTACATGTTCGCCATCCTGGTGATGTTCGGCGCTTCCTACACCTTCAAGCGCAATGAACATGTGCGGGTCGAAATCCTCTATCTGATGCTCTCCGAGCGCGGCCAGCTCTGGCTCGATCTGATCGGCACGCTGGTGTTCCTGATCCCGGCCTGCCTGCTGCTGTCCTGGCTGTCCTGGCCGTTCTTCATGCAGGCTTACGCCGTCGGCGAGGCGTCGAGCAATGCCGGCGGCCTGTTGCGCTGGCCGATCAAGATCGTGGTTCCGGCGGGCTTCGTGATGCTGGCGCTGCAGGGCGTATCCGAGGTCATCAAGCGCATCGCCGCGCTGCAGAACCTCGTGACCATCGACGCCAAATACGAGAGACCGATGCAATGATCACGCTGGAAATGATGCCGCCGCTGATGTTCGGCGGCCTGATTCTGGCGATGCTGATCGGCTTCCCGGTGGCATTCACGCTGGCCGCGGTGGGATTCCTGTTCGGCTTCCTCTCGATCTATCTCGGCTTCTTCGATTTCGTTTTCCTGCAGGCCATTCCGGGCCGGATCTTCGGCAGCGTGCTGTCCAACGAACTGTTGCTCGCGATCCCGTTCTTTACCTTCATGGGCGCGATCCTGGAGCGATGCGGCCTCGCCGAAGACATGCTGGATTCGATGGGCCAGCTGTTCGGTCCGATCCGTGGCGGCCTCGGCTACTCCGTCATCATCGTCGGTTTCATCCTCGGCGCCATTACCGGAACGGTGGCGGCGCAGGTGATCGCGATGGCGCTGATCTCGATGCCGGTGATGATCCGTTACAAGTACAACATCCGCTATATCACCGGCGTGCTGGCGGCTTCGGGCACCATCACCCAGCTGGTGCCGCCGTCGCTGGTGCTGATCGTGCTCGCCGACCAGCTCGGCAAGTCGGTCGGCGACATGTATCTCGGTGCATGGGGCCCGTCGATCCTGCAGATCATGCTGTTCGCCGGCTACACCTTCCTGCTCGGCCTCATCAAGCCCGACCATGTGCCGCCGGTGCCGCGCGACCAGCTCACGCTGCGGGGCTGGCCATTGTGGCGCAAATGCCTGATGGGCATCATCCCGTCAGCCGTGCTGATCTTCGTCGTACTCGGTACCATGATGCTCGGCCTTGCCACTCCCACCGAGGCCGGCGCCATGGGCGCGGTCGGCGCCATCGTGCTCGCGGCAATCCACAGCAAGGAGTTCAGCAGCACCGGCCAGAAGATCCTGATTGCCGGCGTCATCGCATTGGGTATCGGCGCCATCATCGGAGTTTTCCTGACGCAGGGCCTGCTGTTCAAGCTCACCTTCGTCTTCGCCTATTTCGCCGTGGTCTGGGTTTGCCTCGAGGCCGTGCGCATCCCGGAACTGCGCAGCCTGATCAAGCAGGGCTACGAAAGCACCATGCGCCTGACCACCATGGTGGTGTTCATCCTGATCGGGTCGACCTGTTTCTCGATCGTATTCCTCGGTGTTTCGGGCGGGGTGTGGCTCGAACACATGCTGACCTCGCTGCCCGGCGGTGTCTGGGGCTTCCTGATCTTCATAAACCTCTTCATCTTTTTCCTGGCGTTCTTCCTCGATTTCTTCGAGATCGCCTTCATCATCCTGCCGATGGTGGCACCGATCGCGCAGAAGGTTCTGACGCCGGTGGTCGGCGCGGACGCGGCGCTGATCTGGTTCGGCGTCATGCTCTGCGTCAACATGCAGACCTCGTTCCTGCATCCGCCGTTCGGCTTCGCGCTGTTCTACCTGCGCGGCGTGGCGCCCAGATCGGTCAAGAGCTCGGATATCTACTGGGGCGCCGTACCCTGGATCGGATTGCAGATCATCATGGTTGTGCTGGTGATCGCGTTCCCGTGGACCGTGACGGCGTTGCTCGACAAGCCGATCAGCGCCGAAGACATCAGCAAGGTCAGGATCGAGATTCCGCAAATGGAGGACCTGCCGCCGCTCGATCTCAATACGTTCGGGAAGCCTCGGTAGCGTCTGCCCGCAGGGCAGAACGAAACTTGCCGCCGGCTGTGCCCGTGGCCGGGCACGGCATTGCCGCGCCCGAATATTCCTCTTCAATATCAACAAACTTCCAATTGACGGCGGCTCCGCGCGCTGGAATGGTATGATTGCTTCATGCTGGCCGGGCAGGATAAGCCGCCGCGTCTGACAGGCGCGGGAAAGACGGGCAGAGGCGCAACTGGGAGGGGATTTCGTTGCAATCGCTCTTGAAATTGAGCCGGGGAATCGATGCGTTCACCAAATGGGTGGGCAAGCGCCTGGCATGGCTGATCCTGGTGGCGGTAGTCGTCGCCACGGTCAACGCGATCATCCGAAAAACCTTCGACGTCTCGTCGAATTCCTGGCTCGAGCTTCAGTGGCTGCTGTTCAGCATCGTGTTCCTGTTCTGCGCGCCGTGGACCCTGCTCGATAACGAGCACATCCGGATCGACATCATCAGCAACATGATGAAGAAGAAGCTGCGGGACTGGGTCGACGTGGTCGGTCACGCCTTCTTTCTGATTCCGCTGTGCATCGTCATGATCATAACGGGCGGCCCGTTCTTCATGCGCTCTGTCGAGGTCAACGAGCAATCGAGCAACGCAGGCGGCTTGCCGCAATGGCCCGCCAAGTCGCTGATCATCATCGGATTCACCCTGCTGCTGGTGCAGGGCATATCCGAACTGATCAAGCGAATCGCCGTGATGCGCGGCTTGATTCCGGATCCGCATGCAACCCAGGTGCACGGCCTTGAGGCCGAGGTCGAGCATCTCATCGAAGCGATCGAAAAACGCTGACCGCAGGACGGGGTCGCAGGGGAATCTAGATGTCAGCTTTTATTATCGCCAATATGGCGCCGATCATGTTCGTGTCATTGGTCGTGTTCCTGCTGCTGGGTTATCCGGCGGCTTTCTCTCTCGGCGCGGTGGGCCTGATCTTCGCTTTCGTCGGCATCGAACTCGGCGAGTTCCGGCCGGACTTCCTGCAGGCGCTCCCCGAACGCGTCTATGGCGTGATGAGCAACGACACGCTGCTGGCGATTCCCTTCTTTACGTTCATGGGACTGGTACTCGAGCGATCCGGCATGGCGGAGGACCTGCTCGACACCATCGGGCAGTTGTTCGGCACCATCCGTGGCGGCCTCGCCTATGCGGTCATCTTCGTGGGCGCCCTGCTCGCGGCGACCACCGGCGTCGTCGCGGCTTCGGTGATTTCGATGGGCCTGATCTCGCTGCCGATCATGCTGCGGTACGGCTATGACCGGCGCGTGGCATCCGGCGTGATTGCAGCCTCGGGCACGCTGGCGCAGATCATCCCGCCCTCGCTGGTGCTGATCGTGATGGCCGACCAGCTCGGCAAATCTGTCGGCGACATGTACGAGGGCGCGTTCATTCCCGGAATGGTGCTCGCCGCTCTCTATGCGTCCTACGCATTTCTGGTCTCGATGATCTTTCCCAAGGCGGCGCCGGGCTTGCCGGCAGAGGCGATCGGCTTTCGCGAGAAGGACGGCAGCCGCGGACTGGTCTCGCTGGGAGTGCTCACCATCGCCAGCGTCGCCTTCGCCTGGCTGGCAATGCGGGGCTCGAAGACGACTGGCGCGGATTTCGTCGTGCTCAGCATGTTCTTCGGCATCCTGTTTGCCTTCTTCGTGGCGGTGCTGAACTGGGTCCTCGACAAGCTCACGGGATACCGCTTCCTGTCGGCCATGGCCCAGCAGACCACCTTCGTGATGGTGCCGCCGCTGTTCCTGATCTTCCTGGTGCTCGGCACCATCTTCATCGGCATCGCAACGCCGACCGAGGGCGGCGCCATGGGTGCCGCCGGCGCACTGCTGCTGGGCGCCGCCAAGCGCCGGCTGAGCTGGGACCTGATCCGGCAGGCGACCGAATCGACCGCCAAGCTGTCGGCTTTCGTCATCTTCATCCTGATCGGGGCCCGCGTTTTCTCGCTGACTTTCTACGGCGTGAGCGGCCATGTCTGGGTAGAGCACCTGCTGACCTCGCTGCCCGGCGGACAGGTCGGCTTCCTCGTCTTCGTCAATGCGCTGGTGTTCGTTCTGGCGTTCTTCCTGGATTTCTTCGAACTGGCTTTCATCATCATCCCGCTGCTGGGGCCGGCCGCCGAAAAACTCGGAATCGACCTGATCTGGTTCGGCGTGATCCTCGGCGTCAACATGCAGACCTCGTTCATGCATCCGCCGTTCGGGTTTGCGCTGTTCTACCTGCGCTCGGTTGCACCGAAGGAATCCTATGTCGACCGGGTCACCGGCAAGCGCATGGATCCCGTCACCACGGGCCAGATCTACTGGGGCGCGGTGCCGTTCGTGGTGATTCAGTGCATCATGGTCGGGCTGGTGATCCTGTTCCCCCAGATGGTGATGCACTACAAGGGGGTCGCATCGACGATCGATCCAAACACCATCCAGATCGAGGTTCCGCAATTCGAGCCCCCTCCGCTGGACTTCGGCCCTCCCTCGAAGCAGTAGCCACGCTGCAGGCAAAAAACCCCGGAGCGAAAGCTCCGGGGTTTTTCGTCGTCTGGTGGTCAGCGCCGATCTGCTTGCAGATCAGCCCCTGGAGTGACGCGCCATGAAATTGTCGTAACCGATTTCCGCGACCTGGAACCACTGGTAGCCGTTGCTCGTGAAGGCGGTCAGCGATTCCAGCACCTTCTTGAAGTTCGGATTGGCCGCGGCCGTTTCAGCGTGCAATTCCCTCGCAGCCTTGAGGCAGGCTTCCATGACGGCCGGCGGGAAGGGCTGCAGCTTGGTGCCGCCCGCGAGCAAGCGGCGCAGCGCCGCCGGATTGCCCTGGTCGTATCTCGCCATCATCCAGCTGTTGGCATACTGGCCGGCCTGCTCGAGAACGCTCTGATAATGCTTCGGCAGCGCATTCCACTTGTCGAGATTGACGTAGGCCAGCAGCATCGGGCCGCCTTCCCACCAGCCGGGGAAGTAGTAGTTCGGCGCGACCTTGTAGAAGCCGAGCTTCTCGTCGTCATAGGGCCCGACCCATTCGGCACCGTCGATGGTGCCCTTTTCCAGCGCGGGGTAGATGTCGCCGCCGGCGATCTGCTGCGGCACAGCGCCCAGTTTCTGCATTACCCGCCCGGCAAATCCGCCGATACGGAATTTGAGGCCCTTGAGATCATCGACCGTTTTGATTTCCTTGCGAAACCAGCCACCCATCTGGGCGCCGGTATTGCCGGCGAGCAGCGAGTGGACGTTGAAGCCCTTGAAAAAATCGTTCAACAGCTCCTTGCCGCCGCCCTGCATGTACCAGGCCTGGTTGAGGCGCTGGTTGGGCCCGAAAGGCACCGCCGAGCCGAAGGTGAAGGTCGGATCCTTGCCGAAGTAATAATACGACGCGGTGTGACCGCATTCGACGGTGCCGTTCTGCACGGCGTCGAGCACTTGCAGTCCGGGAACGATTTCGCCCGCAGCAAAGAGCTGGATCTGGAATTTGTTGTCGGTGGCCTCAGCCACCATCTTGCACATCATTTCCGCGCCGCCGAACAGCGTATCGAGCGATTTCGGCCAGCTCGCCGCCATCCGCCATTTGATTTCCGGCGTCGATTGCGCAATAGCCGGCGCGGCCATGGCGGCGGCACCCACGACGCCAGCCCCGGTGACCTTGATAAAGTCTCGTCGCTTCATTGATCAATTCCTCTCTGATTGTGCTTGCGTCCGTTGCCTTCTTGTCGAGGCTGGGGATCAGCATGGAACATCCGGTTCCGGATTTCCATGCCGAACTGGCTTGCAAATGAAAAAAAGCCCGGCCTTCTTACGAAGGCCGGGCTGGTTTCTACGACTTAAGGCCTGTTTCTGGTCCTCGGGACCTCAGCCGCGGGTGCGCGAGCGGATCATGAAGCTGTCATAGGTATACTCGGCGACCTGCCACCACAGATACTGATCGGACCGGTAAGCCTGCATCGCATCGATCGACTTCTTGAAGTCGGCATTCTTTCCGGACAGTTCGGCCCACAATTCGTTGGTGGCCTTCAGGCAGGCTTCCAGCACCTCGTTGGTGAACGGTCGAAGCTGGGTGCCGCTGGCCACCAGCCGCTTCAATGCTGCGGGGTTCTGCATGTCATAACGCGCCGCCATCCAGCTGTTTGCGGCTGCGGTCGCGTTGGTGATCACGGCCTGATAGCTCTTCGGCAGCGAATTCCACTTCTCCAGATTGCAGAAGGCGTGAACGGTCGGACCGCCTTCCCAGAAGCCGGGATAGTAGTAATACTTCGCGACCTTCTGAAATCCGAGCTTCTCGTCGTCATACGGGCCGACCCATTCGGCGGCGTCGATGGTGCCCTTTTCGAGCGCGGGATAGATATCGCCGCCCGCAATCTGCTGCGGCACCACGCCGACCTTCTGCAGCACCTGACCGGCGATGCCGCCGATCCGCATCTTCAGGCCGGAGAGATCCGCAACGGTCTTGATCTCCTTGCGGAACCAGCCGCCCATCTGGGTGCCGGTATTGCCGCAGGGAAAACCGATCGCGTTATGCTTCTTGAAGAGTTCGTTGGCGAGCTCGTTGCCGCCGCCCTGGGAGAGCCAGGAGTTCTGTTGGCGCGCATTGAGACCGAACGGCACCGCCGAGAAGATCGCAAAGGTCGGATCCTTGCCGACGTAATAATACGAGACCGTATGGCTCATCTCGACGGTGCCGTTGGAGGTCGCATCCAGCGCCTGCAGGCCCGGGACGATCTCGCCCGCCGCAAACAGCTGAATCTGAAACTTGTTGTCGGTCATTTCCGCAACCTGTTTCACAAAATGATCAGCGCCGCCGTAAATCGTATCGAGCGACTTCGGGAAGCTCGAGGTCATGCGCCACTTGATCTCGGGCGAGGATTGCGCGATCGCCGGCGAGGCCACGGCGGTGGCCGCGGCACCGGCCACGGAAACTTTCAAAAAATCACGACGCTTCATTCAGCCTTCTCCTAGTTGGGGCATTTCTTCCCAGATTTCCTGGAGCGCAAATTCGGCGAAGCGGTATTTGCGTCCGCCGTAAGGCACTCTGGCGGGGGCGCTTTAACACGGAAATTTGCGCTCGGAATACACGACCACGGCATGACTGCACTGTTTAAACGAAAGTCGCATAGTCTCCGGAAATCAGCTCAGGCGGCGGCGATGACGCCCTGAAGCTGATCGCGGACCTTGGCGCCGATCGCGCGATAGATCGCCGCATGGGGTCCGTCGGGCTCGCTGTCGACCACCGGAGTTCCCGAATCCGAGGTGGCGCGAATCGACATGTGCAGCGGGATTTCAC
>NZ_JAURXB010000086.1 GCF_030654605.1 Bradyrhizobium sp.
TCCGCGGCCATTTCGAGCGCGATCATGTCGAGGATCGCGTCGTCATTGGCTTCATTTTGGGCTTCGTCGGCTTCGCTGGTCAGGCCCTCCGGCTCAACCACCATGTCAGCGGTCTCCGCCATGGCGTGCACGGTCTCGACCGCGACGTCGGCGCTCTCCGCCATCGCGTCGACCGTCTCGATCGTTGAGTCTGCGGTCTCGAGCGTTGCGTCGGTGGTTTCCGCCATCACTTCCGCGGCTTCCGCCGTCGCGATGGCTTGTTCGGCCAGCACCGACGAAGCTCTCACCGTGGCTTCGGAGTCGTCGGCAGGGGCCGCGGCTGCGGTCTCCAGCGGCTCCACCAGGGCGGCGAGCATTTCATCCGAGGGGGCGGGCGGGGCCGCGGCCGACGGGCTGTCTTCCGCCGCGGCTTGCGGCGATGCGGGGGCGGCCTCGTGGCCGCCGAGTTCCGCGAGCTGTCGCTCGATGACGTCGAACGCGCTCAAGGGATTGATCGATGCGATCTCGCCGCAGGCCTCGTCGATGGCGTTGATCTGGGAATCGATCAGGTCGCAAATACGTCCGTCGGCACCGATCTCGCGCCAGCGCCAGGCGATTTCCCGGATGATCCGGCTGCCCTTGCGGACCGGCCCGAGCTTTTCCTCCAGCGCGAGGCCGTCGAGCGCGGCGACCCGGGCCTCATCGACCGCGCCGCGGATCGCGGCCAGCGCCTCCTTGAGCCCATCGTCGGGGGCCGGCTGGGGTTGCCGCTGGGCGGCGAGGTTTTCCTCGAGCCGCGCCACCGCCTCCAGCACCATGCTGGTGTCGGCATTGCGGTTGCGCTTGGCGTATTCGCCGAGAAACCAGCGGCCCCGCGAGGTCTCCATGAACGCCTTGCTGATCGCGTCATAGTCTTCCTCGCTCGGCTGGGCAGCGCGAGCGGAGATCGGAGACAGCGCAAATGCTTCGTCGGCCATGCAAGACTCACCGCGCAAATGTCAGCGCGTTGCGTTAACGATCATCACGATATCGAGCGAATCGCAATTGAATTGATGCCGAGCGAATCACAAATCCCCACCGCATCTCAAGCGGCCTCCAGGCGATTCGCCATGCGGCTGGCGCTGTTTTACGGCACGCTGTTCGGCCTCGTCGGCACCCATCTGCCGTTTTTCACGGTATGGCTGAAGGCGGTCGGCATCGACGCCTCCTGGATCGGAATCATCTCGGCGGTGCCATCCGTGACGCGCTTTACGGTGCTGCCGTTCATCACCGGCCTTGCCGAAAGGCGCCAGGCGCTGCGCGGCACCCTGATCGTGGCGGCGTTTGCGACCGCGCTCGGGTTGGCCCTGGTCGGAACCCAGCATTTGCCGCTTGCGGTATTCCTGATCTACGTCGTCACCTCGGGCCTGTGGACCTCGATGACGCCGCTGACCGACGCCTATGCGCTGCGCGGCGTGGCGCGTTACGGGCTGAATTACGGGCCGCTGCGGCTGTGGGGCTCGGCAGCTTTCGTGGCCGGCGCGCTGGCCTGCGGGCTATTGGTCGACCTGATCGCCGCCGAACAGCTGATCTGGGTGATCGCGTCGGTGGCGGCGCTCGGCGCGCTCGTCAGCCTCGGGCTGCAGCCGCTGGACAGTCCGAGAACAGCGGCAACGGCCATGCAAGGCTCCACCGCGCTGCTGCGCGATCCCGGCTTTCTCGCCATCATCGCCACCTCGGCGCTGATCCAGGGCAGCCACGCCGCCTATTACGTGTTCGCGTCGATCGCCTGGCAGCAGTCGGGACTCGGCGGGCTGACCATCGCCGGGCTCTGGTCGCTCGGCGTGCTTGCCGAGATCGTGGTGTTCGCGCTGTCGCCGCGATTCAAGCTGCATCCGTCGCGGCTGGTGGTGATCGCGGCCCTGTGCGCGGTCGCGCGCTGGTCGATCGCCGCGCAGGATCCGCCGATCGCCGTGCTCGCCGTCGTGCAGCTGGCGCACGGCCTGACCTTCGGGCTGACCATGGTCGGCACCATGGGCCTGATGGTGCGGCATGTTCCGATTCAGACGATGGCGCGGGGGCAGGGGTATCTTGCGGCCTGCACCGGCATCGTCACCTCGATCGCGTCGATCTCCTCCGGGATGATCTTCGCCCGCTACGGCCAGGGTGTCTATTACCTGATGGCGGCGATGGCGCTGTCAGGCGGCCTCATCATGTGGCTGGCGCGGCATCGGCTTTCCCATCATCCCCACAGCGCCGCCTCGGGCGGATAGACCAGGCTGCCGTCGTAGCGCAGGCCGCCGTCGCGGTCGCGCGCCAGCAGCAGCGGGCCATCGAGGTCGACGAAGCGGGCCTGTCGCGCCAGCAGCATCGCCGGCGCCATCGCCAGCGAAGTCGCGACCATGCAGCCGACCATGATTTCGAATCCGAGCGCCTGCGCCGCGTCGGCCATGACAAGCGCCTCGGTCAGCCCGCCGCTCTTGTCGAGTTTGATATTCACGGCGTCGTAGCGGTCACGAAGTCCATCGAGCGATATCCGGTCATGAACGCTTTCGTCGGCGCAGACGGCGACCGGCCTGCGGCCGATCCGCGCCAGCGCGCCATCCTGCCCGGCCGGCAGCGGCTGCTCCACCAGCGTGACACCCATCGCGGCGCATTCGGCGAGATTTTGTTCCAGATTGTGCGGCGTCCAGGCCTCATTGGCATCGACGATG
>NZ_JAURXB010000093.1 GCF_030654605.1 Bradyrhizobium sp.
GCCGCCGCCATCGTATAGAGGGCAAGCCCGGTGAGCAGGGATTTGAGTCGGGAGCGCGAGACCATGCCCCGACGATGCGACGGCCCGGTTAACAGCATCCTAAGACCCGGGCCGTCCAGCGCGTCGCCGGCCTATTTGTTCTGTTTTTCGACGAAGGCCGCAAAGGCGTCGATGTACTGCTGCAGCACCTTCTGCACCGGTTCCTTGGTGAGTTGGCCCTTGTCGTCGAAGGCGTCGCCGACGCCGTTCAGATAGATTTCCGGCTGTCCCATGATCGGGCCCGAAATGCCCGGCATGATGTTCTGCAGGTGTTTGACGGCGGCCACACCGCCGAGCGCGCCCGGCGAATTGCCGACCAGACCGATCGGCTTGCCGAGGAACGAGCTCTTGCCATAGGGGCGCGAGCCGACATCGATGGCGTTCTTCAGCACGCCGGGGATCGAGCGGTTATATTCCGGCGTCACGATCAGCACGCCGTTCGACTTCTGCAGTTTTTCGCGGAACGCCAGCCAGTCGGCCGGCGGGGCGGCTTCGAGGTCCTGATTGAAGAACGAAATGTCGTGCAGGGTGACGATATCGAGCTTCAGAGACGCGGGCGCCAGCTTGGCCAGCGCGTTGGCAATCTTGAGCGTAAAGCTCTCCTTGCGGAGGCTGCCGACGATGACGACGATATTCTGGGTGGCCATGGAATTTCCTTTTGAGGCGGGGTGTGGGAGCGGCTCCGCGGCACCCTAGCCGTCCCGGAAAAAGATGCAAGTGCATGAATTGGCGCTGACAGCGATTTTGCGATTGCAGCAGGCTTCAGGTCAGCAAATGCGGACAAGAACTTTCTTGGGATCAGTAGAATGCCAACTGGATGGTGTAGGTGAAAGGGGTCGAATCTCTCATGGACGCTCGTCCAAGCCGGGGATAGTCGGTCACTAACATGCACTGCTGTTTGCGCGGATCAGCTTACCCTAAGCCCAGATACCGCGGCCAGAATACGGCGGGGGTCGCACTGGGTTGTGTTAGATGAGGCATCACCACAGGAGTACGGCAAAAGCCGCTTTATTTTTTTCGATTAGCCAAGGCCGATGAGCCGACATTTTTTCCTGTTGAACTCGTTGTTTTACTCGTACCAGAGCCGGACGTGGTTACGCGCCGCGCAAAATCTTGCTTTGCCGAAGACCAGCTGTCGGTCCGATTAACTGCACTGCTTGCAGACTTCATGACGGAAGACTTTTGGTCATGATGCTTCATCAGAGCCACCTTTATTGCGTTGACCCGAGAGCTTCGTCCAATCGGCATTCGCGATTGGACCTAGATACGATGATTCTACTTCAGCTACCAAGGAACCATAAGTTACGCCTTTTGGACCGTCGCCAGGAGCCGTTGCCTTCAATGCGTACCCTTGGTCATCTTTCCGGCTAACCATATCAAACAAATCGAGGAAACGGGTTGGGGCGATACCGACAAAGGCCTCGAATCTTACCGCATCATCGTCAGCTTCTCGATCATGATCGACTTGAATTGCACGCTTGTAAAGTTTCTTTGCTCGGCTTTTTGGGTAGGGCTCTATGTATACGACGCGGGAAATACCAGCAGCAATAATGTGCCGCGCGCACATGTGACATGGAAATGTCGTGCAGTAGAGGGTACCTTCGCGGATTGGAACTCCTCGCATTGCGGCGTCGCAAATCGCGGCCATTTCCGCATGTACGATTCGCCCAAATTCTAAGAGACTAGCTACCGTTGTGCCCGCCAAGGGCTTCGGATCAATGTACAATGCATCTTGAGCGCGGTCTTCTACCGCCCGAGCGGATTTCTCCTCTTTAAGCCATCCAGCTTCAGCAAGCGCCTCGAGCAACTCGGCAACTATCTCCTTCCGGGTACCCGCAGCGGCATCTTGGCCAATTTTATAGTCCCGATAATCACGCTCGGTTCCCGCCACAGCGTCCCATATTACACCGCCGCCCGCGCGTGGCACTTCGTTGCAGCCCGTCGCCAGAATCTCTCCTGTCTTTGTCGCAATTACTGCGCCGACTTGTCTGGACAAATCTGCGGACCGCTGTGCCGTTGCACGCGCCTGGAACATCAACAATTCGTCAACGGTTGGGGTAATGTAAGGGGCCTGAAACAAAAGCTGGATAAAGCGACGGGCATCTTCGCGGAAGGACGTCCCCACTTTTAAAAAGACATCCGCTCGTTGAAAGACATCTTCAAGCCTTTGCCCAAGCGAATCCGATCTCTCTTTCTGATCCGTGTCGATCAGATCTTCAGCGATCTCTCTATGGGCGTCGGGGTCCGACGAGTTCTTACTACTTGCAATCTTACGGCAGAGATTTTCGACACGCTGTTCTCGAGGTTCGTAAATCGACACTAAGAGTGCGCGTTGCCCGAACAACTTTCGAAACATTTGCAACTCTTCGTCCCGCTTTAAAGAAGAGACAATAAAGCAGTGCCGCTCAGCCGGAACGGTTGCGTCTTCGCTTTCGTTTAAGTTGGCACGGTGACTATGAATTTCAGCCAGTGCCAATCTCGCCACCGCGTCGGCGTATCCGATAATCTTTCGGATATCATTCCCGGCGCTCATGCTCTCGCGAATACGGTCATCTTCCCCCTTGATTTCGGAAAGATACTCCAAGCCCGGAATTTGAGCCATCAATGCGCTCAGTCGGACCGGAATCGGAGTGTATCCAACCGCGAGCAATTCGGATGCTAGGGCCTCTGATACCACTGTTGTGTCCGTGCCAACCGCGGCGCAGAGGCATAGGACGAGCTCCGGGTAATACGTTGTTTCTACGGCTTGCACAGCTTCCGATAATTTGACGCCCGTCACATACATGCCTCCGGTTGTGTTACCTAAGATCAGCACGTTACGTATTTGAGAGTCGAGGGGGATTGCGAAAACAGGTTGTATGATTTCGTTGGAGAGCCAATTTGTAACGCGCAAGCAGGTACGGTCGCCGCCCTGCCCCGTCATCAGAACCAAGGCTATATTTCGAACCGTCCTTCTCGACCTGACCGACCGAGGGAAAGGTAGATGGAATGCTACCGCCAGCGCCTCCCCGGCCGAGGCCAAGTCGTAGAATTCTTGACTACCGGCCCCGCCCACCATTCGTCGGACCTACCGAATTACGAATTATAAGGCTCACCCGCCCTTGTTCGGATTGATCAGGTACTTTTCGCCGGTGGCGCGCTTGTTGTAGACGGCAATATGGTTGAGTTGCAGCGTCTCCTGCAGCGACACCACCTGCGTGTAATGGCTGGCAAACGTCGTCTTGAGTTCGGACACGACCCGCGCGCGCAGCTTGGCGCCGTCGGCCGGCCCGATCTTCTGCAGGAATGGAAACAACAGCCAGCCGCCGATCCCCCAGGCCATGCCGAACGAACGGTTCAGCTCGGTCGGGCGCAAATCGAGGCCGCCATAGATATAGACCTGCTTGTGCACGCTCGACCCGTAGCGGCTGTAGACCTTTGCCGTCTTGTTGATTGCGATCTCCATGCAGGTGAGGATCTGACCGGCGAGCTTGCCGCCGCCGATGGCGTCGAACGCAATGGTCGCGCCGGTTTCCACCAGCGCGTTTGTCAGGTCGTCCATGAAGGTCGCGGCGCTGGAATCGACGATATGTTTCGCGCCGATCTTGCGCAGGATGTCCGCCTGCTCCTTACTGCGGACGATATTGACGAGGCTGACGCCGTCCTTGATGCAGATCTTGTTGAGCATCTGACCGAGGTTGGAGGCCGCCGCGGTGTGCACCAGGGCGGTGTGGCCCTCGCGCCGCATGGTCTCTACCATGCCGAGCGACGTCAGCGGGTTGACGAAGCAGGACGCGCCGTCCGCCGGCGTGGTGCCGTCAGGCAGCGGCAACACCTCCTTGGCGCGCATGGTGCGGTACTGCGCATACATCGCGCCGCCGATCATCGCCACGGTCTTGCCCATCAGCGCCCTGGCCGCATCGGACGATCCGGTCTTGATCACGACCCCGGCGCCTTCATTGCCGACCGGCATCGATTCATCGAGGCGGCCCGCCATCGCCCTCATGGCCGCGTCGGGCACTTTTGCCGTGATCACCGGCGCGTCTTTGGTGCCCGACGCTTTCGCCGTCGTCATATCGGCGGCGCCGACCAGAAGGCCGAGGTCGGAGGGATTGATCGGCGAGGCTTCGACGCGGACCACGACTTCATCCGGGCCAGGCTCCGGCACCGGCACGCTGACGAGAGAGATTTCGAGTTCGCCGCTCTTCTTGATCAGCGAACGTAGTTCAAGTCCGGTCGTGGCACTCATCAGAAATCTCCCCAAATCTTCGGCTCCGCCGAATTTCGGCCGGGAGTGTTCTCACGTTGGCCGGGAAACGCAAGCCTCCCCGCTTCTCACAATCTCGTTGCTTTTTGATCGCAGCTCGGCCTTCGAACGTCGTCGCCTTTGCGCTAGCCTGCCCGCATTGCAGGGAGAAGCACCCATGGGCCAAAGCGAGATCGACGCTATCAGAGCCTTGCTGAGTTCGAAGCCGCGCCCGGTCGGCTGGCAGCAACGACGGCAGCGCATCGAGGAAGTCGGCTCCGTCTGGCCGGTCGCCGGAGATATCGCGCTCGAGGGCGTCGACATTGACGGAATGCCCGGAGAATGGTCGACAGCTCCCGGCAGCGACGCCTCCCGCGTGCTGTTGTACTTTCACGGCGGAGGATACTGTTCGGGCTCGATCCTGAGCCATCGCCGGCTGGTTACCGAAGCCGGCCGGGCGGCAAAAATCCGAACGCTCGCGATCGCGTACCGGCTGGCGCCCGAACACCCGTTTCCGGCAGCACTCGATGACGCGTTTTCGGCCTGGCGTTTTCTGCGAAGCAACGGCATCGCCGCCGGACATATCGCTGTTGGCGGTGACAGTGCGGGCGGCGGGCTCACCGTCGCCCTGATCAACCGGCTGCGCGACGCCGGCGAACAAGTGCCAGGCTGCGCATGGCTGATCTCGCCATGGACCGACCTGACGCTATCCGGCGCTACGCTCGCCACCAGGGATACGATCGACCCGATCATTCACAAATCGTATCTGGCCGAACTCGCCGATGCCTATCTGCCGGCGGCTGTCGACCGGCGCGACCCGCGTGTCTCCCCGCTGTTTGCAGATCTGTCGGGTCTTCCGCCGACACTGATCCAGGTCGGCGCCTGCGAAACCCTGCTCGAGGATTCCACGCGTTTTGCGGCAGCCGCGGGCGCCGCCAATGTCGCGCTCACGCTTCAGGTCTGGCCCGACATGATCCACGCCTTTCCGATGTGGAACGCGCATCTGGAGCCGGGCCGGCGCGCGCTGGCGGAAGCCGGCCAATTCATTCGCGGGCAGCTGAGCCGAGACGCGGGTTAGGCACCCTCCCGCGCAATTTACGGTGTGTGGCAATCCGTTGTAAGCTGGCAACAGTTCCCGAAAACGGTCATAATCGGCGAGTTCGCCCTTGTGACTCACATTGTGACCCGACACATCGGGGGCGTCGGATACTTTTCTGTGCAACCGGGCTCGATCGGGCCGTTGGAGGCAGGGATCATGACCCCACGGGGATCAGCGACAACAGCAGCGGCGATCTATCCCGCCGTCGTGATTGCAGCCTGGGCAGTGGTCAGCCTGGGTGGCACGGGCTCGCACCGCGTCGAAACCGCCGCGGCGGCGCAGGCAGTGGACCGTCTTGCACCGGTCCTCACCGCCAGTATCGAAATCGCCACGGCGCCGCGGGCCAGCCAGACGGTTGCGCCGAAGATCGACCTGCCGCAAGCCATCGCAGCGACCATTGCCCGTCCCGAAACCAGCATTGCCATTCCCAATACGCCTGAGGTCGCAGCCGCCGCCGAACTGGTGGCGATGCCCTCGGCCGACACCGGGCCCTCCCCCGATGCAGCGGCGTCCGCCGAACCGCCGCCGCGCTCGTTCGTGCTGGCCACGCTGGGCGATCCGGCGGAAGTCCTGCCCGGGGGAATTGCGCCCGCCGAGACACCAACCATGCCGTCGGCGATGACGGCCGACTCGCCGCCGCTGGACATCGTGCCGACGGCCAGGAGCCGCGTCGAGCTGGTTGGCGAGTGCATCGTGGCGGAGGCCTGCATCGACCAGTTCCTCTGGACGCTCTACCAGCGGACGCCGAAGGAAGACACCATCAAGGAGCGAGAGCAGCGCAAGGTGCAGGTCAAGCGCAAGGGCAAGATGGTGACCGTCACCCGAAGCTTCACCAAACTGGTCGAAAACGATTTCACCTGGAAGGATCCGCACGCCGCGGAACGCATCGGCATGCCGATGATGGATTACGTGATCGGCGGCATGGATCGCAGCTTCAAGCTGAAGCTGTTTCACACGCTTTACGCCGCCGAGGCCGCCGGACTGCAGCCCGGCATCACCAGCGCGTTTCGCGACGACTACCGTCAAGGCATCGCCAGCGGCCTGAAGGCGGCGAGCAACAGGTCGTACCACGGCGGCAGTCTTCGCGGCGGCTATGGCCGAGGGCTGGCGGCCGACATCGTCAGCGTCAACGGCGCCAATCGGGCGCAACGCTGGACTTCGACCGAAATCCTCTGGAAGTGGGTCGATGCCAACGGCAAGCAGTACGGCATCGGCCGGCCGTATCTCAAATTCGATCCACCGCATGTCGGCCCGATCGACGGTCCGGAATACGTCTCCCGTCGCGGCGGCGCGAAGACGACGGTTGCGGATGTGAAGAAGCGCCAGAAGCAGGTCGCGCAGGCCAGGCCTGCCGCCGCGAAGCGCCAGGTTGCCGCGAGATCGTCGAGCAGCAAACCATCCGAGCGGCTCGCGGAAGCGCGCTAGTATTCAGAATTGCAAGCGGTATTCAAGAACCTTTAAGAGAGCCCACCTCGTTGCCACCGGGATGAGCTAACCTGTTGAAATGCAACGACCTGCTATCTTTGCATGGGGTTGTTTTCGAAATTTTGTCCCGGCCCGCCCTGCGAAGCAGACGCAACGCAAACCCCTCCTTTACGCCAACGCCTTCAGCGCCGCTTTCCCTGCGTACTTCGCCTGCGCCCCAAGTTCCTGCTCGATGCGCAGCAGCTGATTGTACTTGGCGGTACGGTCGGAGCGCGCCAGTGAGCCGGTTTTGATCTGGCCGCAATTGGTCGCGACCGCGAGGTCGGCGATGGTGGAATCCTCGGTCTCGCCGGAGCGGTGCGACATCACGGCGGTGTAGCCGGCCTTGTAGGCCATCTCGACCGCGCTGAGCGTTTCCGTCAGCGTGCCGATCTGGTTGACCTTGACCAGGATGGAGTTGGCGCGGCCGCATCTGATGCCATCGGCCAGCCGCGTCACATTGGTGACGAACAGATCGTCGCCGACCAGCTGGCACTTGTTGCCGATCAGTCGCGTCAATTCCTCCCAGCCGGCCATGTCGTCTTCCGACATGCCGTCCTCGATCGAGACGATCGGATAGCGCGATGCGAGGTCGGCGAGATACTTGGCCTGTTCGGAAATCGAGCGGGTCTTGTTCTCGCCGCCATAGACGTAAGCGCCATCCTTGAAGAACTCGGTGGCGGCGCAGTCCAGCGCCAGCATCACGTCACCGCCGGCCTTGTAGCCGGCCTTGCCGATCGCGGCCATCACGAACTCGAGCGCCGCGTCCGCCGAGGGCAGGTTCGGAGCAAAACCGCCCTCGTCGCCGACATTGGTGTTGTGGCCGGCCTTCTTCAGTTCACCGCGCAAGGTGTGGAAAATCTCCGAGCCGCAACGCAGCGCTTCGGCGAAGGTCGGCGCCCCCACCGGCATGATCATGAATTCCTGAAAATCGATCGGGTTGTCGGCATGCGCGCCGCCGTTGATGATGTTCATCATCGGCACCGGCAGCGTCCGCGCCGAGGTGCCGCCGACATAGCGGTAGAGCGGCATGTCGAAGGATTCCGCCGCCGCCTTGGCGCAGGCGAGCGAGACGCCCAGAATGGCGTTGGCCCCCAGCCGGCTCTTGTTCGCCGTGCCGTCGAGATCGATCATGATCTGGTCGATCTGGACCTGCTCCTCGACGGCCATCTCGCTCAGGGCCTCGAAGATCTCGCCGTTGACGGCGACGACCGCCTTCTGCACGCCCTTGCCGAGATAGCGGGCCTTGTCGCCATCGCGCAGCTCGACCGCCTCATGGGCGCCGGTGGAAGCGCCCGACGGTACCGCCGCGCGGCCGATCGAGCCGTCCTCCAGCACGACGTCGACTTCGACCGTGGGATTGCCGCGGCTATCGAGGATTTCGCGGGCGATGATGTCGACGATGGCTGTCATGATGTTGCGCTTCCCTTGATCGTGCTGGCTGGGTTGGGCGCGTCTTACACGGCGCGCAAGCAAATGTGAACGGCTGCCCCGCATCCCGGCCTGACGGGGTGATATGGCCGGGCTATGCTGCTTAAAGGTTGATCTTCGCGTCTGAACCTTCCTTCTCACAAGCCCAAGGTAACGCAATGAATCGCCGGGAGTTTCTCAGCTGCGCCACAGCCGGAATCCTGGCCGCACCCGCGCTGCTGCGCAGTGCCGGCGCCCGGGAAGGCCCGTTCCGAACCAGATACTATCCAGTCGCCGCCGGCATGGGCTCGCGCGATGTCGCGCCCGCTCCCGATGGCACGGTCTGGTTCTGCGGCCAGCGCAACGGCACGCTGGGGCGGCTCGATCCGCGCGACGGCTCATTCAAGCTGGTCGATCTCGGCAAGGGGGCGGCCCCCCACGGGGTCGTCATCGGCCCCGACGGCGCGCTGTGGGTGACCGAGGGCGGGCAGAATGCCATCGTCCGGGTCGATCCTGCAGATCACAAGGTCACCCTGTTCCGCCTGCCTGAAAAGGAGGCCTACGCCAATCTCAACACCGGCGTGTTCGACCAGCGCGGCATGTTCTGGTTCACCGGCCAGTCCGGCATCTATGGCCGGCTCGACCCCAAATCGGGTGACATGACGGTTTTCAAGTCGCCCCGGGGCCGTGGAACCTATGGCATCACCATCACGCCGAAGGGTGACGTCTGGTACGCCTCGCTCGCCGGCAGCCATATCGCCAGGATCGATCTGGCGACCGGCAATGCCACCGTGGTCGAGCCGCCGACGCCCAATCAGGGCGCGCGGCGGGTGTGGTCGGATTCGAAGGGCCGGATCTGGGTCAGCGAATGGAACAGCGGAAATGTGTCGGTGCACGATCCCGCCGACGGTTCCTGGAAAGCCTGGAAGCTGCCGGGCGATAGTCCCCGCACCTATTCGGTCTTTGTCGATGACAAGGACAAGGTCTGGCTGACCGATTTTTCGGCCAACGCGATCGTGCGTTTCGACCCGGTAACGGAGAAATTCAACGCCTTCCCCAGCGACAAATCAGGCGCCAATGTCCGGCAAATGGCCGGCCGGGCGGGCGAAGCATGGGGCGGCGAATCCGGCACCAACCGTCTCGTCGTGATCCAGACCGTCTTGGTGTGAGATTTCCTGGCGTGAGACTTCCTGGCGCGAGATTTTTCGTCGCCTTTCTGCTGCTCCCTGCCCTGGCTTCCGCCCCCGCGGCGGCCGAGGACGCCGGCGCGCGTCACTTCGCGCCCTGTCGCGCCTGCCACAGCCTCGACCCGGCAGAGCGGGGCCTGCCCGGCCCCCATCTCAATGGCCTGATCGGACGCAGCATCGGCGGCGATCCGGCGTTCGATTACTCGCCGGTGCTGCGCAAGGCGCGCGACGACGGCCTGCGCTGGGACGTGAGCCGCCTCGACAGCTTCCTCGCCGATCCCGCCGCGATGTTTCCGGGCTTGTGGATGTCGATGCGCGGCGTCGAGGACGCGACCGAGCGTCAGGCGCTGGTGCGGTTTCTTGCCAATCCCGCTTCGCGCTGACGGTTGACGGCAAAGCCCCATTGCGTCCATGTCAGCGCTTCCAAGAGGACGACATGATGGCGAAAAAATCCCTGCAGCTCGGCCGCGCCGTGCAATGGCCCGACAGCCCGGAAAAGGCAAAACTCGACCGCGTGCCCAATCCGCAGAAGGACACCGATTACGTGGTGCGGTTCACGGCACCCGAATTCACCTCGCTGTGCCCGGTCACGGGGCAGCCGGATTTCGCCCATCTGGTGATCGATTTTGTGCCGGGCCCGTGGCTGCTGGAATCAAAATCGCTAAAGCTATACGTCGCAAGTTTTCGCAACCACGGCGCGTTCCACGAGGACTGCACGGTCATGATCGGCAAGCGCATCGTCGCCGAGATCAAGCCGAAATTCCTGCGCATCGGCGGCTACTGGTATCCGCGCGGCGGCATCCCGATCGACGTGTTCTGGCAGTCCGGCAAATTGCCGAAGGGAATGTGGATTCCGGATCAGGGCGTGGCGCCCTATCGCGGCCGGGGTTGAACCGAACGGCCGGACATATCGACCACCGCCTATGCACAAGGCCCTCTCCGCCATCATCAGAGCTGCCGCCGCTTCGTGCCTGCTCGGGGCGCTTGCGAGCGCCAACGCCGCCCCGCCGTCACCGGAGGATCGTTACGTCGCCACGCGCGATGCGGCGATCGGGAAAATCTCGAAACTGTATGACAACGGAAAGGCCGATGACGCCGCGAAGGCCGAGAAGACCGTTAGCGCCGATCTGCTGACGCAAATGAAGGCGATCGTGGCCGAACCCGATCGCAAGGGGTTTGGACCGGCCAGGCTCAACCTCGACGCCTTCTCCGAAGGCGATCAGGGCTTTGGCCTGCTCGACGGCCTGCGCTTCGACGCGCTGGTCGGCGAAAACGGCGAGAAAGCCGGCGCCAACGACGCCGGCGGCAAATATGTCTACCCAAAGGCCCATATCATCGTCACGACGCAGACGCTGTTCGAACGCTGGCTGCGCGCGCACAGGGATTGGTGGGGCAAGAAGGTCAAGAACGTGCCGCAACAAATGCGCGCAGCTTTCAAGGACGAGAGTTTTTATACCCAGGCGATCTCGACCGATGCGGCGGTCGTGAATTTTGGCGAATTGCCGATTGCCAGGCCGGCGTCCATCACGTCAGCCCACGCGATGCTGGCCGCGCGAACCCAGGACGCCGTCCCTGATGCCGCGGACGAAGTGTTCGTTTCGGCGCTGGCGAACGGCAAGGTCTATCTCGCCTACGGTTCGATCAGGCCCAGGGTGCAGGTCCCGGCCTGCCTTGCGATCAAGGCAGGCTACGACAAGAAGGCCGGGAAGGCTTCCGACGACCTCCAGTCCAGCCGGATCGACAGGAAGGCCTACGACAAACTCGGCGACCTCCGCCAACAGGGCGAAGACGCCTACAAGCGCTGCTTCACCGAGCGCGCGCCGCAGCAGCCGTCGTTTGTCGAGACTATCAGGCAAGCCGAAGCGCTGCTGGCGGCGGCGATCGGAAAATAGCGCGGTTCACGATGCGGGAACCTGGCTCGCCCTCACACCACGAACCATCTCGGCTTGGGACCGATGTTGTGCACCGGCGTCTGTCCGATCGTTCCGCTTTGTCCCCAGCCATTGTGGACGTGGCCGCAGATCGTGATGCGGGGCTGGTGTTGAGCAATGGCGTCGCGAAGCGCCGCACTGCCGGCGTGTCGCCCGTCCTTTTGCTGATCGGCAATGCCGTACGGCGGCGAATGCGAAACCAGCACCGCCCGCGCGGGACATAGCGTGAGCAGTTGCGCGGCCTCCGCTTCGTCCAGCACCATGTTCCACGGTTCCGGATCGACCACGCCGCTGCCGAGTCCAATGCCGAAGAACGCCACCCCGTCGATCACAACCGACTGGCCGTGAAGCAGATGAGCCAGCGGCCAGTCGGCGCAGGCGGCGAACAACTCGCCGAGGTCGTCGTGGTTTCCCGGGACCAGGACGAAGGGGACCGCCATTCGCCGGAGCACGTTGAGCGTATCCCCGTGGCCCATACCACAGGAGGCGAAATCGCCGGCACCGACCACCACATCCGCGCCGCGGCTTTCATTGACGATCGCCTCGGCCTTTGCGGCATCCCGATGCAGATCGCTGAAGGCAAGGATCTTCATTCGAACCTTCCGGCTGGGACGGCGGCAACCATGGTCATTTCGAGAAACGCAGCATCAGGGCTCCCAGCATCGTCAGCATCGCCGACACCAGTTTTACCAGGTTGAGGCGCTCCCTGAGGAAAAAGACTCCGATCAGCAGCGCGAACACGATGCTGGTCTCCCGCAACGCCGTGACCACGGCGATCGGCGCCTGGGTAAACGCCCACACCACCAGCGCATAGGCCACAAACGACGCGCCGCCGCCGATCGCCATGATTTTCTTGTGGTTGCGGACCGTCTTGCGCAAGGTGCCGGGAGATGCCGTCGCGACAATCATGGAAAACGCGATGGCGTTCAGAATGGTTTCCCAGGCGTAGAACCCGACCGGGGTTCCGGCGGCGCGCGCGCCGTAGCCGTCCACCATCGAATATCCCGCCACGAAACATCCCGTGATCAGCGCCAGCATTGCACCATGCGGATTGTGCAAACCCTGGCTGCCACGAACCAGCACCAGGCTCATGATGCCGCAGCCAATCGTGGTGATGGCGACCAGCTGCAGCGTTGTCAGCGTCTCGCGGAAGATCAGCACCGAACAGGCCGCCACGATCAGCGGCGCAGTGCCGCGGGCAATCGGATAGACTTGCGTCAGATCGGCTTGTCGATAGGCCCAGAACAGAAACAGCTGGTAGCCGACGTGAAGCACGGCGCCGCCGATGATGTAAGGGACCGACGCCGCATCCGGCAGCGGCACGAACGGCAGCGCCAGCAGCGCAAACGGCACGTGGCCGATAACCACGGCGGTCATGCTGACCAGCTTGTCCGACGCCCCCTTCACCAGCGCGTTCCAGGTGGCGTGAAGTGCCGCGGCGAGCAAAACGATCAACAGAACATGGGTTTCAATCATTGAAGTCCCCCGCCGCCATTGTCAGGCAGCCGCTATGTCGCAGCTGCATCCGCCGGCTTCGTTTGTCGCAGCAACCGCGCGCAGGCAAGGCCGACGGCCACCATCACAAACGCGAATACCAGCAAGGTCGGAACCTTGCCGAGATTCTCGATGCCGAATCCATAGGCGATCGGACCGACCGTCTGCCCCATGAAAAAGAAGAACGCGTGCAGCGATAGCGCGGTGGCGCGGGCTTGCACCGAAAGCTCGCTGGCAACCACCTGCAGCGAGCCGTGAATCATGTAGAAGCCCCAGCCCATGAACAGCAGGCTGAGGGCCTGAATCTGCCAGCCCGGGCCGAATGCCACCACCGCGAGCTGCAGCCCGACCAGGGCGGCGCCCGCGATCATCATGCCCTTGACGCCGAGCCATGGCAGGAAGCGCGAAACGCTCATGGTGTAGAACAAACCACCCACGGCAAAAAATGCGATCACGATCCCCGCGATCGACAGCCGGGTTTCGCCGAGTTCGAACAGGAATGCCGCCACGAACGGAAACAATCCGAGCACGCAGCAGCCCTCGATGAAGACGGCGGCGTAGACGATGCGCGCGTTGGGGTTGCTGAAGATGGTGCGATAGCCCTGCCTGAGCATTGCCAGGCTGGTCTTCGGTGGCCGCGCCAGCGCCGCGCCGCGAAAACCGAGCGCCACCGCGATCGGGGCCAGGATCACCAGCACGCCAAGTACCGCCAGCACGCCGCGCCAGCCGAGGAAGTCGCCGATCAGGCCCGACAGGGACGCGCCCAGGAGGTTGCCGGTCATGGCGCCGGCCAGCGTTCGCCCGATCGCGACCTGGCGTTTTTCCGGACCCACGAGGTCGCTGGTCAGGCTGAGCGCGACCGGAAAAACGCCGCCGGAGCCGATGCCTGCGAGAATACGCGAGGCGAACAGCATCGGAAACGACGTCGAGAACGCGCCGAGAATGTTGGCCAGTCCCAGCAGCACCAGGCAGATCACCATCAGCCGCGCCTTGCCGAACAAATCAGCGGCAGCGCCCAATACCGGCTGGATGATGGCGAAGGTGAAAGCGAACGCCGCCGAGAATCCTGCCGCGGTGGCGATGGTGATCCCGAAATCCTCGGCAACATGCGGCAGCACGGGATCGAGCGCGCGCGCCGACAGCGCGGCGGAAAAGGTCGCCAGCGCAATGACGTAGATGACCGAGGGAATTTGCTGCGGCGCTGTTCCCTGCCCTGACGGCATCAGCGCGGCGCGCTCTTGGCCAGCGCGTCGAACGCCATCAGCGTCCGCACCAGGCCTTCGAACTCGCGCAGCGGCACCATGTTGGGACCGTCCGACGGCGCGCGGTCGGGATCGGGATGGGTTTCGATGAAGACGCCGGCGACGCCGACCGCGACCGCAGCGCGCGCCAGCACCGGCACGAATTCGCGCTCGCCGCCCGACGAGGTGCCCTTGCCGCCCGGCTGCTGCACCGACTGGGTGGCGTCGAAAATCACTGGCGCGCCGGTGCGCGCCAGGATCGGCAGCGCCCGCATGTCCGACACCAGCGTATTGTAGCCGAACGAGGCGCCGCGCTCGGTGACCAGCACATTGGCGTTGCCGGCGCCGGTGATCTTGGCGACCACGTTCGCCATGTCCCAGGGCGCCAGGAACTGGCCCTTCTTGACGTTGACGACCTTGCCGGTCGCCGCCGCCGCCAGCAACAGATCGGTCTGCCGGCACAGGAACGCCGGAATCTGCAACACGTCGACGGCCTGTGCGACCTCGGCACATTGCGAGGCCTCGTGGACATCGGTGAGCACAGCCATGCCGAGCGACGAGCGGATCTCGGCAAAAATCGGCAGCGCCTGAGCAAGGCCGATGCCGCGCGGGGCCGATCCGCTGCTGCGGTTGGCCTTGTCGAACGAGGTCTTGTAGACGATGCCGATTCGCAGGCGCGCCGCGATTTCCTTCAGCGCCGAGGCGACCTCCAGCGCATGCGCGCGGCTCTCGAGCTGGCACGGGCCGGCAATGATCGAAATCGGCAGATCATTGCCGAATCTGACCGGGCCAGCCGTCACGACCGGTGCTGCAGAGTTGTTCGCGCTCACGGGTTTTCCTTCGTTTCCGCGTGGACCATGCCGGTCCACGCCATCAGGATCAACCCCGTTCAGCCCCCGAATATCAGGGTTGCATCGGCGACTATTTTACCGCCGAGAACGCCGTCGGCACCAGCAGCTGGCTGACGATGTTGTCGATGATCTGGCCGTCCTCCTCGCTCTTGGCGCGGCCGGCGATCCAGTCGGGATCGGTCTGAAATGCGTTCCACTTCTTTTCGCGATCCGCCAGCGAGTCCCAGGCGACGAAATAGGTCAGTTCCTGATTGGACGTGCCGATCAGCGTGGTGAAGAAGCCGGTCTGCTTGATACCGTGCTTGTCCCACAATTTCAGCGTGGTGTTTTCGAAACGCTTCAGCAGCGCCGGCAGGCGGCCCGGCAGACAGCGATAGACGCGCATTTCCATGATCATCGGCTTCAATCCCTCGATTTATTGTTCTTGCGGTTCACGGGAGGCGTTGTCGCAATAAATCGCGCGGCCGTCAAAAGGACGGCAGGCGGCCTGTTCCGGCCGAACGATCACCATGGGCGAGGCGTACCTCCAATCACGGGCTCATGGCACGAACGTGCCATCGATTTGTGCGCCCCCCTCCGCAATGCTGGCGTCAGACCAGAACAAGGAGAGTCCCCATAGCGCACGACCTGCTGTCCTTCTTCCTCGCCTGGATGTCGGCGCCGCGCCGCGTTGGCGCCATTGCGCCTTCCAGCGCAGCACTCGGCGAGCTGATCACGCGCGAGATCTCGACGAAGAGCGCGCCGGTGCTCGAACTCGGCCCCGGCACCGGTGTCTTCACCCACGAGTTGCTCAAGCGCGGCCTGCGCCAGCAAGACCTCACACTGGTCGAATCTGGCTCCGATTTCATCGGTCTGTTGCAAATGCGCTTTCCCGGCGCCCGCGTGCTCTGGATGGACGCGGCCCGGATCGGCAGTGACGATATCCTCGCCGACACGTCGTTCGGCGCTGTCGTCAGCGGCCTGCCGCTGCTCAATATGCCTCCGCGCAAGGTGATCGCGATCCTGACCGGAGCATTCGCCAGGTTGCGCCCTGGCGGCGCCTTCTATCAGTTCACCTACGGCCCAACCTGCCCGGTGCCACGTGCGATCCTGGAGCGGCTGGGCCTGCGCGCCCGACGCGTCGATCGCCTGCTGCGCAATGTCCCGCCAGCGGCGGTCTATCGCTTGACGCGGCGCGCACCGCTGCGGCTGAATGCATTTGCCGCGCAGACGGAAGCACCGTTGCTGGGTGACGACCCGGTCGTGCCGCAGCGTCAGACCAGCCGCGACTGCACCATCGCCGCTTGAATGAACGACGCGAACAGGGGATGCGGGTCGAACGGGCGCGATTTCAACTCGGGGTGGAATTGCACCCCGATGAACCAGGGATGGTCCTCGTATTCGACGATCTCCGGCAGCACGCCATCGGGCGAAAGCCCGGAAAATTTCAATCCGTGCTGCTCGAGCCGGTCCTTGTAGGCGGTGTTGACCTCGTAGCGGTGGCGATGGCGTTCCGAAATCTCGGTGGCGCCGCCATAGACCTCGGACACCCGGCTGCCGCGCTTGAGCGCCGCGGGGTATGCGCCAAGACGCATGGTGCCGCCGAGATCGCCGGCCCTCGATCGTTTTTCCAGCTCATTGCCGCGCAGCCACTCGGTCATCAGGCCGACCAGGGGTTCGGATGTCGGACCGAACTCGGTGGAGTTCGCCGCCTCGATGCCGCACAGATTGCGAGCGGCCTCGATTACGGCCATCTGCATCCCGAAGCAGATGCCGAAATACGGTACATCGCGCTCCCTGGCGAACTGCGCCGCGCGGATCTTGCCCTCGGCGCCGCGCTGCCCGAAACCGCCCGGCACCAGGATGCCGTTGACGTGCTCGAGGAACGGCGCGGGATCCTCGTTCTCGAATACCTCGCTCTCGATCCAGTCGAGATTGACCTTCACCTTGTTGGCGATGCCGCCATGCGACAGCGCCTCTGTCAGCGATTTGTAGGCGTCCTTCATGCCGGTGTACTTGCCGACGATGGCGATGGTGACGTCACCTTCGGGATTGCGCACCCGCTCGTTGATGACGTGCCAGCTTTGCAGCGCCGGGGCCATCTGCGGCTCGATGCCGAACGCCGCCAGCACTTCGTCGTCGAGGCCGGCGGCATGATAAGCCTCCGGCACGGCATAGATGTTGTCGACGTCGCGCGCCTCGATCACGGCGGTTTCGCGGACGTTGCAGAACAGGCCGAGCTTGCGCCGCTCTTCCTTCGGAATCTCGCGGTCGGTGCGGCACAGCAGGATATCCGGCTGGATGCCGATCGAGCGCAGTTCCTTGACCGAATGCTGGGTCGGTTTGGTCTTGAGTTCGCCGGCGCTGGGAATGAACGGCAGCAGCGTCAGGTGGATGTAGATGGCGTGGTCGCGCGGCAGGTCGTTCTTGATCTGACGGATCGCCTCGAAGAACGGCAGGCCCTCGATGTCGCCGACGGTGCCGCCGATCTCGCACAGCACGAAATCATACGCGTCATTGCTGTCGAGGATGAAATCCTTGATCGCGTTGGTGACGTGCGGAATCACCTGGATGGTGGCACCGAGATAGTCGCCGCGCCGCTCCTTGGTGAGGATGTCCTGATAGATGCGCCCTGTAGTGATGTTGTCCGCCTTGGTGGCGGGACGGCCGGTGAAGCGCTCGTAATGGCCGAGATCGAGATCGGTCTCGGCGCCGTCGTCGGTCACGAACACTTCGCCGTGCTGGTAGGGCGACATCGTTCCCGGATCGAGATTGAGATAGGGGTCGAGTTTTCGCAAGCGGACCTTGTAGCCGCGCGCCTGCAACAGGGCACCGAGTGCCGCTGAAGCCAGACCTTTTCCGAGCGAAGAAACCACGCCGCCGGTGATGAAAATATACCGCGCCATGGGACCCAACCTTTAAGGCTACCCACCCGATTCGCCAAAACGAATCGCAGCTCCAGGCGAAGTTTCGCTTTGGCTGTGGGTGACTTGAAATCTAGAGAAATGTCAGTGTGTTGATGGCGGTTTTGGATGCAGGACGGTAGCTGCCGTCCTGCATGGCCACCCTGCTTTATTGCGACCGTGGCGCCTGCGGGCCGGACGGCGCCGACTGCTTCTGCTGCTCATCGGCCTTCTTCAGCGAATCCAGGATGCCGCCTGAGGTCGGCGGCGAAATCGGCGTCGCCGGGCCTGCCGGCTGCGTCTGCGAGGCCGGATTGGCATCGATGATCGAACTCGGCTTGCGGTCGTAGCTGGCGAGCCAGGACAACAACAGGCTGGTGATGAAGAAGCCGACCGCGAGAAACCCCGTCGTGCGCGTCAGCAAATTGGCGGTGCCGCGGCTCGACATGAAGCCGGCACCGCCGCCGACGCCGAGGCCACCGCCTTCGGATTTCTGCAGCAGCACCGCGCCGATCAACGTCGCGACGATCATGAGGTGAATGACGATAACGACAGTCTGCATCTCTACCTTCCGTCGCAAACCAAACCGGGAGCGCCGGCATCCGGCTGCTATCAGGGCTTTGCGGTGTTTGAAGTCGCGCGGGTGTTACACGATTGCAAGGGGCATTGTCACCCCCGCAGGGATTTTCATCCCACGCGCCGCCCTGCGGTTAGTTAGGCATAACTGCCCGCAATCGCAAGAAAGTCCGCCGCTTTCAGGCTGGCGCCGCCAATCAGCGCGCCATTGACGTTGGCGACCGCCATCAATTCCCGGGCGTTGGAGGGTTTCACCGATCCGCCGTAGAGGATTCGCATTTTCATCCCCTCCCCTTTAAATCGGTCGATCAGGAGTTCCCTGATAAACTTATGAATTTGCTCGACATCTCCTGATGTCGGGGTGAGCCCGGTGCCGATCGCCCAGACCGGTTCATAGGCCACCACCAGATTACCCGACGTGGCCGTGTCCGGCAGCGAGCCCGTGAGCTGGCCGCGGCAGATATCGAGGGTTTGGCCGGCATCGCGCTGAGCTTGGGTCTCGCCGATACAAACGATGGCGGTGAGGCCGGCGCGCCAGGCCGCTTCGGCCTTTTGTCGCACCAGCCCATCGCCCTCGCCGTGGTCGGCGCGCCGTTCCGAATGACCGACAATGATGGCGCTGGCGCCGGCATCCGCCAGCATTTCGGCTGAAATGTCGCCGGTATGGGCTCCCGAGGCCTTGGGATGGCAATCCTGCGCCCCGATGGCGAGGTTTTTTGAGCCGCGCGCTTGCGCGGCGAAAGCCGCGATCAGCGTCGCCGGCGGGCAGACCAAGAGATCAGCCTTGGCGGCGACACCGGCCGCCCCCGCCAGCATGGCCTCGAATTCGGCCGTGGAAGCCGTAAGGCCATTCATTTTCCAGTTGCCGGCAATCAGCGGCCGGATGGCGTCGGTCATTTCAGGGTTTCCTGCCAAATATTAATGCCGGGATGAGCTAGCAGAGCACGGCGCCCGGTTCCAGATAGCGGTTATGTGGCCGGCAAGCCACCTGCCGCTTCAATTGGCCCTCCGCGCCAAGGTTGCGACGGCGCGGCTGCCACTTTATGATGCTTTATCAACTCGGTGACGCCCTTTTACGGAATTCGACCGAATCCCTGTGGGCGCAACCCGGTTCCCTCCTGCAAACAAGTTGGACCCATGCTTCGAGGAATACGCAAAGCCTCATCAAACTGGCTCGGCAAGACCATCATGAGTATCGTCATGGGGGTGCTGATCCTCAGCTTTGCGGTGTGGGGTATCGCCGACATCTTCAAGGGATTCGGGCAATCGACGCTGGCCAAGATCGGCCGGACCGAGATTTCGACCGAACAGTTCCGCCAGCTCTACACCGAGAAGCTGCAGCAGCTCGGCCGCCAGTTCGGCCGCCCGCTGACGATGGATCAGGCGAGGGCCTTCGGCCTCGATCGCCAGGTCCTGCAGCAAACCATCGCCGAGGCGGCGCTGGACGAAGAAGCGCGGCGGATGGGGCTCGGTCAGTCCGACGCCGAGATCATGCGCATGATCTACAGCGATCCGAATTTCAAGGGAGTGGCCGGCAATTTCGATCCGGCCCGTTTCCAGGCCACGATCCGGCAGTTCGGTTTCACCGAACAGAAATACATCGCCGAACAGCGGCGGGTATCGCTGCGGCGTCAGATCGCCGGCACGGTCTCCGCCGGCCTCGAACCGTCGAAAGTGCTGATCGAAGCGCTGAGCCGCTTCCAGAACGAACAGCGCACCATCGACTACGTCAAACTCGACGCCGCCCAGGCCGGAACCATCGAACCGCCGTCGCCGGAAACGCTGGCGAGCTATTTCGAGGATCGCAAGACCCAGTTCCGCGCTCCCGAATACCGCAAGATTTCCTTTGTGGCGGTGACGCCGGAAGAAGTCGGCAAGTGGTCCGAGGTCTCCGACGAAGACGCCAGGAAAATCTTCGAGCAGAACCGCGGCAAGCTCGGCACGCCGGAGAAGCGTCAGGTGTCGCAGATGATATTCCCGAACGCGGAGGAAGCCGCGGCGGCCCGTGGCCGCCTCGCGGGCGGAATGTCATTCGAGGACCTCGCCAAGGAGCGCGGGCTGAACCCGTCCGACGTCGACCTCGGCATGACCGCCAAGTCGGGAATCCTCGACAGCGCGGTCGCGGACGCGGCGTTCTCGCTGCCGTCAGGCGAGATAAGCCAGCCCGTGCCGGGCCGGTTCGGCGTTGCCGTGGTCAAGATCGGCAAGATCGAGCCGGCAGTCCAACCCAGCTTTGAAAGCGTCGCCGCAAACCTGAAAAAGGACATTGCCACCGAGCGCGCGCGCGCCAAGGTCTCGGATCTCCACAACAAGATGGAAGACGAGCGCGGCGGCGGCGCCGGCGTCATCGAAGCCGCGCAGAAGCTGGGACTTGCCCCCGTGACCATCGACGCGGTCGATCGCTCCGGCCGCCTTCTCAACGGCCAGCCGGTGACCGGCATTCCCCGCGGCCTCGACGTCGTGTCACAGGCCTTCAACAGCAATGTCGGCGTCGACAACGATCCGATCCAGTTCAACGGCGGTTACGTCTGGTACGACGTGCTGGACGTCATCCCTTCGCGCGAACGCACCCTCGATGAGGTCAAGGACCAGGTCGAGGCGAAATGGCGCGACGACCAGATCACGACCCGGCTGCGAGCCAAGGCGACCGAGATGGTGCAAAAGCTCGACCAGGGCGGCAAGCTCGCCGACGAGGCGGTGGCGGCCGGATCGAAAGTCGAAACCGCCAAGGACGTGCGGCGCGATGCCACCCTGCCCGGGCTGCCCATCAGCGCCGTCACGGCGGCATTCCGGACTCCCAAGGATGCCGTGGGACAAAGCGCCGGCGCCGGTGCCAATGAATGGATCGTGTTCCGCGTGACCGACATCAGCGTGCCCCCGGTCGACCTCGCCTCGGACGACATCAAGAAACTGAAGGACACGCTTCAGCGCGGGCTGACCGACGAACAGGTCGCGCAATACGTCAGCAAGATCGAACAGACGATCGGCACCACCATCAACAAGGCCGCCTTCGCACAGGTGACGGGCGCGAATAACTAACACTCCCGAAAGCACGCGATGGACGACCTCAAATCTATCATCGGAAAAGTCGCGACCGGCGCGACGCTGTCGCGCGACGAGGCGGCATCCGCCTTCGACAGCATGATGTCCGGCGAGGCGACGCCCTCGCAAATGGGCGGATTGCTGATGGCGCTTCGCGTCCGCGGCGAAACCGTCGACGAGATCACCGGCGCGGTGTCGGCGATGCGCAGCAAGATGCTGCGCGTCACGGCTCCCGCCGATGCGATCGACGTCGTCGGCACCGGCGGCGACGGCTCCGGCTCGGTCAACGTGTCGACCTGCGCGTCGTTCATCGTCGCGGGCTGCGGCGTGCCGGTGGCCAAACATGGCAATCGCGCACTGTCGTCGCGTTCCGGGGCTGCCGACGTGCTGTCCGCGCTCGGGGTCAGGATCGACATCACGCCGGAGCGGGTCGGCCGCTGCGTGGCGGAGGCCGGCATCGGCTTCATGTTCGCGCCGTCGCACCATCCCGCGATGAAGAACGTCGGCCCGACCCGCGTCGAACTGGCGACCCGCACCATCTTCAACCTGCTGGGTCCGCTGTCCAATCCGGCCGGCGTGAAGCGGCAGATGGTCGGGGTATTTTCGCGGCAATGGGTGCAGCCGCTGGCGCAGGTGCTGAAGAATCTCGGCTCCGAATCCGTCTGGGTGGTGCACGGCTCCGACGGCCTCGATGAAATCACCCTGTCCGGCCCGACCTTCGTCGCAGCGCTCGAGAACGGCAATATCCGCACCTTCGAGGTGACGCCGGAGGAAGCCGGTCTCACCCGCGTCGGCGGCGACGCCCTGAAGGGCGGCGATGCCGATGCCAACGCGATCGCGCTGCAAAGCGTGCTCGACGGCATGCCCAGTCCCTACCGGGATGTGGCGCTGCTGAACGCCGCGGCGGCGCTGGTGGTGGCCGGCCGCGCCAGGAGCCTGAAGGAAGGCGTGGCGCTCGGTACCCAGTCGATCGACAGCGGCGCGGCACTGAAGCGGCTGAAGCAATTGATCATGGTCTCCAACGGCTGATCCCAGGGGGCTCATCGATGTCCGACATCCTGACCAAGATCGAGGCTTACAAGCGCGAGGAGATCGCGGCCGCCAAGCGCGCGCATCCGCTTGGCGCCCTCGAGGCGCTGGCGAAGGCAGCCTCCCCGCCGCGCGGTTTTGTCAGCGCGATTCGCCGCAAGCTCGCCCAGGGCGACTACGCGCTGATTGCCGAGGTCAAGAAGGCCTCGCCCTCCAAGGGGCTCATTCGCGCGGACTTCGATCCGCCCGCGCTGGCCAGGGCCTATGAGGCCGGCGGCGCCGCCTGTCTTTCGGTGCTGACCGACGCGCCGTCGTTTCAGGGCCATCTCGATTTCATGGTGGCCGCCCGCGCCGCCACCCAATTGCCGGTACTGCGCAAGGACTTCATCTACGACACCTATCAGGTGGTCGAGGCCCGCGCCTACGGCGCCGACTGCATCCTGATCATCATGGCGGCGCTCGATGACGGCGCCGCCCGCGATATCGAGGATGCAGCATTGGCGCTCGGCATGGATGTGCTGATCGAGATCCATGAACGCAGTGAACTCGATCGTGCCCTGAAACTTCGTTCGCCGATGATCGGGGTCAACAACCGCAACCTGCGAACCTTCGAGACCACGCTGGCGACCAGCGAGGCGCTGGCGCCGCTGATCCCGAAAGACCGCCTGATGGTCGGCGAGAGCGGCATCTTCGTATCAGCCGATCTCGCGCGACTGGCGCGGGTCGGCATGCAAACCTTCCTGGTCGGCGAAAGCCTGATGCGGCAGGCCGACGTCGCCGCCGCAACGCGCGCGCTGCTGGCGCGTGGCGATGCCCCGCGCGCCACCGGGACGCGCTGACGCATGGCGCGCAAATCCTCCAGATCCCCCGAATCCTCCAAGCCCGGTTCTGCCCTCACCCATATCGACGCCAGGGGTGAGGCGCGGATGGTCGATGTCTCGGAAAAACCCGCGACCGAACGCGTCGCGGTGGCGGAAGGCCGCGTCGTGATGAGCGAGGCGACGCTCGCGCTGATCGTTTCGGGCAATGCCAAAAAAGGCGACGTGCTGGGCACCGCGCGCATCGCCGGCATCATGGCGGCGAAGCGTACCTCGGATCTGATCCCGCTGTGCCATCCGCTGGCGCTGTCGAAAGTCACGCTGGATATAGCCACGGACCCAAAGCTGCCCGGCTGCATCGTCCGCGCCACCGTCAAGGTCACCGGGCCGACCGGCGTCGAGATGGAGGCGTTGACCGCGGTGTCGGTCGCGTGTCTGACGATCTACGACATGATCAAGGCGGTCGAGCGCGGCGTCCGTATCGAGGGCATTCATCTCGTAGAAAAAAAGGGCGGCAAGTCCGGGCACTATCATGCCTGACAATTGGCGCCTGCCTCGTTCCTGCTTCACGGTGGAGTGATCGGCGAGAACGGATGGGCGGGCCGGATTCGGGGTTATTCTTTCGGGTGCCCAGACCAGCGACCAACTCCGGAGAAACGCAATGTCGACCTGCAAACTTCTCGGCGCGGTGGCCATCTTGTCGACCGCGATCGTTACGCCTGTACCGGCCCAGCCGGTGATCTACGAACCCGGCTATTGCGCCTTTTTCTATCCCAACGCGAATTGCCAGAACAACGGGCCGGGCAATCCCTACACCGATCCCAACTACCAGCGCGGCGCCATTCAAAATGACCGGTCGTGGTCGGGCGGCGAAACCGTCGGCGTGGCCGGAAAGAAATCGCGAACCCACCGTTCCAACTCGCCCGCGACGCGCATGCAGTAGCGACAAGGCTGAAGCTTTCGCAGGCCAGGAAAAAGGCGGCCAACCGGGCCGCCGCTTCCCGATCGCGCGTGCGCTTACTTCAGCGAGCTGTTGATCGCCGTGAACTTGGTATTGAGCTTGGTGCCAAGGCCGTTGATGACGGCGATGATCGCGAGAGAGATGCCGGCTGCGATGAGACCGTACTCGATCGCGGTCGCGCCGGATTCGTCGGCGATAAACTTCTTCAGCATGGTTTTCATGGTGATGGCTTCCTGCGTTGGCCTGGGTTGGTAACTTCATCAAGCTTCGCAAGTTGCGTGCCAGAGCGGCGCCGAATGTCCTCAATGCGTTAGATGGTTAAGATTCGGTTGATCGATCGCGTGCCGGAATCAATTTCCCATCTCATCCCTTGCTTGCCGGCAAATGATGCCGGCGGAACTCCGGCCGCCCGATCCGGTTTCCTCACCGCGTCGGTAGTACATCGAAGAATCCCTTCGCGGCATTTCCCCGCCCGTTACTCACCGGTGGTAATCCCCCGTTAACTCAACTTCCTAACACCGTTTCCATAACGGCAACGTAATAATCATGTCCGGAGCCGGGGCATGAGAAAATGCCACTGGCGTCGAGCCATGGCAGCGATCACGAGCGATGACGGAACAACCGACCGCCCTGCTGAACTTCCCCCGCCAGGTCAGCGGCAACCCGATCCGCTGGCTCATCGTCGGCGGCGGATTCCTGATCGCCGCCATCGCCGTCGGCGCCACCGTCATGGCCGGCCATTTTCGCGAACGCGCGCTGAACAGCAGCGCCCGCGAACTCGAAAACACCGTGCTGTTGCTGGCCCGTCATTTCGACCAGCAACTGCAGGATTTCGGCGCGATCCAGCAGGACGTCGCCACCTTCGTGCAGACCGCCGGCATCGAAACCCGCGAACACTACAAGCGACGGATGTCGAGCGCGGACATTCACCAGATGCTCAAGGCCAAGATCGACGCATTTTCCTATGTCGGCAGCATCAATCTGTTCGATGCGGACGGCGTGATGATCAACTCCTCCACCGGCTGGCCGGCGCGGCCCGTCAACATCGCCGACCGGTCTTTTTTCAAGACCTTCAAGTCGGACCCCAAATCTCCTCCGCTGCTGGTCGAACCGGTCTACAGCCGCGTCACCGGCGCCTGGACCACCGTGCTTGCGCGCAAGCTGACCGGGCCCAACGGCGAATTGCTGGGCATGATCGGCAGAGGCATCGAGCCCGCCAGCTTCGCGAAGTTCTTCCAGTCGGTGGCGCTGGGGCAGGATGCGACGATAGCGATGCACCATCGCGACGGCACGCTGCTGGCCCGTCATCCTCATGTCGAGGAGATGGTCGGCCGCAATTTCAGGACCGGTCCGGCGCATCAGCAGGCGTTGTTCGACAAGGAGCACGGCTCCACCCGGCTGGCCAGTCCGATGGACGGCCGCGACCGGTTGATTGCGTCCCGCACCCTTGCCAACTTTCCCATCGTGATCATCGCGTCGACGACGGTCGCGACGGCGCTGGCCGACTGGCAGCAGCAGATGGTCTTTCTGGTCATCGTGGCCGGACTTTTCGTCCTCGTGATCGCCGTCCTGCTGTTTCTGGTGGTGCGCAAGCTGTCACGGCAGCATCTGGCGTCGCAGCAGCGGCTCCGACTGGAAAAGCAACGGCTGGATACGGCCGTCAACAACATGATGCAGGGCCTGCTGCTGTTCGATTCGTCGCAGCGGCTCGTGATCTGCAACCAGCGCTACATCGACATGTACGGCCTGTCGCGGGAGGTGATAAAACCCGGCTGCAGTTTCCGCGCGGTGGTCGCCCATCGAAGGGCCACCGGATCGTTCGTCGGCGACGTCGATGCCTATTGCACCCGCGTCCTGCGCGACATCGCGCAGCGACAGGCCATGGTCATCGAGAGGCCCGACGGACGTTCGATCGAGATCACCAACGAGCCGCTCGCCGACGGCGGATGGGTGGCGACCCACGAGGACATCACCGAGCGACGGCGCGCCGAGGCGCGCATCACCCATCTGGCGCATTATGACGCGCTGACCGATCTGCCGAACCGCACCTTGTTCCATGACCGGCTGAAGGGCGAATTCGCGACCCTCGCCGCCGGCGAACAGTTCGCGGTGCTCTACCTCGACATCGACGAATTCAAGAGCGTCAATGATTCGCTCGGACATCAGATCGGCGACGAACTGCTGAAGTCGGTGGCCGTCACCCTGCGGAGATGCACCGGATCGAGCAATTTCGTCGCGCGCCTGGGCGGCGACGAATTTGCGATCATTCAGACCGCGGTCAACTCCGTTGCCGACGTCACCGAACTGGTGGCGCGGGTGTTCGATGCGATCCGGCAGCCCTACGAATGCCTCGGTCACCAGGTCACCACCGACGCCAGCATCGGCATTGCGCTGGCGCCGCAACACGGCGCCGATTTCGACCAGATCCTGAAGAACGCGGATCTGGCGATGTATGCCGCCAAGGCCGCCGGGCGCCGTACCCATCGCTTCTTCGAGCCGGAGATGGACGCCAGGGTCAAGGCGCGGCGCAGCCTGGAAATGGACCTGCGTCAGGCCATCTCCGACGGCGGGTTCGAGGTTCAGTATCAGCCCTGCGTCAACCTTCGTGACAACAGGATCTCCGGCTGCGAGGCGCTGGTGCGCTGGCGCCACCCCGAACGCGGCGTGATTTCGCCCGCCGAGTTCATTCCGATCGCGGAAGACACCGGCCTGATCAATCATCTCGGCGAATGGGTGCTGACCACGGCCTGCGTGGAGGCCGCGACCTGGCCCGACGAAATCAGCATCGCGGTCAACGTCTCGCCGGTCCAGTTCAGGAGCGGCACCTTCGCGTTGAAGGTGCTGGCGGCACTTGCCGCCTCCGGCCTGCCGGCGAGCCGGCTCGAACTGGAGATCACCGAAGCCGTCCTCATTCGCGACGACGAGGCCGCGCTCGCCATCCTGCATCAGCTTCGCGCCATCGGCGTGCGCATCGCGCTCGACGATTTCGGCACCGGGTATTCCTCGCTGAGCTACCTGCACAAGTTCCCATTCGACAAGATCAAGATCGACCGTTGCTTCATCAACGACATCGCCGACGCCAGCGGAACTTCCAGCATCGTGAAGGCGGTGGTGGATATCGCCGCGGCCCGCAACATGATCACGATCGCCGAAGGCGTCGAGACCGAGCAGCAACGCGAAATGCTGCGCGCGCTCGGCTGCTGCGAAATGCAGGGCTGGCTGTTCAGTCCGGCCAGGACCGCCGCCGACATCCGGCAGCTGTTCTTCGCGCACCGCAAGAAATTCGCCGCCGTGGCCTGAGCCGCGGGCTCTAATCATAGCTGCCCATCCTTCGAGACGGCCACGTCGTGGCCTCCTCAGGATGAGGTCAACTTGTTGCAACATCACGACCTCATGCTGAGGAGCTAGCAACGCGGGCGTCTCGAAGCATGGACCGCAAGCAACTCACCGATCTTCCGTGGTCAGTACTAGCTTCAGGACACCTTGCCCGGATCGCGCAGGCCGTTCTGGAAGGTCGAGGGCTGGGTGCCGAACCCGCGCTTGTCGCGGGTGCCGAGCCAGTAGCCGAACTGCGGCGGGACGTTGCGGAACGGACCTTCGACGCCCAGTTTCAGCGCGGCGTCCATCGGCCAGTTCGGATTGTTGAGAATCTCGCGTCCGACCGCGATCAGGTCGGCCTGCCCATCGCGCAGGATCTGCTCGGCCTGGTCGCCGTGGATGATGAGGCCGACCGCCATGGTCATGATGTCGGCATGCCGCCTCACATATTCGGACAGCGGCACCTGATAGCTGTATTTTATCTCCTTGCCGAGGATCGGCGCCACGTCGGTGATGCCGCCGGACGAGCAGTCGATGACGTCGACGCCCTTCGGTTTGAGAATGGTCGCCAGCCGCGCGCTCTGTTCCGGGCCCCACCCCGCATTGTCCTCCACCGACAGCCGCACGAACAGCGGCTTGTGCTGCGGCCAGTGCATCCGCACCGCTTCGGTCACCTCGGTGATGAATCGCATCCGGTTCAATTCGGAGCCGCCATATTCGTCCGAACGCTGGTTGGATTTTTCCGACAGGAACTCGTGCACGAGATAGCCGTGGGCGCCGTGCAGCTCCAGCACGTCGAAGCCGGCCGCATCGGCGCGCCGCGCCGCCTCGCCCCAGGCCTGCACCAGGTCCTTCACCTCGTGGCGCTCCAGCGCGCGGGGCACCGGCCATTTCTCGCTATGGGCGATCGCGCTCGGCGCCACCGGCGTCCATTCGTCCCAGTCGTCGATCACGGCGTCGACCTCTGCTGTTCGCTGCAGCGGCCGGTCGCCTTCCCACGGACGGGTGGCGCGCGCCTTGCGGCCGGAGTGGCCGAGCTGGATGCCGACTGCGGCGTTCTGCTGCTTGATGAATTTGACGAGGCGCCCGAGCGGCTCGATGAATTTGTCGTCCCAGATCCCGAGATCGCCGACGGTGCCGCAGCCGCGCCGCTCCACCTTGGTCGATTCGACGACGACGAGGCCGGCGCCGCCGGCGGCGAATTTGCCGGCATTCATCAGATGCCAGTCGGTCGGAAACCCCTTGATCGCGGAATACTGGTGCATCGGCGGCACCACGATGCGGTTCTTCAATTCGACGCCGCGGATGGTCAGCGGTGAAAACAGCAGCGGTTCGGACATGGGAACTTTCCTCGGTCACACCTGACATCGTTTCCCGGCTGCGCCGGGCGGTCACGCTTGGGTGCGAACGATATACGCGCCTGCAGCCGGCGGCAAAGACTTCATCGTTCGCGATACTGCCAAAACCGTCATTTGCGAGCTAACGGGTCGCGCGAACGCGCGCCCGATGACAGTCGAGTGTATCTCAACTCTCAACGTCGTCCCTGCGAACGCAGGGACCCATACGCCGTGCCATCGATGTTGTCGGTGGCGTTAAAGGGCTTGTTGAATCGCTGCGCCATTGCATCAGACGACCGGGGTTATGGGTCCCTGCGTTCGCAGGGACGACGCGAGAGAATACTTTCAAACAGCAAACACACTTTCGCGATCTCGCGGTTCGATCCACCCGAGGTTTGCTATCAAATTTCCTTGCCCTCCAATCAGAGGGCGCGGGGAATGCCGGGCGCCCGATGCGCCCGCTGCCACGTGTGCAATGGGTAGCGGGTAGAAGGCACACGCGTTAGTCAGGTCACACCGGAATCGCCCGGCACTCCCCGCGCAATGGTTTACGGCTTATACGTGATCTCCTCGGTGAGCCCTGCACTTTTGCCACCGTCGCCTGCGGAACTGACCACAGGCTTGACACCTGCCATTGGGGTGTCGGAACCACACGATTTCGCCATCCACTTCAGGCGTCCTGGTCAAGAGCGCCATCCGCGTCCATCGCAACCCCGTCCCGCATCGGTGACCTTGCGCAATGCCCCTCTGAATGGGACGGGATGGCTACTCTCATACCCCGGTTTTTATTTCTGTAAAACAGAAATGTTTTTTCTTATGGGGCTTGACTCTCTTTCTGTAAATCAGAAGTGATTTGCCCGTCGGGTAGTCACACAACGTCACACAGCGTGGCGCAAGATGTAGGCCGCCCCTGCCCTATTCCTCCACCGTCCCCCGCAGCAGCCGGATGCCCTCCGCGAGCGCGCTTTGCATCAGCAGCGTGTCGACGCCATAGGCGATCATGCGAAAGCCTTTGGCGCGGAAGTCGCGCGCCCATTTCTCGTCGCCGGCGAGAAAGCCCGGCGTCTTGCCGTGTGCCGCGCAGGCTTCGACCAGACGATCGACGGCCGCATGGAATATCGGATGGTCGAACTGCGCCGGGATGCCCAGGAAATTGGTCAGATCGAAGTGGCCGAGCCAGACCACGTCGACGCCGTCGACGGCCGCGATCGCATCGACGTTCTCGACACCTCGGGCGGTCTCGACCAGCGCGATCACCATGGTGCGCGCGTTGGCCTGCGCGATCTTGTCGGTCACGGCGCCGTCCGCGTAGTCGTCGTGACCGGCGACACCGAATGCGGCGCCGCGACGCCCTGCCGGCGGATATCGCGTGCAGTCGACGATCGCCTGCGCCTGCTCCGCCGTTTCGACCATCGGCACCATGATGCCCATCGCGCCGATATCGAGCGCGCGCGCGACGTGGTGATAGTCGCCGGAGGGAACGCGCACCAGGGGCACCAGATCGAGCCCGCGGCAGAATGCGAACTGGGCCTTCATCGTCTCGAAGCCGACGCCCGAATGCTCCATGTCATAGAGAATGAATTCGGCGCCGGCCGCGCGGCAGATCGCGGGGTAGCCGGGCGTAAAAAACTCGAATGTCATGGTGCCGAACGCACAACCGCCGGCCGCCAGCCGCGGTTTCAATGGATTTGGGCGCAACGGAGTTCTCCTCAATTGCGGATCGCCGCCGATCCCTGACGCTACCGCGGTCGGTCCTTGTACAAGCCCAACACCGCGACCAGCGCGCTGGCGCTTGCGATCAGGAACAGGCCGGACAGCAGCGGTCCCTCGACCCCCCAATGCAGGTAGCGGGCGAGATCGTAGAACACGTAGGCGCCGAAGGTGAATGCCAGACCGTACATGTAAGGGCGGCCCTGGCGCGCCGCGAGAACCGCGACGATCATGACCGCGAATTCCAGAATGATCGAGATGATGAGCATCCGCAACGCTACGGCGTGAGCTTGCAGGCGTCAATGCGGTGAGAGCGAGAACCATGGGCGACCCACCCCGCTTCCTCATGGTGAGGAGCGCGTCCGGCAGCGCGCTCGCGCTGTCCGGCGCGCGTCTCGAACCATCTGGCACATCGCCCGCCGCCATGCTTCGAGACGCTTGTCATCGGACCGCGCTGCGCACGGATCCGCTGGCAAGCTCCTCAGCATGAGGTCCGCGTGGTGTTGCGGCAAAGCAAGGATCCTGACATTTGTTCCCCTTGAACAGCCCACCCTTGCGTGATTATCTTGATCGATCCCGGGTCATCGGCAACCGCCCGGTCAGCTGCGCGCAGCCAAGCGTTGTCTCGCTCCATTTTTCGGAGATGAGACATGGTGGGCAGCTCGATCAAGACTCCTCCCGATATTCTCCGCCTGTACTTCGCCCGCGCGCTGCGCGGCTTCGGCGACGGCTTTGCCATTATCATCTTGCCGGTCTACCTCTCGGCCATGGGCTTCAGCCCGCAACAGATCGGCATCGTCGCCAGCGCCTCGCTGCTCGGGACTGCCGCCCTCACCTTGCTGACCGGCTTCATCGCGCCGCGGTTCGAACTGCGCAGCCTGTTTCTCGCCGGTGCGGCGCTGATCGTTTTCACCGGCCTGGTATTTCCGGCCGCCGAGACGTTCGCCTTTGTGCTGCTGATTGCCTTCATTGGCAGCATCAATCCGTCCGGCGGCGATTCCGGCATGCTGGTGCCGCTCGAACACGCGCTGCTGACGCGGGAGACCGCGGCCCGCGACCGCACCGCCATCTTTGCCCGCTACAGCCTGATCGGCGCGCTGACCGCGGCGGTCGGATCGCTGGCGGCGGCCTTGCCGGAGCAGATCGCTTCGCTCGGATGGTCGCGGTTATCCGCCATCAAGCTGATGTTCTATCTGTATGCCGTGCTGGGACTGCTCGCGGCGCTGCTGTACCGGCGCCTGCCGCGCGACCACAGCCACATCGCCAACGCGCCCAAGAGCGCACTCGGGCCATCGAAAGGCATCGTCTACCGGCTGGCGGCGCTGTTCAGCATGGACGCTTTTGCCGGCGGTTTCGTCGTCCAGTCGCTGCTGGCGCTGTGGCTGTTCCAGCGCTTCGACCTGTCGCTGGAAGCCGCCAGCGTCTATTTCTTCGCCTCCAGCCTGCTTGGCGCGTTCTCGTTCCCGGTCGCCGCGTGGCTCGCCGGGCGGATCGGCCTGATCAACACCATGGTGTACACGCACATTCCCTCCAGCCTCTGCCTGATCGCGGCGGCGTTCTCAAGCGACCTCACCGTGGTGCTGACGCTGCTGCTGGTGCGCTCTGCGCTGTCGCAGATGGACGTGCCGACGCGGTCATCCTACGTGATGGCCGTGGTGACGCCGGCCGAGCGCACCGCCGCCGCCAGCGTCACCGCGGTGCCGCGCAGCCTCGCCTCCTCGATAAGCCCCGCCATCGCCGGCTTCATGCTGGCCGGACCGTTTTCGGGATTGCCGCTGGTGGTGTGCGGATGTCTGAAGATCGGCTACGATCTGGCGCTGCTGCGGATGTTCCGGCATACCCTGCCGCCGGAGGAAATATGACGCTTGCTTCGCAGCTTCACGTTGTCGCTGGCGGCGCGATACGGCAGAGCAGACCGAACCATAATACCACATGACACCTGCGCCACCGGGGATTACGCTGTGCCCGTTTGATGACGCGATCGCTATTGACGGAAATTTCGAGCCGCTGTTTTTCGATGGGCCAGGGAACATGACGACGTTTGCCGCGGGGCTGCAACCGACTGACCCTCCGTCTGATGCGGCGAGTTCGGACTTATCTTCCTGGTCTCTGAAAAATTTCATCGAGACCACGCCGTCCTGCATGGCGATGTTCGATACCGGCATGCGCTATCTCGCCGTCAGCCCCCGATTCCTCGTCGACAATGAGATCAAGGGAGAAACGCAGCAGTCGATCGTCGGTCGCTCGGTCTTCGATTTTCGTCCCGTGACCGACAAGGCCCGGGAAACCAATCACCGCGTGCTGTCAGGCGAAACACTCACCAAGGACGATTTTTGCCTTCGACGCTCCGATGGAACGGTGATCTGGATGCGCTGGCAAATGCAGCCATGGCGCCTGCCCGATCAGAGCGTCGGCGGCGCATTGCTGACCATGGAGACCGTCACGGCTCCCAACGAGGCAGCGGAGAGACTTGCCGCCAGTGAATCACTGCTGCGCCTCAGTCAGGAAGCGGGCCATATCGGGAGCTACGACTGGGATATCGGGGGCGGCCCCAATTTGTGGTCCGACGAGCAATGCCGCCTGCACGGCATCGAACCATCGGGCGCGCGGTCGATTTCGGTCGATGAATGGCGCAACCTGATGCATCCCGACGATCTGCCGATGCTCGAACAGAGGCTGGCCGACATCATCGAAACCGGCGGTTCCGGGGAGCTCGAGCATCGCATTCGGGGCCCGAACGGCGTGCGCTGGATTTACAGTCGCGGACAGATCGTTGGTGGAGCGGGAAAGCCGACGCGCCTGATCGGAATCAACATGGACATCACCGAGCGCCGGAAGCTCGAAGATGATCTGCGCGAATTGACCCGGACGCTGGAGCAGCGTGTCGAGCAGGAAGTCGCGGCCAGGGAAGCCGCGCAGATCAAGCTGGCGCATGCGCAGAAAATTCGATCGATCGGCGAACTCACCGGCGGAGTCGCTCATGACTTCAACAACCTGCTGACGGTCATTACGGGAACGATCGACACGCTGGCGGACGGCGTTGCCGACCGCCCGCAGCTGGCGGCGATCGTTCAAATGATCGGATCGGCCGCCGACCGCGGCGCCAGGCTGACCTCGAGTTTGCTGGCGTTCGCACGAAAACAGCCGCTGCGGCCCCGGAGCACGGACGTCGAGGCGCTGATTGCGACGACCTGCGACCTGCTGACGTCGGTGCTCGGCCGCCAGATCGAAATCGATTTTGCCAGGCGAGGCTACATCGGGACAGTGTTCGTCGATCCGGATCAGCTTTCGTCCGCGCTGGTCAATCTGGGGATCAACGCGCGCGACGCCATGCCAAACGGAGGCCGACTGACGATCGATGCCGATACGGTTGCCATCGATCAGGACGAAGCTGCCGTCCGCGACCTTCCCGCGGGCAGCTATGTTGCCATCAGCGTCACCGATACGGGAACCGGGATCGACAAGGCCATTCAGAGCAAAATCTATGAACCCTTCTTCAGCACCAAGGGCGTCGGCAAAGGCACCGGGCTCGGTCTCAGCATGGTGTACGGATTCGTCAAGCAGTCCGGCGGACACATCGACTTCGAAACCGCTGAGGGCAAGGGCACGACGTTCAGGCTGTATCTTCCGGTATCCGAGGATGAACCATCGTTGGCTGCCGAAAATTTCCAAAAACGGCTCCCTCGCGGCCACGAGACGATCCTCTGTGTCGAAGACGACGCCATCGTTCGTGATTTCGTCACGCAGCAACTACAGGCGCTGGGATACAAGACCATCGCCGCAAGTAACGCGACGGAAGCATTGAAGGAGGTCCGCAACGGACTGCCGATCGACCTCCTGTTCACGGATATCGTCATGCCCGGATCGACGGACGGCTGGCAACTGGCCGAACTCATCAGGCAGATGCGACCCGGGATCAAGGTGATGTATACGACCGGGTACTCGGATGTCAGCTCGGAACAGCTCAGTTCGGACGCCGGGATCGCGCTGCTCGAAAAGCCTTACCGGCTGTCGCGTCTCGCAGAAGTAGTTCGAAATGCCATCGATGATCCCGCACCGGTCGCGGGGGATCGGTGAGGGCAGCGGGACCATCCGCTGGGTTGCAACAAGGGGATTTTGTCATGAGCTCACCAAACCGCAATCGATATCGACTGCCATCCATTGCCGCGTGCTTCTTCCTTTCAACTGCGCCTGTTCTTGCGGAACCGCTGGCGACCGCCGGAATCGGCGTCGCTTCCTGCGAAAAGCTGGCAAGGGACATGAATCCTGCCGAGGGCTTCAACAACATGGCCAACAGCCCGGTGTACTATTGGGTCCAGGGCTACATGAGCGCCGCCAACATCGCCCTCCTGGAGGGCGACAGTCAGTACGTCGATCTCTCCCTGATGGGCGAAAAGAAGCTGCTCCCGATGATCCATGAGTTCTGCCAGAAGAACCCCGGCAAGAAGCCGATCGCCTTGATCGATCAACTGATCGAAGATACCGACAAGGTCGAGGGCAAGTGGAAGAGCGGCACCATCCCCTGGGCGGCCGACGACGACTGAAGATGGATCTTTTTCCGGCTGGGGAAATGAGCAGCCGTTCGCACGAGCCGCCGATGGATCGGCTCGCAGGTCGGCCGTTGCCGGGCGGCTGCAATTTTCGTAAACGATTCGGATGACCCTGCCTCCGCTCGCCCCCGCCTCTGCCGATGCGCTGCTGTTCGATCTCGGCCGCGTCGTGCTCGATATCGACTTCAACAAGGTCATGTCGATCTGGGCCGGCCATGCCGGCTGCGCGCCTGACGATGTCATTGCGCGGTTTGTGGTCGACGATCATTTCAGGCATCACGAGACCGGCGCGATCGACGACGCCGCCTTCTTCCGGAATTTGCGCAGCTCGCTCGGCATCGCCATATCGGACGCCCAGTTCCTGGAAGGCTGGAACGCGATCTTCACCGGCGAAATGCCCGGGATCGCGCCGCTGCTGGCGCGCGCCGCGGCGCGGATGCCGCTCTATGCGTTCTCCAACACCAATCCGCCGCATGTCGCGCATTTCTCCAGAACCTATTCCGAGGTGCTGGGTCACTTCCGCGAGATATTCCTGTCCTCGACCATCGGACTTCGGAAACCGGATGCGGCGGCCTATGATCACGTGGTGAAGGCGATCGGCGTGCCGGCGCAGCGCATCGTGTTTTTCGACGACTCCGCCGACAATATCGCGGGCGCACGGGCGCGCGGGCTGATCGGGGTTCACGTGACCTCGACGGATGATGTGGCGAAGGCGCTGGCCGAGCTCGGGATTTAGGACTATCAGCCGTCATTGCGAGGAGCGTAAGGCTTCGCTCGAAGAGCGAAGCCGGAGCGACGAAGCAATCCATTCTTTCTTGGCGTTGATGGATTGCTTCGCTACGCTCGCAATGACGGATGCGGCCGGTCGGCCGCATCCGTGGTCATCTTCAGTGGAGTTTTCCCGTGGCGCTAATGCCCGTCGCCGATGCCCTTGCCGCCATTCTTGCCGGCGCCGAGCCGCTGCCGGAGGAAATGGTGGCGCTGGATGCCGCGCATCACCGGGTGCTGGCGCGCGACGTCGCGGCGCTGCGGACCCAGCCGCCGCAGGCGATGTCGGCGATGGACGGCTATGCGGTGCGCTCGGCCGACGCCGACCATGTCGCCACAAGGCTCAGGGTGATCGGCGAGGTCGCGGCCGGCCGCCCGTGCGACCTCAAGGTCGGCGCCGGCGAAGCGGTGCGGATCTTCACCGGCGGCGTGATCCCCGAGGGCGCCGACGCCGTCATCATCCAGGAAGACACCGTGGCCGAGGATGGCGGCATCACCATCACCGAGGCCGCCCGCCCGGGGCGGCATATCCGCCCGGCCGGCATCGACTTCCGCGAGGGCGATGTGCTGCTGGCGCGCGGGAGCCGGCTCACCGACCGCGATCTGTCGCTGGCCGCCGGCATGAATCACCCCGAGATTCCGGTATGCCGCCGGCCCATTGTAGCGATGCTCGCCACCGGCGACGAGCTGGTGATGCCGGGCGCAACCCCCGGCCCCGGGCAGATCGTCTATTCCAACGGCTACGCGCTGCGCGCGCTGGCCCGGCAGGAAGGCGCCGAGACCATCGATCTCGGCATCGCCGCCGACACCATGGCGGCCACCACCGATGGCATCCGCCGCGCCCGCGACAGCGGCGCCGACATCCTGGTCACCATGGGCGGCGCCTCGGTCGGCGACCACGATCTGGTGAAGCGGTCGCTGGAAGCCGAGGGCGTCGCCATGACGTTCTGGCGGATCGCGATGCGGCCGGGCAAGCCGATGATGCATGGCAGGCTCGGCGCGATGCGGGTGATCGGCCTGCCCGGAAATCCGGTGTCGTCCTATGTCTGCGGCTTCCTGTTCCTGGCGCCGCTGATTCGCAGCCTTTCGGGCCGATCGGCCGTCCACCATGTCAGCGAGACCGCGCTGCTGGGACGCGATGTCGCCGCCAATGACCTGCGCGAAGACTATCTGCGCGCCCGGCTGGAACGGCGCGCCGACGGCGTCCTGATCGCCACCCCGGTCAACCATCAGGACTCCTCGCTGCTCGGAAATCTCGCTGCGGCACGGGCGTTAATCGTGCGTGCGCCCCTTGCGCCGGCAGCCCTCGCCGGCACTTCCTGCGCGATCCTGCGGCTGCCCGACTGAGCGGTTTGCGCCGTTAAGGGCTGTCCCGACAAACCCTGACCTGTTCACGGGAAATTAAGTGGTTGCGGAACACATATGGAACATATAGTGTTCGTTCATGATTTGTTTCGAGTATCGGTGCCATTAAAGCGGAATTCCGGACTCTTGGACTCTCGCGAGTCGGCTGAGAACTCCGCCACTCGGAATCGAACGACGCTATCAAACTGGGGACTGGTCGAGATGCTCACGCGCAAACAATATGAACTCCTGCGTTTCATCAGCGAGCGCCTGAAGGAATCGGGCGTTCCGCCCTCCTTCGACGAGATGAAGGACGCGCTGGATTTGCGGTCGAAGTCCGGCATCCATCGCCTCATCACCGCCCTCGAAGAGCGCGGCTTCATTCGCCGGCTGCCCAATCGCGCCCGCGCCATCGAGGTCATCAAGATGCCCGAGCTGTCGGGAGGCGGCGCCGGCAACGGCCGCCGCGGCTTCACGCCCAGCGTCATCGAGGGCACGCTCGGCAGGGTCCGCAGCGCCAGTTCCGACAATGATGGCGAGCGTCCGGTCTCGGTGCCCGTGATGGGCCGCATCGCCGCCGGCACGCCGATCGAGGCATTGCAGACCCGCAGCCACACCATCAGCGTGCCGCCCGACATGCTCGGAAGCGGCGAACATTACGCGCTCGAAGTGCGCGGCGATTCCATGGTGGATGCCGGCATCCTCGACGGCGACATGGCGCTGATCCAGCGCAACGAGAGCGCGGAGACCGGCGACATCGTGGTGGCGCTGATCGACGAGGAAGAAGCCACGCTGAAACGCTTCCGCCGCCGCGGCGCCTCGATCGCGCTGGAGCCTGCCAACGCCTCCTACGAAGTCCGCATCCTGCCGCCGAACCGGGTCCGGATCCAGGGCAAGCTGATCGGGCTGTACCGGAAGTATTGATTGGCGCGCGCCGAAGCCGACCTGATAAACACCGCTGTCATCGCCCGGCGAAGACCGGGCGACCCAGTATTCTAGAGACGCCAGCGATAGAGCCGAGGAGCCGCGGCGTACTGGATCGCCCGGTCATAGGCGAGCGGAAGCGACGCCGTCCTTCGGACGGCTATGCGGGCGACGACAATTTTGGTAGCGGCGGCCGCCTTCCGAACCGCATCTCTTTCCAGACAGCGACATCGCCGCCAGCCGCAGAATCGCCCACAACCGGGCCAATGCTGGCGTCTCACGTCCACGCTGATGGAAGCGTGCGGGCAGCGGGCGGGACACCATTGTCGGTCGGCAAGGTCACATGGCAGAAGGTCGGGCGGGTCACCGAACCCGGCCGCTACATGTTCACGTTCGGCTGGGTCAACATTTCAGCCGACGATCTCGCGATCTGGAAACAGTTTCCGAACGCGTCATTCGCGCTGGTGAAGATGCTGACCGAGGATGTCGAGGATGAATATCATCTCGGCGCCTTCGATCCCGGCGGTCCCGGCGACGATCACCCGCACGGCGAGTGACGCGGGCCCAGCCCCTCACTCCTCCGCATGCTGATCGGCTTCCGACGGCGTCGCGTCCACCGCGCGCGGCGGCGCCGGGCGCGTCAGGCTGGTTTCGCCCTCCGCACCGCCCGCCGCCGGCGACCAGGGCCGGTCGACGCCGCGGGGCCTGACCGCCTCCACCGCAAATCCGTCGCGGGCTCTGCGCAGCGCCAGCGCGCCCTGCCGGCGCAGGCGGTCCTGATCGACCACCAGCGCGCCGCAGGCCGCCGGCGCCTGCCGTGCCGTCACCAGCAGCGCCGCGCGCTCGCAATCATCCGCCAGCGCGTCCGGCCGCAGCGCCAGTGCGACCAGCCCGCCGCCGGCCAGCTGCGCCACGCAGCCGGCGCCGTCGCATGACACGCCCTCGGCCAGCGAAGAAGCGGCCGCGGGCCTGCCGTCGGCGTCGGCCGCCAGCCATTCCCTCAGCAGAAAGCTGTCCTTGGTATTTCCCTTGCCGCTCCCGATCATGTGCAGGCGCCCGTCCCGGCCACGGACGCCGACGGTGCGGCCGTCGGCTGATATCAGGATATCCGGCTGCGGCGTCGCCAGCGCCCAGACCACCGCGCCAACCAGCGCCGCGGCTCCGCCGAAGCGCAGCGGCGTGCGCAGCAGGCCGAGCAGGATGATGCCGATACTGGCCGCAACCAGCGGCCCGGTCCCGAACGCCGCCATGCGGCCGATCGAGCCCGGCAAGGCGGCAACCCATTGCGCCACCGCGACCATCCAGTCGATGCCCCAGCCCATCAGCTGCCAGAACACGCCGTCGAAGCCGAACGGCATCGCGGCCAGCCCGAGCAGGCCGGCCGGCATCACCATTGCGGAGACCACCGGCATCGCCGCCAGATTGGCGATCACGCCATACGGCGTCACCCGGTGAAAGTGATAGGCGGCATAGGGCATGGTCGCGAGCCCCGCCACCAGCGAGGCCAGCGCCAGCATCGCGATTTCGCGCCCGCCCCACAGCGCCATCCGCGCCGTCGCTGAATTGTCCGGAGACGCGAACAGAAGGGGCATGCCGATCTGGATCAGCGCCACGAGGCCGAGCGTCGCCGCGAACGACATCTGGAAACTCGGATGCACCAGCGCTTCCGGCGCCACCGTGAGCACGATCATCGCCGCCACCGCCAGCGTGCGGAACGTGACGGCGCGGCGGTCGACCATGATGGCGATCAGCACCACCGCGGTCATGAAGAACGAGCGTTGCGTCGCGACCTCGGCGCCGGACAGCAGCAGGTAGAACGCGGCGGCGAACAATGCTGCGACCGCCGACCATTTCTTGATCGGAAAACCCGTGGTGAGTGCCGGGATCAGCGCCAGCAGCGCGCGCACCGCGAAGAACACCACGCCGGCGACCACCGCCATGTGATAGCCCGAAATCGACAGCACATGGCCGAGCCCGGAGATGAACATCGCATCGTTGACCGGTGCCGTGATGGCGTCGCGGCGCCCGGTCAAAAGCGCGGTCGCGATGGCGCGGCGGTCGCCGTCCAGCACGGCGCCGATGCGCGCATCGATCGCATCGCGCAGCCCCTGCATGAAGGCGGCATAGCGCAACGACCAGCCGCCGGAGTCGGGCGGCGCCGCGGTCCTGATACCGCCCATCACGAAGCCGGAGGCGCCGATCCCGGCAAAATACATGTCACGGCCGAAATCGTAGGCGCCCGGCCGCAGCGGCGCCATCGGCGGCAGCAAGCGCGCCTTCAACTCCACGAAACTGCCGACGGCGGGCGCGGTGCCCTTGCGCACCGACAGCCGAACCCGCTGCAGTTTCGTCAGGTCGCGCGGGCTCTCCATCGAGGTGACGCGCAGGACGAAGCGGTCGGTGCGCGCGCGGATGTCGCGGGTCTCGACGAAGCCCGAAACCGACACCGAATACATCGGTCGCGCCAGCACGCCATGCGCGACCCGCGCGGTCTTCCAGGTAGCGATCGCAAAGCCGGCGGCGACAGCGGCAATCATTACCGCGATCGGAAACACCTTGTGCCGCCGCAGCAGGAACGCCGCCACGCAGAGACCGATCGCGGTTACCGCGGCAACCGGCAAAACCGGCTCGCGTTCGGCGGCGAAGTAGCCGGCGATCCCGGTACCGAAGGCGATGGGCACCCAGGGCAACAGGCGCCCGGCGCCGGCCTCGGCGCGGATCCAGGCCCGCAATTTGTCGACGAGCGATGGCCACGCGGCAAAACCCGACGGCGTGAAGCCACCGGCCTGCGCCGCCCCGCGCGGCGGCCAGGTACCGGCGACACCCTGCGTCCGAGCCCTGTCCCGCCCTGCCATCGGGTACGCACCCTACGATTACCAATCGAGGGCGAGGCTATCGGAAGCTGTCATCCGTCCGAAAGCGGAACGGACACAGAATCCTTAATCTTTGTTAACCATGTTGTGGCTAGGATTCTCGAACCAATCGGGGCCCGGCCATGCCGCATCGAATTACACTTTCCGCTATCGTTCTCGCGATAAGCGCGACGTCCGCCGATGCCGCGGATCTCGCGACCCAGAGCCGGCTCGGCGCTGTGTTCGCCGATCCCGTCGTCGTGACCCGCCGTGCCGTCGTGGTGGTGCAGCCGGTCCGCGACGAAGCGCCGATCATTCCCTACAATCTCTTTCCCAATCCGCTGTGGAACCGGGGCACCTACAATTACGGTTCGTCGTGGTCGTTCTACTATCCCGGGCCCTATTACGGCGGCCCGTATGACACCGACGGCGCGCGGCTGCCCTATGTCTGCGGCTTCTACGGCTATTGCTGATCGGGTGAATTAACCGGCCGCTAGATCAGCGGCGCCTTCGACGACACGTGATGGCTGACGATTTTCCAGTCGCCGCCTTCGCGCGCAATCACCCAGGTGATCTTGACCGACAGCTTCGGCACGCCATCGACATCGAACGAGGCGATGGCCGCAAAATTGACCAGCTCCGGGTTGACCTGCGCCGTGCTGACGTCCGTGAAGCGTACGGCGCGTGAATCCCATTTCGGCAGAGCCTCGAAATAGGCCGCCACGCCCTCACGTCCCTGATACAGCGTCGGGTTCGATCCGAAGAACAGCGCGTGCTTCGAATACAGTGACGCCTGCGCCTCCGGATCGAACTTGCTGAAGGTATCCGCCCATCTCGACATGATGTCGAACGCGATCTCATCGGCGGCGTTTGGCATCTAGATTCTCCAGCCAATTCAGATCAGGTCTTGCCGCCGACTTCCTTCGCAAAGGTATCGCGAAGCCCTATCGTTCGGGTGAACACCAGATGATCCGGCACCGAATCCGCGTCGCGCACGAAATAGCCCTGCCGCTCGAACTGCACCACGTCGGTCGAATTGGTCGCTGATATCGCGGGCTCGATCCGCGCATCGGTCAACACTTCGAGCGACTGCGGATTGAGATCGGCGGCAAAATTGCCGGCGTCCGGATTGGGCTTGGCGAACAGCGGATTGTAGATGCGGATTTCCGCCGGCAAGGAGTGCGCCGCCGACAGCCAGTGCATGGTCGCCTTGACCTTGCGGTTGTCAGGCGCGTTGCCGCCGCGGGTCTCGGGATCGTAGGTACAGCGCAGTTCGACGACCTCGCCGGCCGCATCCTTGATCACCCCGGTGCATTTGATGAAATAGGCGTAGCGCAGCCGCACTTCGGTGCCGGGCGAGAGCCGGAAGAACTTCTTCGGCGGATTTTCCATGAAATCGTCGCGCTCGATGTAGAGTTCGCGGCCGAATGCGATCTTTCGGGTGCCTGCGGCGGGATCGTCCGGATGGTTGACGGCTTCGAGCTCTTCGCTCTGCCCTTCCGGGTAATTTTCGATCACGACCTTCAGGGGCCGCAGCACCGCCATGCGGCGCAGCGACGACCTGTTGAGATCCTCGCGGATGCAGAATTCCAGCATGCCGACGTCGACCACGCTGTTGGCCTTGGCGACGCCGATGCGCTTGATGAATTCGCGGATCGCCGCCGGCGGCACCCCGCGCCGCTTCAGCCCGGCGATGGTCGGCATCCGCGGATCGTCCCATCCGGCGACATGACCGCCACGCACCAGTTCGGTCAGCACCCGCTTCGACAACAGCGTGTAGGTCAGGTTGAGCCGCGCCATTTCATACTGGCGCGGTTTCGACGGCACCGGCAGCCGCTCCAGCAGCCACTCATAGAGCGGCCGGTGGTCCTCGAATTCCAGCGTGCAGATCGAGTGCGTGATGCCCTCGATGGCGTCGGACTGACCGTGGGCGTAATCGTAGCTCGGGTAGATCGACCAGCTGTCGCCGGTGCGCGGATGAGTGGCGTGCAGGATACGGTACAGCACGGGATCGCGCAGGTTGATATTGCCGGCGGACATATCGATCTTCGCGCGCAGCACCCGCGCGCCGTTGGGAAACTCGCCTGATTTCATGCGGCGGAACAGATCGAGGTTTTCATCCACCGAGCGGTCGCGGAACGGGCTGTTCTTGCCGGGCTCGGTCAGCGTGCCGCGTGTGAGCCGGATCTCTTCCTGCGACTGGTCGTCGACATAGGCATGGCCTGATCGAATCAGGCCCTCGGCCCATTCATACAGCCGCTCGAAATAATCCGAGGCGTAATAGAGGTCGGTTCCCCAGTCGTAGCCGAGCCAGCGCACGTCGGCCTGAATCGAATCGATATATTCCTGCTCTTCCTTGGTCGGATTGGTGTCGTCGAAGCGCAGGTGGCAGCGGCCGGCAAATTCCTGGGCGATGCCGAAATTGAGGGCAATCGACTTGGCATGGCCGATGTGCAGATAGCCGTTCGGCTCCGGCGGGAAGCGCGTCACGATCTGACGGTATTTCCCGGCGTCGAGGTCGGCCTGGACGATATCGCGAATGAAATCGCGGCCTGTCTCTGCCGCCATTGTCTCTGCTGTCATGCTGGTTCCCGTTCGGATCTGGCCGACCTTCTGCCAAATCCGCCCCTCTCAAGGAAGGCTTTAGTTATGCACGGTTCCTGCTATACACCAGCGCGCTCTGCGCAACCCCTTATTGTCCCCGAAATGCAGCCGTAATGACCGATTCCGTCGTCACCCGCTTTGCCCCCTCGCCGACCGGCTTTCTCCATATCGGAGGCGCCCGCACCGCGCTGTTCAACTGGCTGTACGCCAAAAAGCTCGGCGGCAAGATGCTGCTGCGGATCGAGGACACCGACCGGGAGCGCTCGACCGAGCCCGCGATCGCCGCCATCCTGGACGGGCTGAAATGGCTCGGGCTCGATTGGGACGGCGACGTCGTCTACCAGTTCACGAGGGCCGCGCGCCACCGCGAGGTGGCGGAGCAGCTGCTCGCCAGCGGCAAGGCCTATTACTGCTACGCGACCTCGGAGGAACTGACCGCGATGCGCGAGAAGGCCCGCGCCGAGGGCCGCACCCGCCTCTATGACGGCCTGTGGCGCGACCGCGATCCGAAGCAGGCGCCCGCCGGCATCAAGCCGACGATCCGGTTGAAGGCGCCGCTATCAGGCGAGACCGTGATCGAGGACCAGGTCCAGGGCCGCGTGGTCTGGCAGAACGAGAACCTCGACGACCTCGTGCTGCTGCGCGGCGACGGCAATCCGACCTACATGCTCGCGGTGGTGGTCGACGACCACGACATGGGCGTCACCCATGTGATCCGGGGCGACGATCACCTGATCAACGCCGCGCGCCAGAAGCAGATCTACGATGCGCTGGGATGGGACATACCGAGCATGTCCCATATTCCCTTGATCCATGGCCCCGACGGCTCGAAGCTTTCCAAGCGTCATGGCGCGCTGGGGGTCGATGCCTACCGCGCCATGGGCTATCTGCCCGAGGCGCTGCGCAATTATCTGGTCAGGCTCGGCTGGAGCCATGGCGACCAGGAGATATTCTCCACCCAGGAAATGATCGACGCCTTCGACCTCCCGGGCATCGGCCGCTCGGCGGCGCGGTTCGACTTCGCCAAGCTGGAAAACCTCAACGGCCACTATATCCGCCACGCCGAGGATTCCGCGCTGGTGACCATGTTCGAGGACGTGCTGGACCATCTGCCGGATCGTTCCAGCCTCAAGGCCAAGCTCAACGACGCCACGCGGGCGCAATTGCTGCAGGCGATGCCGAGCCTCAAGGAGCGCGCCAAGACGCTGATCGAGCTGATCGACAGCGCCTATTTCATCTTCGCCGACCGCCCGCTTGAGCTCGAACCCAAGGCGGCGGCGTTGATGACGCCGGAAAACCGCGCGCTGATCGGCCAGCTCAAGGCAGCCCTGGAGCCGGTTTCGCCGTGGACCGCGGCAACCACGGAAGCGGCGATGCGGGCCTTCGCCGATGCCGGCGGCCTCAAGCTCGGCGCGGTGGCGCAGCCGCTCCGGGTGGCATTGACCGGCCGCACCACGTCGCCGGGAATTTTCGACGTCCTGGCGGTATTGGGGCGCGAGGAATGCCTGGCCCGGCTCGGCGACCAGACCCCCGCATAAGGTGGTATTGCCGGCCTGCGGCGGCCGTCTTGCAGTGCAAACAGCAATAAGATACCCATTTCCGAGGCACTTCCAGAACACCCGGTTTCCGCGCCAGCCATCACGTTTTGGCGCCCCCGGCCGCCGGTTTTCGCAACGATCTCATCGGGGACTACACGATGGACGCATCCACCAAAAAAACCGCAACGCTGACCGTCGGCAACAAGAGCTATGATTTCCCGATTTTGAGCGGCACCGTCGGGCCCGATGTCATTGACATCGCCAAGCTCTACGCCCAGGCCGGCATGTTCACCTATGACCCCGGCTTCACCTCGACCGGCAGCTGCCAGTCCAAGATCACCTATATCGACGGCGACGCCGGCATCCTGGAATACCGCGGCTATCCGATCGAACAGCTGGCGGAAAAGGGCGACTTCCTCGAAACCTGCTACCTGCTGCTGTACGGCGAACTGCCGACCCCGGCGCAAAAGGCCGATTTCGACAGCCGCGTGATCCATCACACCATGGTCCACGAGCAGATGGCCCGCTTCTTCCAGGGCTTCCGCCGCGACGCGCATCCGATGGCGATAATGGTGGCGGCGGTCGGCGCGCTGGCCGCGTTCTATCACGATAGCACCGACATCAACGATCCCAGGCAGCGCATGATCGCGTCGATGCGGATGATCGCGAAAGTCCCGACGCTGGCCGCGATGGCCTTCAAATACACCATCGGCCAGCCCTTCATGTATCCGAAGAACTCGCTCTCCTTCGCCGAGAACTTCCTGCATATGTGCTTCGCGGTGCCCTGCGAGGACTACAAGATCAACCCGGTGCTGGCCGACGCCCTCGACAAGATCTTCATCCTGCATGCCGACCACGAGCAGAACGCCTCGACCTCGACCGTGCGTATCGCCGGCTCCTCCGGCGCCAATCCGTTCGCCTGCATCGCCGCCGGCATCGCCTGCCTGTGGGGCCCGGCGCATGGCGGCGCCAATGAAGCAGCATTGGCGATGCTCGCCGAGATCGGCACCGTCGACAAGATCCCCGAATTCATCGCCAAGGTGAAGGACAAGAACAGCGAAGTCCGCCTGATGGGTTTTGGCCATCGCGTCTACAAGAACTACGATCCGCGCGCCAAGATCATGCAGAAGATGTGTCATGCCGTGCTGGCGGAAACCGGCCATGGCGACGATCCGATGCTGAAGGTCGCGCTGGAACTGGAAAAGATCGCGCTGAGCGACCCCTACTTCATCGACCGCAAGCTCTATCCGAACGTCGATTTCTATTCGGGCATCACGCTGAAGGCGATGGGCTTCCCGACCTCGATGTTCACCGTGTTGTTCGCGGTCGCCCGCACCGTCGGCTGGATCAGCCAGTGGAGCGAGATGATCGAGGACCCGCAGCAGAAGATCGGCCGCCCGCGCCAGCTCTACACCGGCGTCGCCCGCAGGGATTACGTGGCGATCGACCAGCGCAAATAAGCGCGCGAGCTTTACGACGATTTGAAAGCCGGATGCGGTCACCGCATCCGGCTTTCGTGCTTCGTAGGGTGGGTTAGCGAAGCGTAACCCACCGCCACACCAACAAGTTGGTGGGCTACGCTTTGCTAACCCACCCTACGATTTCATAGCCCATAGGATGGGTGGGTGATGGGTTTCGCAAGAGCTCAACCCATCCTACGCGCTGTTCCATTACCTTGATTGACAGAAGCGGATCGCGCTGCCTCGAACCGATTGTCCCAGGGAGAAAAGTTGGTCCTCACTGCCGCGGTTTCCTGTGAAGTTCGATCATCGTTCGCGGCGTGATCTCCTCGCATTGCGTAACCGACCGAGGTGACGACGCATTGCCTTCAACGCCTTCGATCGTGATGGACTGACGAACCTTGTTCCAGACGACATGGCGCGGGACATCGAAATTCATGAGAAGTTTTATCTCGTCCTGGTTGGCATCCGTCACCTCGCCTCGATACGCTCTTCCCTCCTTGCCACGCTCATAGAGCGCTTGTTTCGAAGCGGCATCCATCGTGAAGTACGCATTGCCTCCAGCGTGTTCACAGCGAACGGAGATCGGATGCTGAATTGGCTCGCGAATCCGGAAGCTCAGAATGCTTCGCGGGGGCATGACGGAGCATTTGTGGTTTAATGTCGGCCGAAAGATATCGTTGTCCATCCCCGGCCAAGTCATTGTCTTTCGAGCGCGGTCGAAAATCAGGTCGATCCTTCCGGATGGGACGGGCAGGATGAATTTGATCTTTTCGTCTTCCGTGGAAATAATCTCTCCTGAGTATGCATTGATCCCGAAATTTGTTTCGACACTGCTCGGTGGCGACTCAAGGACGATTGCCTTTGCATCGATGTCGAAGGTCGCGAAGTAGGGGCGGATTGGGATGCCGCCTTCACAGCGTACCGAGAATGATTCGGCAGCTGCCGCGCCATCCGGCGCCAGCACGAGCAAGAGAATGACAGGCAAACCCATGAGCCACTTCATGTCGCACGCTCCGTTTCGAACATGCTAGCCACCCGCCCGCGCTTCTGCGGTTAAAGACACTCCGTACAACCAATCGATTCCACGACAGCGTGCATTTGTCACAGCTGAAATAGTGAAAATTCAAATCAAATCGATGATTCCATTCAGGCCCGCGCCTTGCGCATCGTCGCCAGCACGATATCCGCCGCGCGGGTGCTCGGCGTCGCGTTGCCGGTCGACATGATCGCGTCGATCTTCGCGAAGGCCTCGACCTGTCGCCGCCGCAGCGGCGACTCTTCGAGTACATCGCGCAGCGCGCGCGACAATTTCTCCGGCGTGCATTCGGTCTGCAAAAATTCCGGAACGACGTTGTCGCCGACCACGAGGTTGGCGAGGATCACCGAGGGGACCTTGATCATCCGCAGCATGATCCAGGCCTCGATCGCGCCGGTGCGATAGGCCGTCACCATCGGCACGCCCGCCAGCGCCAGCTCCAGCGTCACGGTGCCGGACTTCGCCAGCGCCGCATGCGCGATCCGGAACGCGGCGCGCTTCTCGGCCTCGCCGATCACGATCCGGGGCTGCACCGGCCAGCTCGCCACGCCTTCGCGCACCGCTTCCACCAGATGCGGCATGGTCGGCAGGATCAGTTCGAACGCCACGCCCTCGTCGCGCAGTCGGCCGAGCGCGGCGCCGAACACTGCCGTGTGATGCCGGACTTCGCTGCGGCGGCTTCCCGGCAGCACCAGCAGCACCGGCGGAGATTCCGCGCGGCGCTTCTGCTCGTCAGGTCCGGGCCGAAGCGTGCCGATCTGTTCGATCAGGGGATGACCGACATAACTGCAAGGCGGACCACGCAGCTTGCGATATTCCTCTGGCTCGAACGGCAGCAGCGCCAGCACGTGATCGACATAGGCGGTCATCGCCCGCGCGCGGCCGGGGCGCCAGGCCCAGACCGAGGGCGAAACGTAGTTGACGATCGGGATCGCGGGATCGCTGGCGCGGACGCGGCGCGCCACGCGATGGGTGAAATCGGGGCTGTCGATGATGACGAGCACATCAGGCGATGCCTGCGTCACCGCCGTTGCGGTCTCGCTGATCCGCCGCAGCAGCATCGGCAGCTGTTTCACCACGGCCGCGAGGCCCATGATCGACAATTGCTCGATCGGAAACAGCGACACCAGTCCCTCGCGCGCCATCGCCTGACCGCCGACGCCCTCGAAACGCACCGCGCCGCCGAGCCGCTGGCGCAGCACCTTCATCAGGCTGGCGCCGAGCCGGTCGCCGGATTCCTCCGTCGCGATCAGGAATATTTTGCGCGCGACGCCGCTGGTTGTTCGTGGCGGGATCACGCGGGCAAACCCGTCACGAACAGGCCGGCCGCGTCGGCGGCCGCGATCATGGCCTGCGGCTCGACTACGATGGTATGGCCGGCAACGATGGCAATGCCCGATAGCCCGGCCTCGACCGCGCGCTCGACGGTGCGCGGCCCGATGGTCGGCAGATCGAAGCGCAGGTCCTGACCGCTCTTCGGCGCCTTCACCAGCACGCCGCGCGGCGCCCTGGCGCGGATCCGGCCCTCGCCGCGCAGCCGCGCCACCCGCGCCAGCAGGCCGTCGGTGCCCTCGATGTCCTCGACCGCGACCACATGGCCGTCGATCACGATGGCGGCCTGGCCGATGTCGAACGGGCTCAGCGCGGCCAGCACGTCACGCCCGCGCCCGATATCGGCTTCGGCCTTGTCGTCCGGCGCGGTCCGGGTGACGCAGCCCTCGGGCATCAGCAGGTCGGGGGCGACATCCTTGATCCCGACCATGCGGAATCCGTCCTGTTCGAGGATGCGGCCGATCCCCGACAGCAGATGATCGTCGCCGCCGCGGAACGCCGCCCACACCCGGCCGAGCACGCGAATGGTGGTCCAGTCCAGCCGGATCTCCGACAGCGCCGGCCGCACCAGCGTGCCGATGAACACCAGGTCGCGGCAGTTCTCGCTGCGAAACAGCTTCATGGCCCGGCCGATCTGGCCGACCGAAATCCAGTGATGGCGAAAACGCTGCACGGCAACCGGATCGCAGGCGCCCTTCAGTGCGAACAGCACGGGCTTGAGGCCGCGCGCGACCAGCGAGTCCGCCACCGCGAACGGCATGACGCCGCCGCCGGCGATCACGGCGACCGGCGAGGAAATCTGCAAAGCCTCATCCGTCATGGCATGCCCCCGGCGCCCCAAGGATCAAAGTCAAGGATCAGGGCGCCTTGCCGGCCTTCAGCGGCTGGCACAACTCGCGATGCTTTCCGGCATCGATGAAATCGAGAATTTCCGTAATCGCGGGATCCGCGCCCGCGTGTTGCCGTGCCTCGTTCAGGCGTTCGGCAAAGACGCCGGGACCGTGAAACAGCCCTTGATAAAACGATCGAACCCTGGCCAGTCGCTCGCGGCTGAACTTGCGGCGTTTCATGCCGACGATGTTGAGACCTGAAAGGTGGGCGAACTGGCCGTTGGCAAGACCGTACGGGATGACGTCGCCGCGCACCGCGGTGAGTGCGCTGACCATCACCTGCGAGCCGACGCGGCCGAACTGATGCACCGCCGACAGGCCGCCCATGAAAACGAAATCGCCGATCTCGCAATGGCCGCCCAGCGTCGCCGAGGTCGCGAAGATCACGTCGTTGCCGACCACGCAGTCGTGCCCGACATGGCTGCAATTCATGAAGTAACCGCGATCGCCGACGCGGGTGATGCCGCCGCCGGCCACGGTGCCGGCGCTCATGGTCGACTGCTCCCGGATGGTGCAGCCCTGGCCGATCTGGAGTTTCGTCAATTCGCCGCGCCAGGCCAGCGATTGCGGCGGGGTGCCGAGCGAGACGAACGGATAGATCGTGCAGCCGTCACCGATCGTGGTCCGCGCGGTGACGTAGACATGCGCGAGCAGCTTGCAGTTGGCGCCGATCACGACGTCGGGCCCGATCACGCAATAGGGTCCGATCGAGGTGCCCTCGCCGATCACAGCGCCATCCTCAACCCGCGCGGTGGGATCGATCGTACTCATCAAGGGGTCCGGTAAAGCCAAAGGGTGGAGGTTAATGTCCAAGGTTTTCCGGTCGTTAGCGCGACATCCCCGACCTGTCCAGTGACGTATGGTTACGCCGTGTTTCGGCACGCCGGTATCAACCCATGCGGGCGCCGGGGACGCCTCGCGCCCGGTCAGTCGGTCAGCATCGCGCCGACGTCGGCCTCGGCGACGGTGACGCCGTTGACGATGGCGTCGCCGTGAAACCACCACATCGCCTTGCGGCGGCCAATGCTGCGCATGTGGTATTCGATGGTATCGCCGGGCATCACCGGCTTGCGGAATTTGCACTTGTCGATGGTGAGAAAATAAACCGCGCGCGGCTTCTCGGTGCCTTCGACCGACTTGATGCCGATCACGCCGGCGGTCTGCGCCATGGCTTCGATCATCATCACCCCCGGATAGACCGGGCGGTCGGGAAAATGCCCCTGGAACGGCGGTTCGTTGAAGGTGACGTTCTTGATGCCGGTGCCCGAATAATCGGTGCGGATATTGATCACCTTGTCGATCAGCAACATCGGAAAACGATGCGGCAGCGTCTTCAGGATCTCATTGATATCGACCAGCGCAAACCTGACTGCTGCCGCCTCCGTCATTCCCGCCCCTCGCCCTTCTTATCGGCCGCGCCATCGCGCGCCAGACGCTCCACTGCCACGATTTCCCGGAACCACTGCTTCGTCGGTTTGGCAAAATGGCCGCCCCAGCGCCCGTTGGCCGGAATGTCATCCTTGACCGCACTCATCGCCGTAACCTGGGCGCCGTCGCCGATCTTGAGATGGTTGTTGATCCCCACCTTGGCGCCCAACGCCACATTGTCGCCAATCGTCAGACTGCCCGCCAGCCCGATCTGGGCGGCCAGCAGACAATGCCTGCCGATCGTCACATTGTGGCCGATCTGGACCTGATTGTCGATTTTGGTGCCCTCGCCGATCACGGTATCGCGCAGGCTGCCGCGGTCGATGGTGGTCCCGGCGCCGACCTCGACGTCGTTCTGGATCACGACGCGGCCGGTCTGCGGCACTTTCACATGGCCCCCCGGGCCAAAGAAAACGAACCCGTAGCCGTCCTGCCCGATGCTGCAGCCGGGATGGATCAGGACGTTGTTGCCGATCAGCGCGGACTGGATCGCCGTATGCGCGCCGACGTTGCAGTCCCGGCCGATCCGGACATTGGCGCCGATCACCGCCGCCGAACCGACCACCGTTCCGGCGCCGATTTCGACGCCCGGGCCGATCACCGCCAGGGGATCGACGATCACGCCGTCTTCCAGATGCGCCGTCGGATCGATCACGGCGGAGGGAGCGATGCCGGCATTGCCGAACCAGGATTGCGGGCGAAGGGCGTCGCTATACAGCTCGCGGGCGATCGTCACGAATTCGCGGAACGGCTGCGCCGCGCGCAGGACCGCGACATGGGCGGGCACGCTGGCCTCGAAACGCGCGCTGACCAGGCAGGCGCCGGCCCTGGTGGAAGCGAGCTGGTCGGCATATTTCAGGTTGTCGAAGAACGCCAGATGCATCGGGCCGGCTTCCTCGAGCGAAGCCAGGCCTCTGATCTCGAGGCCGCCGCGGGACGGATCGACCAGAGCAGCTTTCGTCAACGCGGCGAGTTCGGCCAGCGTCGACGACGGCGGTTGTTTGGAAAATGTCGGCTGCGCCATTCCACCCGTCGCGGTCCGGCCGGTGATCGAAGGAGAGCCCCGGTTCTGATCAATCACAACCGGGGTCTGTCTCTGTGTTGCCGCGTCTTCTTCACGCGAACCGGAAATCCGCTTCGCTCGAAAACGCCTTAGAACGATGTCCCGCCGCCAAACTTGAATTGCTGGACGCGGTCATACGCACCCTTGGTCAACGGCACCGCGTAATCGATGCGCAGCGGTCCGAACGGCGACGCCCAGATCAGACCGACACCCACCGAGCTGCGGACGACGTTGCCGTTGTCATACACCAGTCCCGTACAGGATCCGGCCGGAAGTGGAATGGTCGTCCCTTTGACACAGCCCGGCGCATTGACTTCGTTGGTAAAGGCCCACGACGTCGGTCCCTGGTAGTCGTAGAGCCCGCCGGCATCGGCATAGACCGACCCCTTGAGACCGACTTCCTTCGGCAGGAACCAGAACGGCATCTGCAACTCCGCCGAAATGCCCCAATATTTGCTGCCGCCGAGCGAGTCGCTGGTGCCATAGGGGTTGATGTCGCGCGGACCGATACCGTTGGGCGCAAAGCCGCGAACCAGGTTGGAGCCCATCTGGAAGTGATCGAGCATCCGCAGGTCGCTGTTGCCGATCTTGTTGAGAATGCCAGCCTGGCCATGGATCAATCCGACGATGTCGGCGACCAGCGGCGTGTAGTATTTCAGGTCGATCGCGGTCTTCAGATAGCTGACGTCGCCACCAACGCCGGCGAAGTCCTGCTTGAAATCGACCAGCAGGCCGTCGGTGGGGTTCTTGTTGTTGTCGAGCGTGTTGTAGTTCAGCGAATAGCCGATCGACGAGGTCAGCGTCTTGCCGTTCTGCAGTTCCTTGCGGACCGGCAGCGAAGCTTCACCGTCGAAGTAGCAGCCGAGCGCCGAGGTGTTGGAGCCACTGGCGGGGTTTCCGTTGGCCATGAAGGCCGGGCTGGGATTATACGACGGATTCGGCGTCACGCCGTCGGCCAGGAACTGGTTGTTGTTACAGTTCCTCAGGTAATCCGGCAGCGAAATCTTCTGCTCATAGATCGAATAACGGACCTGCAGGGAGAGATCTTCGCGCAGGCTGAATCCGAGCCTCGGGCTGAAGCCGATCGTGCTGGTGCCGTACGAAATATAGGAATTGGCGAGCTGTTCGCGCTGGAACAGGTCGAGCCCGAGCGCGACGCGATAGTCCAGCAGGTAGGGCTCCACGAACGACAGCGAGTAGCCGCGCGCATACTGGCCATAGGTCACCGACGCCTTCGCGTAGAGACCGCGGCCGAGGAAGTTGCGCTCGGAGATGCTGACCTCGGCCAGCGCGCCGTCGGTCGTCGAATAGCCGCCCGACACCGAGAAGTCGCCGGTCGATTTCTCCTCGAGATCGACCACGAGAATCACGCGGTCGCTGGAGGATCCGGGTTCGCTCGTGATCTTCACCGACTTGAAGAAATCGAGATTCTTCAGGCGGCGCTCGGCGCGATCGACCAGCGCGCGGTTGTAGGCGTCGCCTTCCGACAGGTCGAATTCGCGGCGGATGACGTAGTCGCGGGTGCGGGTATTGCCGCGCACGTTGATGCGCTCGATATAGGTTCGCGGACCTTCGTCGATGGCAAAGGTGATCGAGACGGTATGCGCCTCGAAATTGCGCTCGCCGCGCGGACGCACGATCGCAAAGGCATAACCGCGCCGCGAGGCCTCGATCTGCATCTCCTCGACGGACTTCTCCAGCGCCTCGGCATTGTACAGCGAGCCGACACGCACGCGCGAGAAGCTGCGCAGCACATTGCCGTCGAGCGTGCCGATGCTGGAGGCGAAATTGACCTGGGCAATCCGGTACTGCTGGCCCTCTTCGATCTTGAAGGTCACCAGGAAGCCCTTCTTCTCCGGATCGTATTCGGTGAGCGCGGCGACCACCTGAACGTCGGCATAGCCGTTCTTCAGATAGTAGCGGCGGATCAGGTCGCGGTCGGCCTCGACGCGGTCCGGATCGTAGACGTCGGCGCCGCCGAGAAAGCTCAGCAGGTTCGATTCGCGGGTCTTGATGACGTCCTTGAGGCGATACGACGAGTAGGCGACGTTGCCGACGAACTCGATCGACTTGACGCCGGTTTTCGAACCCTCGGTCACCGTGAAGATCAGATCGACGCGGTTGTTCGGCTGCTCGATGATTTCAGGAACCACCCGCACGTCATAGCGGCCGGAGCGGCGATAGATTTCGGCGATGCGCAGGGCGTCGGACTGTACCATCGGGCGCGACAGCGTACCGCGCGGCTTCGACTGGATTTCAGTCGAAATCTGCTCGTCCTTGATCTTCTTGTTACCTTCGAAGGCAATGCGGCCGATGACGGGGTTTTCCACCACGGTCACCACGAGGCGCCCGCCGGCCTGATTGATTCGCACGTCCTGGAACAGGCCGGTCTCGATCAGCGCTTTCAGGCCGTCATCGATTTGGCCCTGACCAAGGCGCCCGCCGGGCCCCGGCCTGAAATAGGAGCGAACGGTCTCGACATCGACGCGCCGGTTACCCTCCACCACGATCGACGAAGTCTGGGCAACGGCCGCAGACGGCACAAGCATAGCGGCCAGCGCAACGGCGACCGGCATCGCGAACATGATCAGGGTGGCCAACAAGCCTCCCCGCACTCGCATTCCAACATTCATGCGCCAAGCGCCCTTGTGATTCCACGGTTGGCCCGCACCCCTACGAACCAACAGATTCCCATTTGTTGCCCTGCTTGTAGCCAAATTTTCCGGGGCGGCAAACGTCCTATCGCAGTGCAATTTCATTTTCATTCCAAGACGTTGCCTATTGGCCACGTCACAAAAAAGCCTTCTCACGATGCCGCCAGATGCAGAATGTCGTTGTAGGTCGCAAACACCATCAGCATCAGCACGAGGCCAAGTCCGATTCGGAAGCCAAACTCCTGCGCCCGGTCCGACAACGGCCGCCCGCGCACGGCTTCCACCGCATAGAACAAAAGGTGACCGCCATCGAGCAACGGTACCGGGAACAGGTTAAGCAGTCCGATCGAGATCGAAAGCACCGCAGCAAGGTGGATCAGGGCGGCAACCCCGATGGTGGCGACCTGACCCGAAATCTGCGCGATCCGGATCGGCCCGCCGACCTGATCGGCCGCCTCGCGCCCGGTGAAGATGCCGCCGATATAGGCCATCGTGCGTTCGACGACGAACCAGGTCTCCTTGACGCCGAGCACGAGCGCGGTGGCGGGATCCACCCGCTCGGTCACCGTGTCGCCGGGATTGGTTGCCCGCGTGATGCCGAGCACGCCGAGGCGGTGAACGTTGCCGAACGAATCCTTCACTTCCCGCTGCTGCGGCGTGCCCTGCAACTGCAGGCTGGAATCGCCGCGCTTGATGGTGAACGACAGCTGCTCGCCGGCACGGGTGCCGACAATGCGCTGCATCTCGGAGAAGCTTCCGATTGCCTTGCCATCGATCGAGGTTACGACGTCGCCGGCTTGAAAACCGGCCTTGTCGGCGGCACTGCCCGCTTCCACCTTGTCGACCCGCGCCGTCGTGCTCGGCTTGCCGAAGAACGTGAACAGGCAGGTGAAGATCACGATCGCCAGCAGGAAGTTGGCAATCGGCCCGGCCGCCACGATCGCAGCGCGCGGTCCGACCTTCTTGTGGTGGAAACTGCCGGCGCGCTCTTCCGCGGTCATGGCGGAGAGCGTTTCGGACGACGGCGTGGAGGCTTCGCTCTCGTCGCCGAAGAATTTGACGTAGCCGCCGAGCGGGATCGCCGAGATCTTCCAGCGGGTGCCGTGGCGATCATTGAAGCCGGCGAGTTCCGGCCCGAAACCGAGCGAGAACGTCAGTACTTTTACGCCTGCCCAGCGGGCCACCAGGAAGTGGCCAAGCTCATGGAAGAAAACGACGATCGTCAGCACGAACAGGAAGGGAATGATGTATCCGATGAGCCCATGGCTCAACGTATTGAAACTATGTAGAAAAAACTCGGACATTCAATTCCCCTTAACCAAGGCCGCAGGCCCTGTCCCCAACCGTCTAGGATGCCTTTAAGGCAATTTGAGGCAAGAGGGAGGCAGCTTTATTTCGCGCATTATGGTCAACGGAAATCGCATCGTCCGCCGAGCTCAAAGGCGCCAGGTTCCCGGACCGGATCCAGTCGTTCATGGTGGCTTCGACCAGCCGGGCGATCGCGCCGAACTTGATCTTGCCGGCGATGAAGGCCGCCACCGCGACCTCGTTGGCGGCATTGTAGACCGTGGTCGCGCCCCGCCCCGTCCGCAGCGCATCGTAAGCCAGCCGAAGCGCCGGGAACCGGTCGAAATCCGGCGCCTCGAAGGTCAGCTGCCCGATCTTGGCGAGATCGAGCTTGGCGGCGGGACCGACGATCCGGTCGGGCCATCCGAGGCAATGCGCGATCGGCGTGCGCATGTCGGGCGCGCCGAGCTGGGCCACGACGGAACGGTCGGAAAATTCCACCATGCCGTGGATGATCGACTGCGGATGGACGAGAACGTCGATCTCGTCCGGCGTCAGCGCGAACAGGTATGAGGCTTCGATGACCTCGAGCCCCTTGTTCATCATCGAGGCGGAATCGATGGTGATCTTCTGACCCATGCTCCAGTTCGGATGTTTCAGCGCCTGCGCCAGCGTCGCCTGCTCGATGTCGGCGACCGCCCAGGTCCGGAACGGCCCGCCCGAAGCGGTGATGATGACGCGAACCAGTTCCTCGCGGTTGCCGGACGCCAGCGCCTGAAACAGCGCGTTGTGTTCGGAATCCGCCGGCAGGATGCAGGCTCCCGCCTTGAACGCGCGCTGCATGAAGAAATCGCCGGCGCAAACCAGGCATTCCTTGTTGGCCAGCGCGACGGTGGCGCCGCGATCGACCGCCGCGAGCGCGGGCTTCAATCCGGCCGCGCCGCTGACGGCGGCCATGACCCAGTCGGCCGGACGGGCAGCGGCTTCGATGATGGCGCTTTCGCCGGCGCCGCATTCGGTGCTTGTGCCCGCCAGCGCGGCCTTCAACTCGCCGAGGCGATCGGGATCGGCTACGGCTGCAAACCGCGCGCCGAATTCGCGGGCGAGCTTCGCCAGCCCCTCGACGTTGGTGTTTCCGGTCAGGGCCTCGACCTGATAGCGGTCGCGCGAGGCCCGCAGCAAATCCATCGTGCTGTCGCCGATCGAGCCGGTGGCACCCAGCACGGTCACGGAGCGCACGGCGGATTCCGTGGCCTTGTTGTTACGCAACGGGACAGCGCTCATATTTTCACCAAACCATAAGACCGCGGCCGACGCCATCGGCGCCGCCCCGCAAAAGACCGAAAATCGCCGCCAGGACGACCGCGGCGACGAAGCCATCGAGGCGGTCCATCAGACCGCCATGCCCGGGGATGATGTGACTGGAATCCTTGACGCCGAAACGGCGTTTGACGGCGGATTCGAACAGATCGCCGAGTTGCGACGCGATCGAGAGTACCGCGGCCAGCAGCAATAACGGGCCGGCCGGGCCGTACCCGAAGGCTGCAAAGCCTCCGGCAACGACCAGGCTCAAAGCAAAGCCGCCGAGCGCGCCCGCCCAGGTCTTTTTGGGGCTGACCCGCGGCCACAGCCTGGGTCCGCCGATACCGCGGCCCGCAAAGTAGCCGCCGATATCGGACGCCCAGACGACCATCAGGACCAGCATCAGCGCGGTGAATCCCCTGACCTCGTCGAGGCGCACCAGCACCGATGCAAGCAAGGCTGCGGCGGCGTAGACAAATCCCGTCGCAGTCCAGAGCCGGCGTTCAGCCGACAGCAACGCAACCGCGGCGAGGCCGACCGCCAGCACGACAAGCGCGGTATCGATCCGCCCCAAGGCGAGACAAATCCCGCCGAAAACAAGGGCTGCGGTGCCCAGCGCGATCACGCGCGGCTCGCGCCCCGCGCCGACGATCATCAACCATTCGACATAGAGGCCGATCGCGGCCAGCGTCACCAGCGTGGCCCACGGCCAGCCGCCGGCATAAGCGATGGCGATGGCCGCCGGTGCGAGCACCAGGGCGGCGAGCACGCGCATCATCAGATTGCGCGACCCCTTTTCGGCATCCGCCGCCGGTGCGGCTTCGCCCTCGGTCACGATCCGGTTTTCGCGGCCAGACCGCCGAAACGGCGCTCCCGCCTGGCATATTCGGCGATCGCCTCCTCCAGCGCCGCCTTGTCGAAATCCGGCCAGTGGATCGGCACGAACACCAGTTCGCTATAGGCCGCCTGCCACATCAGGAAATTCGAAAGCCGCTGCTCGCCGCTGGTGCGAATGATCAGGTCGGGATCGGGAATTTCGGGCGCGTCGAGGTATCTGCTCAGCGTGTCGGCATCGATCGAGGAAGGATCACGCTTTCCCTCGGCGACCTCCTGCGCCAAACGCTTGGCGGCGTTGGCGATTTCCTGGCGCGATCCGTAGTTGAACGCGACCACGAGATTGAGCCTGGTATTGCCCCTGGTCAGCTCTTCAGCCTCGTTCAGCAGCGCGCAGATATCCGGCTCCAGTCCGTCGCGCTCACCGATGACCCGGACCCGGACGCCATCGCTGTGCAATGTCGCGAGGTCGTTGCGGATGAAGCGCCTGAGCAGACCGAAGAGATCGCCGATCTCGCTCGCCGGACGCGACCAGTTCTCCGAGCTGAAGGAGAAGATCGTCAGATATAGGATGCCGAGCTCGTGGGCCGCGCGAACCACCCGCCGCAACGCCTCGACGCCACGGCGATGGCCTTCCGCGCGCGGCAAGCCGCGGGCGGCCGCCCAGCGTCCGTTGCCGTCCATAATGATCGCCACATGCAACGGCGCACCGGAGGGATCCGGGGCTTCGGTCGCAGGGGCGGCAGCATTCGACATCGGCTGATCCTAGCGCGTTAAACGGTAAGGATTTCCTTTTCCTTCGCCGCAAGCAATTGGTCTATTTCCGAAATCATGCCGTCGGTGGCCTTCTGCACATCATTGGCCAGCCGCTCCTGATCGTCCTCGGAAATCTCGTGATTCTTCTCGAGCTTCTTGACGGTATCGAGACCATCGCGGCGGACATGCCGCACCGCGACCTTGGCCGCCTCGGCATATTTGTGCGCGACTTTGACCAGTTCCTTGCGGCGTTCTTCGTTGAGTTCGGGAATGCGCAGGCGCAACACCTGGCCTTCGGTCGCGGGACTCAAGCCGAGGTTGGAATCGACGATCGCCTTTTCGACGGCCTTGACCATCGACTTGTCCCAAACCTGGACCGAGAGCAGCCGCGGCTCGGGCACGCTGATGGTCGCGAGCTGGTTGAGCGGCATGTGGGTGCCGTAGGCATCGACCTGCACCGGCTCCAGCATCGAGGCGGCGGCGCGGCCGGTGCGCAATCCACCGAGCTCATGCTTGAGTGCCGCCGTGGCGCCCTGCATGCGGCGCTTCAGATCGTTGATGTCGAAACCACCCGTGGGCATAACGCTCTCCCTCCTGAAAACTGATCGCCGACGCCGTCCGGCCCGCGCGCATCAGATGCGTCGCCGGCCTGTCAGCCGCCGACGATGGTGCCGTGGCCGGTGCCGCGCAGGATCGCGCCTATCGAACCCGGTTCGGCGATCGAGAACACGATGATAGGCAGCGATGTCTCGCGGGCAAGCGCGAAAGCGGTCGCGTCCATCACCTTGTAGCCGCCTTCGATCGCCTGTGAATGCGTCAAACGGTCGAACCGCTTGGCAGACGGGTCCTTTTTGGGATCGGCACTGTAGACACCATCGACATTGGTGGCCTTCAGCACCGCCTGGGCGCCGATCTCGGCCGCCCGCAGCACCGCCGTGGTATCGGTGGTGAAGAACGGGTTGCCGGTTCCACCGCCGAGCAGCACGATGCGGCCCTCGGCGAGATATTTGTGCGTTGCACTACGGGTGAACAGCTCGCAGACCTGCGGCATGACGAAGGCCGACAGGGTCCGCGCCGGGGTCCCGCGCCGCTCGATCGCGGCTTCCAGCGCCAGGCAATTCATCACGGTGGCGAGCATGCCCATGGTGTCGCCGGTCGGACGGGATACGCCGCGGGAGGAAACCTCGACGCCGCGCACCATGTTTCCGCCACCGATGACCACGGCAACTTCGACGCCGAGCTGCTTGGCGGCGATCAGGTCACCGGCAATACGATCGATGGTCGGCTGATCCATGCCGAAGGAATGCGGGCCGGCAAAATATTCGCCCGAGAGCTTGATCACCACCCGACGATAGACCGGCTCAGCCATTGCTAGTCGCTTTCCTCTGAGCCAGCCGCTTCTCTCAAGCAGCCCTGCCGTTGCCGGCGCAACCGCGCCGGAAAGGACTCTTCCGGCGGTTACTTCTTGCCGCTGGCGGCGGCGACCTCGGCCGCGAAATCGGATTCCTGCTTTTCGATTCCCTCGCCGAGAGCATAGCGCACAAATCCGGCCACTTTCACCGGCGCGCCGATCTTGCCCTCGGCTTCCTTGACCGCCTGGGCGACCGATTTGGAATTGTCGTGGATGAAGGCCTGCTCGAGCAGACAGACCTCTTTGTAGAAGGTCTTCAGGCCCGATTCGACGATCTTTTCGATCACGTTTTCGGGCTTGCCCTGCTGGCGGTACTTGTCGGCCAGGATGTCCTTCTCACGCGTCACGGCGGCGGGATCGAGCCCGGCCGAATCCAGCGCCTGCGGGTTGGTGGCGGCGACATGCATGGCGATCTGACGGGCCAGCAAGGCCAGTTCGTCGGTCTTGCCGGTGGATTCCAGCGCCACGATCACGCCCATCTTGCCGGCGCCTTCGACCACGGCGTTGTGCACGTAGCTTGCGACCACGCCGCTCGAGACTTCGAGCGAAGCCGCCCGGCGCAACGTCATGTTCTCGCCGATGGTGGCAATGGCGTCCTGGATCGCGCGCTCGACGGTGACGTCGCCGACGGGTGCTGCCTTGATCTTCTCGACGTCGGCGCCGACCTTGAGCGCGACCTGGGCGATCATCTTGACCAGACCCTGGAACTGCTCGTTGCGCGCGACGAAGTCGGTCTCGGAATTGACCTCGACCACGACACCCTTGGTGCCCTGGGTCAGCGCGCCGATCAGGCCTTCCGCGGCAATGCGGCCGGACTTCTTGGCGGCCTTGGACAGGCCCTTCTTGCGCAGCCAGTCGATCGCGGCTTCCATGTTGCCGTCGTTCTCGGCAAGCGCCTGCTTGCAATCCATCATGCCGACGCCGGTGGTCTCGCGCAGATCCTTGACCATCGCTGCTGTAATCGTTGCCATCGTTGAATGTCCTTCTTGCCTGTCAGGGCGACCGCGGCGCGGCTGTTGCCGCCTCGCCGCCTTCCACCACCAGGGAATGTCGTATCTGGAACCGAAGGGGTGGCCGGGAAATTCCGGCCACGCTTGTTCGCGTTATTCCGCTTCCGCGGTCATCGCCTTGGCCTGGGCGACCCAGCCATCGGCGCGGTTCGGAAGCCCGACTTCTTCGCCGATCTTGTGCGCGGAATCGTGGTCGAGTTCGGCGAGCTGCCAGTAATGGAAGATGCCGAGATCGTTGAACTTCTTCTCGATCGCGCCGGACACGCCGGTGAGCTTCTTGAGGTCGTCGGCGGCACCGCGCGGCCCGGCCAGGCCCTGGAAGCCGGCGGGCTGCGGAGCCACCGGGATTTCCTCGCGGATCGGCTGCGCGGAGGCGCCGATATCGATGCCCGAATCGCCCTGAGCACGTGAAATGCCGTCGATCACGGCGCGGGCGATCAGATCGCAGTACAGCGTGATGGCGCGGCCGGCGTCGTCATTGCCCGGCACTACATAAGTGATGCCCTTGGGGTCCGAATTGGTATCGACGATCGCGGCGACGGGAATGTTGAGCCGCTGGGCTTCCTGGATCGCGATGTCTTCCTTGTTGGTGTCGATCACGAAGATCAGGTCGGGCAGACCGCCCATGTCCTTGATGCCGCCGAGCGAACGGTCGAGCTTGTCGCGCTCGCGCTGCAGCGTCAGACGCTCCTTCTTGGTGTAGGCGTTGGCATCGCCCGAATTGAGCACTTCCTCGAGATGCCGGAGCCGCTTGATCGAACCGGAAATCGTTTTCCAGTTGGTCAGCGTGCCGCCGAGCCAGCGCGAATTGACGAAATACTGCGCCGAACGCTTGGCGGCCTCGGCCACGCCATCCTGCGCCTGCCGCTTGGTGCCGACGAACAGGATGCGGCCGCCCTTGGCGACGGTATCGCTGACCGCCTGGAGCGCGCGATGCAACAGCGGCACGGTCTGGGCGAGATCGATGATGTGGATGTTGTTGCGGGCACCGAAAATGTAATCCGCCATCTTCGGATTCCAGCGGTGCGATTGGTGGCCAAAGTGAACGCCAGCTTCAAGCAGCTGACGCATAGAAAAATCGGGTAGCGCCATCGTGATATTCTCCGGTTGGTTCCTCCGGAAGCGTGTGAGCAAACGAGCCTTGCGGCCCGGCTGCCACCGGACGGCCTTTTAGAGCCATGCTTCCGTGTGAGATGGCGCGGTATATAGCCGGATTCCGGCGGGAAGCAAGGAAATACGGCCGGTTTTGGAGGCTCGCGGGCGGGTTTACCGGGCGCCCGGCCGACAAATCCGGGCATTTCCAGGGTAATCACCGCTCTGCCCCCCCGGCCCGGCGCTCCATGGAGGTCGGACTTTCGGGCAACGAAGCTGGTCGATCAGGCCGACGCCCCCCGCGACGATCCACCGGGCAAAGGACGTTTCCATTTCTTTTCCCGAGCAGACGCCTTGCCCTGGCGGCGTCGGCTTGCCGGGGGCTCGACCGAGATTTCCTTCAATGAGCCCTCGCTGACGACAACCACCAGCAACACGAGTTTCGCGCCGTTGTACTGCAATCCCGCGCTGACCGCTTTGCCGGAGCCGACTTGCTCGGCAATGGCGATGGTCTCGGAAAGGCTTACGCCGGCTGCGGAGAAAGCGGCCAGTATCGTCTGGTTCTCCTCCCGCAGCCTGGATACCGGCGTTGTTGGCCCGGTACTGGCGGCCACCCCGGTCGAAGCATCGATCGCCCCGTCCCACAATTCCCCGTTCAGGAGGACTTTCACCCGGAAGGCCGGATGAGGGGTCGATCCGTCGAAACCGAGGTCGACGACCCTGGCGCCGGCGCCAAGCCTCTCGGCGATGGCAATCGCACGCCGGGCAGAAATCCGGGCATAGGCGAATACCTTGATTTCCTGCAGGAGCGCTTCGCTTTCGGACTCATTGGACTGTGGAACAGACAGCGGCGCAAGATCGGCGGACTCGCGGCCGAACGCCGGCACGGGCGCAAGCAGCGGGAGCAACGGCAGCATCGACAGGATGAGACGCTTCGCCAGTTTATCGATGCGCATGATCGTCCTCCTGACCGCCGGATGTCGTCATGGGGCACTCCTTTTCGGGAACGGCTAGGCGTGGTTGATTCCTCTGACAGGTCAGTGACCGACCACCGCCTGCCGCGCAGCTGAAGTCCGATAGCCGGCTGTCGGCTTCAGACCGTCAAACGGTGGAGATTTCGACCAGGCGTGACCGCTTCGCGCCCGCTCGTAGCCGTACTGAAACAACCCGCGCATATAGGCGGTATCGAATCCCGAACTCGCCGCCGCGGGGATGCGCCCTTCGATGTAGGTCAGGTTGAAGCCGAATTTGTTACGGCGGGTGAAATCCCAGGTGCTGTAGAGGATCGAGCGCGTCTGCGTCTTGACCATGGTCGATGAGGATCGCGCCGCGATCTCGATCGTGCTGTTGGCAACGAGTTGAAACTCCGGCTCGACCTTGTTGTTGATCAGGATGTAGAGCTGCAGATCGTTGGCCTTGTCGTCGATCCTGGCCAGTTTGGCGTCGCGCAGCAGGAATGCCTCCGGCAGGGTCAGCACAGGCGCGGTTACGCCGCCGTCGACATGCATCTCCTGGAATTGCCTGCCGTTGGCTACGGCAGTGACCAGCATCGGCGGAAACACCACCGGCACACTTGCCGATGCGGCGACGACGTCCCGGAACAGGTTCAAGGCTTCGGGCGTGCGCAGCGAGGCGATCTTTCCCATGTCCCAAATCGCGGTGCGCTGCGAATCCAGATTGGTCGTGACGATGAACAGCCGCCGCCCCTTGGCGTATTCGGTGGCGACAGCAGCAACGAAGCTGACGTCGATATACTTGGCCACCAGTTCCCGCAGCCGTTTGTTGCCGAACAAGCCCGCCCCGAAGATCGCGTTGAATGCGCTCGGCGCGTCGAGCAGGCTCTCGGCGATGCCGCTGGTGTAGACATCCCGCAACGTCGCGTCATGGCCGGAACCGAGAAACGCGAACGGCGCGATCAGCGCGCCGGTGCTCACTCCCGATACGATCGAAAACGAGGGGCGTGTGCCCGCCTCCGTCCAGCCGTTGAGAACCCCGGCGCCGTAGGCGCCGTCGGCGCCGCCGCCCGACAGCGCCAGGTAGGTACGTGGCCCCCGCAGCGCGGCCTGATTCCGGTCTTGCCGGAAGGTGGAGGCTGGATCGTCGGCATAGCGCCGCAGCTCCGTCAGATCCAGAACGCGCGCGGCCGGCGCATCGGCGACGCCATATTGCGCCCGTGGCAGCGAGGCGCATCCGGCGACGACAAAGCTCAGCGCCGAAGCGATCAACAACGAGACGGACGGCCGGCGACGGATGCGATGCATGGCAAGCTCAGGCTGGAAGTTGACGTTCACGAGCACGGCGTCGCGCCCCGAAGGCCGCGTTGCGGGGCGGCTTTGGGAGCGGCCTTGGGAGCGGCTTTGGGAGCGGCTTTGGGAGCGGCTTTGGAAGTGGCTTGGGGATCGACTTGGGGATCGACCTGGGCCGCTGCGCTGGCCGGTTGAGTGGCCAGTTCGAGATAGTCCCGGTGGATCGCCTGGATGGTCTTGCGGTCGTCGAACTTGACCCGCCAGCTGCTCGGAGACCCGCTCCCCACGATCACCCCTTCCCGATCGCCGTATTTGGGGTGCCGTTCACGGCCGAGTGGGCTCATCCGGACGCGGGCGCCGTGGTAAAGGCACGGCGGCGACGTTCCTGTTTCTTGAAATTTCATGAGGCCGTCACCTCGTCAGGCGCCGCAATGCGAAACCATGCGACGTAGAGCGCGGGCAGGAACAGCAGCGTCAGCACAGTTCCGACGATGATGCCGCCCATCATCGCGTAGGCCATCGGGCCCCAGAACACTTCCCGCGCGATCGGTATCAACGCGAGGCTTGCCGCCGCGGCGGTCAGCAGGATCGGACGCATGCGGTGCTCGGTCGCCTCGACGACGGCTTCCCATGGCGGCCTGCCTTCGTTCCGCAGTTGTTCGATCTGTACGATCAGGATGACCGAGTTGCGGATCAGGATGCCTATCAAGGCGAGCACGCCGAGGATCGCGACGAATCCCATCGGGGCGCCGCTCGGCAGCAGTGCTGCGACAACGCCGATCAGGGCCAGCGGCGCCACCGTGAATACCAGGAACAGCCGATGGAAACTCTGCAACTGCACCATCAGGATGGTCGCCATCGCGAACAGCATGACCGGGAAGATGGCGATGATCGGCGCCTGCCCCTTGCCGTTCTCCTCGACGCTGCCGCCGACTGCGACGGAATAGCCGGCAGGCAGCTTCGAGGTGAACTGGGCGACCGGTGCCTTCAACTGATCGACCACCGTCGCCGGCTGGACGTCGCCCAGGACGCCCGCCTTCAACGTGATCGTCGGCAGGCGCGACCGGCGCCAGATCGTGGGCTGCTCGAGTTCGTAACGGAAAGTGGCGACCGCAGCGAGCGGCACCGACTGGCCGCTGCTGCCGGACAGCTGAAGATTGCGCAGTGTCTCGATCGAGCCGCGTTCAGGGGCATTGGCACGGCCCAGTACCTTGACGAGATAGATGTCGTCGCGGACCTGGGTGATGGAGGCTCCATCGACGACGCCGTTGAGCGTCGACGCGATGTCCTCGGAGGTCACGCCGAGTTGCCGGGCCTTGTCCTGCAACACGTCGACCTTCACCACGCGCGCCGCTTCCATCCAGTCGAACACCACGTCGCCCAGATGCGCGTTGCCGGCGATGACCGCGGCGAACTGCTGCGAAAATTCCCTGACCTTTCCGATGTCCGGGCCGCTCAGCCTGTACTGGATCGGCCGACCGACCGGCGGGCCGATGTCCAACAGCTTGACGAAAGCGTCGGTGCCGGGAAAGGTCTTCTTCAGATAGGCCTGAAGTTCGCCCTTCACGCGGTCGCGGGCCTCCAGGCTCCTGGTGACGATCACCATCTGCCCGAAGGATATATCCGCGGGCTGGACGTCGAACGACAGCACGAAGCGCGGCGCACCCTGCCCCACATAGGTCGACCAGTGGTCGATGGCGTCATTGCCCTGCAGCGCCTCCTTCTCGAAGCGCGCCATCTGCGCGTTGGTCTCGGCGATCGAACTGTTCTGCGGCAGGTTCCAGTCGACGATCAACTCCTTGCGGTCGGATGACGGGAAGAACTGCTGCTGAACGAAGCCGAGGCCGAAGATCGACAGCGCGAACGCCGCGAGCGTCACCGCGATGGTGGCCCATCGCCAGCGCATGCTGAGACCGAGCGCACGGGAAAACGCGCCTGCGAACCAGCCCTTCTTTTCATGATGGCCCTTCATCCTGTCCGGCAGGATGGTGACCCCGAGCAGCGGCGTGAACAGCACGGCGACGATCCACGACACCACCAGCGACACCGCGATCACGACGAACAGCGTGAAGGTAAATTCGCCTGCAGCGCTGCTGTTGAAGGCGATCGGGATGAATCCCGCGACCGTCACCAGCGTGCCGGTCAGCATCGGAAAGGCGGTCGAGGTGTAGACGTAGGTCGCCGCCTTGGTGAGGGTATCGCCGATCTCGAGCCGGGCTACCATCATCTCGACGGCGATCATGGCGTCGTCCACCAGCAGCCCGAGCGCGATGATCAGCGCACCCAGCGAAATGCGCTGCAGCGAGATGCCGGAATAGGACATCACCAGGAAGGTGATCGCGAGTACCAGCGGAATCGAGATCGCGACCACGAGACCGGCGCGCATGCCGAGGCTGAGGAAGCTGATCGCCAGCACGATCACGATCGCCTCGAACAGCGCGCGGGTAAATCCGGAAACCGCCTCATCGACGATCTGCGGCTGGTCGGACACCAGGTGGACCTCGGCGCCGACCGGCAGGTCGGCGATGATGCGCGTCATCTCCTGCTTGAGGGCCTCGCCGAATTGCAGCAGATTGGCGCCCGGTTTCATCCCGATCGTGAGCCCGATCGCCGGCTCTCCCTTGAACCGGAACAGCGACGTCGGCGGATCGGTATAGCCCCGCCTGATAGTGGCGACATCGGTCAGCGGAAAGAACCGGTCATTGACGCGCAGGTTGATCGTCTTGAGGCTTTGCTCCGAGGTGAACTGCCCGTTGACCCGGACGCTGATGCGCTCCGGACCGGCATTGACCACGCCGGACGGCGCGATCGCGTTCTGGGCCTGCAGCGAAGTCAGGACCGACCGCTGGTCGAGGCCGAGTGCGGCGACCTTGCTGGTCGAAAACTCCAGATAGATGACCTCGTCCTGCGCCCCGACGATATCGACGCGGCCGACATCGCGGACCTGCAGGACCTTGGCACGGACTTCTTCGACGCGGTCGCGCAGCTGTCGTTGCGTCAGCCCATCGCTGGTGAAGGCGTAGATGTTGCCGAAAACGTCGCCGAAGCGATCGTTGAAGGCGGGGCCGACGACGCCTTGCGGAAAATCGCTCTTGATGTCGGCGATCATGTTGCGGACGCGGACCCAGGTTGGACTGACGTCGCTCGCCTTGGTCGTATCGCGCAGATTGACGAACACCGTCGTCTGTCCGGCGGTGGTGATGCTCCTGGTGTAGTCGAGTGATTCCAGCTCTTCGAGCTTCTTCTCGATCCGGTCGGTGACCTGGCGCGTGGTCTCCTCGGCCGAGGCGCCCGGCCACTTCGCCTGGATCAGCATCGTCTTGATGGTGAAAGCCGGATCCTCCTCGCGTCCGAGATTGAGATAGGAGAACAGCCCGGCAGCCATGAACGCGACCATGAAATACCAGACCAGCGATCGGTGGTTGAGAGCCCAGTCCGAGAGATTGAAAGATTTCACCGCGCCGCTTCCTGTTCCAGTCGGACCTTCTGGCCCTCCTTCAGATGGTGGACCCCGGCCGTGACGATGCGCGCCCCGGCTTCTATGCCTTCGGTCACATCCACCGAGCCGTCGCCATTGGGCAGTATCTGCACGTCACGCGAGGTGACCGACTTGCTGGCGGGGTCGAGCAGCCAGACGCTCGACCTGCCATCGCGGGTGAGGATCGCCGTCGCAGGCAGCCGGAATCCGCGGGCAGCTCCGCCGGGGATCAGGGTCGTGATGGTGGTGCCGAGCCGGAAGCTTTCCGGCGGCGCCTCGAGGGTGATGCGGATGCGGCGGCTGCGCGTCGCCGCGTCGGACTGCGGGGCGATCTCGCGCACCTTGCCTTCGGCGCGGATCCGCGGGTCGAGTTGCAGCGTCACCGCCAGCGGCATGCCGATCCGCAGCGCGCTCGCCAGGTCGTCGGCCACGTCGATGACGGCCTCGCGAATGTCCGGCCGCGCCACCGTGACGACGATCTGGCCGGGTGCCACGACCTGCCCGACTTCGGCGCCGACCGCGGTGACGACGCCGGCGTAGTCGGCGCTGACCTTGGTGTAGCTGAATTGCTCGCGCGCCTTGGTCAGGTTGGACTGGGCCTGAACGACGGCGGCCTGCGCCGCGGCGTTGCTCTGCTCTGCCGAATCCAGGGTCGCCTTGGTCGTCGCGCCGGTTTCGATCAGGATGCGCTGGCGCTCGGCGTTGCCTGACGCATTGGCCAGCTGCCCTTGTGCGGTGGATAGCTGCGCGAGCGCCGAGCGGACTGCCAGTTCCGCGGCGAACGGATCGACCGCGGCGAGCGCCTGCCCTTTGGCGACGGCCTCACCGACATTGACGGGCCGCGCGATCAGCCGGCCCAGCATGCGGAAGCCGAAGTCCGTCTTGTACCGGGGCTGTATCGTTCCGACGACAGCGACATTCGTCGCCTCCATCGGCGCAACCACCATCGACAGAACGGGTCGTGCCGGTTGCGGCTCGGCGACCTTTTCGCCGCAGCCGGTCAGGACGGCGCCGGCCGCGACGATGCAAATGATACGCGAGGCCATCATGTTTTCGCCCCGTCGAACGTCACGACCTGCCCCGGGCGCAGCAGCTTGCCGCCGTCGGTAACGACGCGCTCACCGACCGCGAGCCCCTTGCCGACAATGAAGCTGCTGGTCTCATAGCTTTCGACCGCGATGTCCCTGAGCGAGACGACATTGGTGCCGGGATCGACCACCCAGACAGCGGGCCCGTTCAAGGCAGCGGTCAATGAGCTCCAGGGCAGCACGATCTTATCGACCGGCCTGGTGCGGCTCTCGCCGATAACCGTGCTGCCCAGCGTCATCGCGCCCGGCGCATTCTGGATCGCGACCTTGACCCGGACGGTCGCATTCTTGGGATCGACCGTCGGTGAGATTTCCCGCACACGTCCCGGCGCAGTGACGGCCGGATCCGAAACCAGCGTCAATTTGATCGTGTCGCTTTCCGGCTGCCCCAGGAAGATCGACTCGTAGAGGTCGAACACCGCGTCGCGCGCGCCGTCCTCCGCAAGCGTGTAGGCCGCTTGCGCGGATTGGGCGACCTGCCCGACCTCGATGTTGCGCGCGGTAATGATGCCCGACGCGCTAGCGCGCAATTCGGTGTAGGTCAGAACATCGGTCGAGGTGCCCAGCTGCGCCCTGGCGGCCTCGAGCGTTCCTTCCGCAGTCCGTAACCCCTCTTGCGCCTGATCGTACGACACCCGTGTCGTGAATCCCTTCGCCATCAATGATTTCTGCCGTTCGAAGGTCGCGGTGGCGACGCGCAGCTGGGCCTCGGCTGCGGCCACGGAAGCCTTCGACCCCTCAAGGTCTGCCTGCTGTTCGGTGGGGTCGATGGTGGCGAGCACATCGCCGGCGTTCACATGGGAGCCGACATCGACCATCCGCTCCGTCACGCGCCCGCTGACCCGAAACGACAATTCGGTGCGCACGCGCGCCTGGACGTCGCCGGTCAGGCGGATGGTGGCCGCGTACGGTTGAAGTTGGACAATCTCGGTTCGCACCAATGTCGCCGGCCGCGTCACCACACGGTCCTGCTCGCAGGCGCCCAGAAGCACTGCCAGCGATACAGATACGGCAATTTTCAAGGCATTGGGCATCGACAAGACCGCTCAGTGAGTGTTCACTTACTAATATTGACTGACTCGGAAGTCAATAGTAAAGTTGGCCGCAATAGGATACCATCCGCATATGAAGCCCGAGATGACGAAACGCGCACGACGAAAAGCGGAACGACCGGCCGAGATCCTCGACGCGGCCTTCGAGGAATTCGTCAAGAACGGCTATGCCGCAACCCGGCTGGAGGATGTCGCCGCCCGGGCGAACGTCACCAAGGGCACGATCTATTTCTATTTCGAGACCAAGGAGCGCGTGTTCGACGAAATGATCCGGCACAAATCCCGGGCTTTCTTCCCCGAACTGGGAAGCTATGCCGAGGAATTGGAGGGATCATACAGCTCGCGCCTGCACGCGCTCATCGTCTTCGTGTACCGAAAGATCGCCGAAGACCGAACGTCCCGCGAGACCCTTCGTTTCCTGATCGCCGAAGGCTCCAGGTTTCCCGACCTCGTCGACCGGCATTACCAAGAGTTCGTGCGACCGGTCATCGATCAGTTCGAGAAGGTGATCGAAGCCGGGGTCGCGGCCGGCGAATTTCGCGCGTCGCCGGCAAGCGCATTTCCGGAAATCGTGATGAGCCCGGCGCTGCTGTTGAGCCTGTGGTCGATGCTGTTCGGGAGCCGGAAGGAGACCGACATCACGGTTTTCACCGAAGCCAGCATCGATCTCATCATGAAGGGGCTGGCGGCTGGCCGTTGAGGTTGAAGGTTTTTCGTCCGCCTGATTGCTGCCGAGCCACCTTCAGCTGCCCGCAGACGTTCCGACCAGAGCTGCTCTGCGGCAATGGAGTAATCGATCCCGATGCTGCTCGGTTGCAACCGCCTGGCGCATCACGCCTGTGTCAGGCAGCATTTCTTGAATTTCTTGCCGCTGCCGCAGGGACAGGGATCGTTGCGCCCGATCTTGCGCGAGGAGACGGGGTAAGGCATCTCGAAGGGATTCGATCCCCATTCGGGTTTTTCGTTGCGCGACGATTTCGGCCGGAAAGCATGCCACCCCGACATCTCCGTAATCGTATCGCCGAACAGCGTGAGTTTGCCACCGGCGTAAAGCGGCTCGGCGCCGGGATGGTCAAGCGCATGTTGCAGCAATTTCTCGAAATAGCTGAAATTCATCGAGCCCGGATCGATCGATCCGCGCTCAAAGACTTGCCGCACCAGGGGCTGTAGTTCAGACAATCCAAGCCAGCCCACCGCGTCGACCCAGCCGCACCAGACGTAGCAATACCCTTTTGGCTCGAGTTGCGAAAAGCAATCGTGCAGGAAGGTCGTCGCCGCGTCACGCGACAGCTCGCCGCGGCGCGTCAGCATGGCGATTGTCTGCAACATCTTGGCGCGGACGTACTCGTCGGCATCCGGATCGCGGATGACCTGATAAAGCGGCTCGGGATCGCCATCGAAAACAGCCGCCATCACGCGATGGCTGGTCTCGGTGATGGCGGAGCCGAGGATGCTGTCGAGAACGTCGGGCGGCAAGCGCAGGAAAACCGCCAGCGGCCAGAACGCCGATTTCTCACGCCACTCGCCGAGCAGATGAAAGATGAAGAACAGCGCGTTGGGATCGGCCGACCCTCGCAGTTCCAGGAAATCATCGAGCGTGCGCAGGAAGACGGGCAGCATCGTCGCGTGGTCGGCCTGGGCGGCGCGGATCGCCTCGACCGGCAACCGCCCCGGGACGCTCAGTTCCTCGATCACCTGCTCAGGGACCATCATCAACTCCCTGATTGGGCGGCCTTACAGCTGCTGCACGTCCACCACGCCCGACACCGCCTTGATCGCGCCGGCGATCTGCGGCGAGACCTTGAAGCGGCCGGGCAGCTTCATCTCCACCTCGGTTTCGAGGTCGAGCATCATCACCAGCGAGACGTCGCCGTCGGCACCGCCGGGCGCCACCGCGACCGGTTTGGCCTGGGCGCCGCGCGCGGGGCCCTGCCCCGGCTCCGGCATCGACAGCCGCTTCGCAATGGATTCGAGCGGCCTGGTGTCGCGCACGAAGATGCGAAGACCTTTCTGGGTTTTCGCCGCGGCGGCGTCCAGCGGCTCGGCGTGCAGCACCCGGGCGCGGACGTCCTCGCCCTGCAGCTCGGCGCCGAGCTGCAGCAGCACCGCCGCCCCCGGCTCCAGCACGTCGCGATATTGCGCCAGCCCTTCGGAAAACAGCACCGCTTCGAAATGACCGGTCGGATCGGACAGGCCCATGATGCCCATCTTGTTGCCGGTCTTGGTGCGCCGCTCCATCCGCGACACCACGGTTGCCGCCACCTTGCCCGCGGTGGCGCCGGTTTTGACGGCGCGGGAAAATTCCGCCCAGGTCTGCACCCGCAGCCGCTTCAGCACCGTGGCATAGTCGTCGAGCGGATGGCCCGAGAGGAAAAATCCGATGGCGTCGTATTCGCGCCGCAGCCGCTCGGCCGGCAGCCATGGCTCGATCTGCGGCAGCATGATGGTCGGAGCATCCGCGGCACCGCCGAACATGTCGTTCTGCCCCATGGTCGCGGCCTCGTGGCTGCGCTGGCATGCCGAGAGAATGGCCTCGGCGCCGGCGAACACCCGCGCGCGATTGGCATCCAGCCCGTCGAAGGCGCCGGCCGCCGCGAGACTCTCGATCACGCGCTTGTTGATCGCGCGCGGATTCACCCTTGCTGCGAAATCCGCCAGTGAGGTGAACAGGCCTTCCTTGCGCGCCTCGACGATCAGCTCGACCGCGTGGCCGCCGACGCCCTTCAGGCCCGCCAGCGCGTAATAGATGGTGTTGTCGCTGACCTCGAAGGTGGCGCCGGAGCGATTGACGCTGGGCGCCTCGACCTTGATGCCGAGCCGCTGCGCCTCGGCGCGGAATTCCGAGAGCTTGTCGGTATTGCTGAGGTCGAGCGTCATCGACGCCGCCAAAAACTCCACCGGGTAATGCGCCTTCATGTAGGCGGTGTGGTACGACACCAGCGCGTAGGCCGCCGCATGGCTCTTGTTGAAGCCGTAATCGGCGAATTTTGCCAATAGTTCGAAGATAGTGTCGGCCTGCGCCTTCGGCACGTTGTTCTTCATGGCGCCGGCCACGAAGATGGCGCGCTGCTTTTCCATCTCCGAGCGGATCTTCTTGCCCATGGCGCGGCGCAGCAGGTCGGCGTCGCCGAGCGAATAGCCGGCCATCACCTGGGCGATCTGCATCACCTGTTCCTGGTAGATGATGACGCCGTAGGTTTCCTTCAGGATCGGCTCCAGCATCGGATGCAGGTATTCCGACTCCTCGTCGCCGTGCTTGCGGGCGCAGTAGGTCGGAATGTTCGCCATCGGGCCCGGGCGATACAGCGCCACCAGCGCGATGATGTCCTCGAAGCGGTCGGGCCGCATGTCGACCAGCGCCCGCCGCATGCCCTGGCTTTCCACCTGGAACACGCCGACCACATCGCCGCGGGCCAGCATCGCGTAGCTCTTGGCGTCGTCGAGCGGCAGGGTCGCGAGATCGATGTCGATGTTGCGCTGTTTCAACAGCTTCACGGCGACGTCGAGCACGGTCAGCGTCTTGAGGCCGAGGAAGTCGAATTTGACCAACCCTGCGGGCTCCACCCATTTCATGTTGAACTGGGTCACCGGCATGTCGGATTTCGGATCGCGGTAGAGCGGCACCAGTTCGCTGAGCGGCCGGTCCGAGATCACGATGCCGGCGGCGTGGGTCGAGGCATGCCGGGTCAGGCCCTCCAGGCGCTGCGCGATGTCGAAGGCGCGCGCCACCACCGGGTCCTCGTCGCGAAACGCCTGCAGTTTCGGCTCGCTCTCGATCGCCGCGGCCAGCGTCACCGGTGCGGCCGGATTCTGCGGCACCAGTTTGGTCAGCTTGTCGACCTGGCCATAGGGCATCTGCAGCACGCGGCCGACGTCGCGCAGCACGCCGCGCGCCTGCAGCGTGCCGAAGGTGATGATCTGGGCGACCTGGTCGCGGCCGTAGCGCGCCTGCACATAGTCGATCACCTCGCCGCGGCGGTCCTGGCAGAAGTCGATGTCGAAGTCGGGCATCGAGACGCGTTCCGGATTGAGGAAGCGCTCGAACAGCAGGCCGAACCGGATCGGATCGAGGTCGGTGATGGTCAGGGCATAGGCGACCAGCGAGCCCGCGCCCGAGCCGCGGCCCGGCCCGACCGGAATGCCCTGGCTCTTGGCCCATTTGATGAAGTCGGCGACGATCAGGAAGTAGCCCGGATATTCCATGCGGGTAATGACGTCGATCTCGAAAGCGAGCCGCGCCCGATAGGTTTCCTCGGTCTCGCCTTGCGCGAGGCCGTGGACCTTGAGCCGCCAGGCCAACCCCTCCTCGGCCTGCCGGCGCAATTCCGTGGCTTCGTCGCTGACGGAGTCCGCAGTGGCAGCGCCTACCGTAAAGCGCGGCAGGATCGGCTTGCGCGTCTTCGGGCGGAACGCGCAGCGCTCGGCGATCTCGACGGTGGACGCCAGCGCCTCCGGAATGTCGGCGAACAGCACCGCCATTTCCGCGCGGGTCTTGAAACGGTGATCGGGGGTCAGCTGCTCGCGATCGGTTTCGGCGACCAGACGTCCGCCGGCGATGCAGAGCAGCGCGTCATGGGCCTCGTAATCGTCCGCCGTTGCAAAATGCGGCTCGTTGGTCGCCACCAGCGGCAGGCCCCTGGCGTAGGCGAGATCGATCAGGCCGGCTTCAGCGCGGCGCTCCTTGTCGACACCGTGGCGCTGCAGTTCGATATAGAGCCGGTCGCCGAACAGGCTGGCCAGCCGGTCGCAGCGAAGTGCGGCCAGCGCCGCATGATCGGCCTGCAGCGCCAGCGAGATCGGCCCTTCCGGACCGCCGGTCAGCGCGATCAGGTCCTCGGCGTCGCCCTCGAGCCATTCGAACTTGATGTGGGGGGCCTGATGGATCGGCGTTTCCAGAAACGCCCGCGAATTCAGCCGCATCAGGCTGCGGTAGCCGCGCTCGCGCGCCGCCAGCAGCACGATCCGCGCGGGGCCGGCGGCCAGCGCGTTGCGCGCATTGGGGTCCTGGTCGCCGAAATCGACCGCGAGCTCGCAACCGATGATCGGCTGGATGCCGTAACCCGCCAGCTTGTCGGAGAATTCCAGCGCCCCGAACATGTTGTCGGTATCGGTCAGCGCCAGCGCCGGCTGGCGATCGGCCTTGGCCAGTTCCGCCAGCTTCTGGATCTTGATCGAGCCCTTCAGCAGCGAATAGGCGGAATGGACGTGAAGATGGACGAATCCGGCATTGGCAACGGCTGCCGAAGGTTTTGAGGTCATGGAGCGATCATCTGGCATGAGGGAGGCAGGCCGCCCTCACAGGGCCGACTCGCGCCTCAATGGTGATGCCTGGCGCCCGGCCTGTCCACGCCGAACCGCGCCACCCGGCCAGGCATCCCCGCTTTCCTGCCGCCACCTGCCCGGTCAGGACCTCAGAGCTGGGGAATCAGCTGCGCCCAGACCGCGATCATCCCGACAAACAGCGTAAGCGACGCCAGCGCCGCAGCTTCTTCCACAAATATCTTCAACATGCCCGCCTCCTGAGAATAAGAACATATGAAGAACATTGTTCTATTTTTGTTCCAGGAGTCAAGAGGCGGCTAGCGGGTCAGTTCGAAGCTGCCTCCGAAAGAAACGGCTTGGTTAATGCGGAAGCGCCGGGAATGCCGGAGGGCAATTCAAGGCGCGACGAAATGCAGGACCACAGCCGCCGCGACGCATGTCCCAATGGCAATGATCGCGCCCTCAGCCGGTCAGGGAAAATGCCGGCGGTGACGACCGTCAGGCCAGCCAATACGGCGATCTTCATCAGGTTGAAAGCCATGGTCCGAAAATGCGATCGATCCCGACCTTTTTCCAACCGTTCGGCGATCACAATCAACTGATGCGAGGACTGGCATGACACTTCGCGGAGGACGGGCTTGACTTACATCAACGCATCACGCCGGCCGCCGAACCAATTGATATCGCTGAACGGCACGCACGAACGTGAGTTGACGAAGACCTGCCGGACCGGTTCTGGTTCAGGTCAAGGATTCGACGACAAGCGGCTGCGGCCGATGGGAGATCTTGATGCGTAACCTGGTTCTGGCTCTGTTGGGCGCGGGCGGCCTCGCGATGGTGGGCACAGCACCGGCCGAGGCCGTCGGCACCCGCTATCCCTATTGCATCCAGGGCAGCGAAATTCCCGCGCTGAGCCAATGCACCTTCACCAGCTATGAGCAATGCCAGGCCACCGCGTCGGGGCGGTTTCTCTCCTGCATTGAAAATCCCTACTACGATCCCGGTCCGGATAGAGATCCCCGCGCCGTGCGTGGCCGCGACCGCTTGCCGCCCCCCTATCCGCGGTAATGAAGGCAAGTCCGAAGGAGGCACCGATGCGTAAACTGGCTTTGGCGATTGCGGCTATCGCATCGATTTCGGCAACCGCACCGGCGGCGGCGCAGACCTATGACCCGGCCTATCCGGTTTGCCTGCACGTCTACGGACGGCTCACCTACTACGAATGCAACTTTACCTCTCTGGCCCAGTGTGCCGCCTCGGCGGCGGGCCGCGCCGCCCAGTGTGAGATCAATCCCTTTTACGCGGGCGCCGGGCCTCGGCGGCAACAACGGCGGCGCCCGGCCTACTGATCGGTCCCGCGCGGCGAAAGCTTCGCATTGACGGTATCAGATTAGGGTCAACGTTACCGTACATGGAGTTGATTTCGAGATTTTTGAGTGAGGCTCCGCGGTAGGGCCTCGCAACCCGTCATGATCTATTCGAGCTCGACGACCTTGCCGTCGACCAGCGACACGCGGCGGTCCATCCGGCCCGCCAGCTCCATATTATGCGTCACGATCAGCATCGCGACGCGGGTCGCCGCGACCAGCTGCATCAACGCCCCGAACACATGATCGGCGGTATGCGGATCGAGGTTTCCGGTCGGCTCGTCCGCGAACAATACCCGCGGCGCGTTGGCGACCGCGCGCGCAATCGCGACCCGCTGCTGCTCGCCGCCCGACAGTTCGGAGGGCCGGTGCTTGATGCGCTCGCTGAGGCCGAGATAGGCCAGGATTTCGGTGGCGCGCTTGACGGTTTCATCGCGCTTGAGGCCGCGGATCATCTGCGGCAGCATGACGTTTTCCAGCGCGGTGAATTCCGGCAGCAGCCGGTGCGACTGGTAGACGAAGCCGATATCGGAACGGCGGATCTGGGTTCGCTCGATATCGGACAATTGCGAGGTCGGCGCCCCGCCAACATAGACCTCGCCGTCGTCGGGGGTCTCCAGCAGGCCCGCGATATGCAGCAGCGTCGATTTGCCGGCGCCCGAGGGCGCCACCAGCGCGACCGACTGCCCCGCCCACAGCGCCAGCTTGGCGCCGTCGAGAATGGTCAGCGTCTCCGTGCCTTGCGTATACTGGCGTTTTATCTCGTGGAGATAGACAACCGGTACATCTTCCGCCCCCTGCTCCATCTGGCCCTCACTCATACCGGAGCGCATCGACGGGATCGAGGCGCGCGGCACGCCACGACGGATACAGCGTGGCCAGGAACGACAGCGTCAGCGCCATGATCACGACCGCGATGGTTTCGCCGACGTCGATCTCGGCCGGCATCTTGGAGAGGAAATAGAGCTCCGGTGGAAACAATTCGGTGCTGGTCAGCCAGGACAGGAACTGGCGGATCGATTCGATATTCAGGCAGATCACCATGCCGACGAAGAAACCGGTCAGCGTGCCGACCACGCCGATCGCAGCCCCCGTAATCAGGAATATCCGCATGATCGAGCCCTGCGAGGCCCCCATGGTGCGCAGGATCGCGATGTCCTGTCCCTTGTCCTTCACCAGCATGATCAGGCCGGAGACGATGTTGAGCGCCGCGACCAGCACGATCATGGTCAGGATCAGGAACATGACGTTGCGTTCGACCTGAAGCGCGTTGAAGAAGGTCGAATTGCGCTGCCGCCAGTCGACCAGAAACACCGGCCGCCCCGCAGCCTCCGTCACGGTCTTGCGGAAGACATCGACCTTGTCGGGATTGGTGGTGAAGACCTCGATCGCGGTGACGTCGTCCTTGCGGTTGAAATAGGCCTGCGCCTCCGGCAGCGGCATGAAGACGAAGATGCCGTCATATTCCGACATCCCGACCTCGAACACCGCCGCCACCTTGTAGGGTTTGATGCGCGGCGTGGTGCCCATCGGGGTGACCGCGCCTTTCGGCGCCACCAGCGTGATGCTGTCGCCGGAATGCAGCGACAATTGATCGGCGAGCCTGCGGCCGATGGCGACGCCCTGCCCCTCGTCGAACCCTTCGAGCGAGCCCTGCTTGATGTTCTTGGCGATCGAGGTGAGGTTGACCAGATCGGCGGCGCGGATGCCGCGCACGAACACGCCGGCGGCGTTGAAGGCCGAGGAGCCCAGCGCCTGGCCATCCACGACGGGGGCCGCGAGGCGGATGCCCTGGACCTGGCTGATGCGCTCGGCGACATCCTTCCAGTCGGTCAGCGGCGATTCAAGCGGCTGCACCAGGATATGGCCGTTGACGCCGAGGATCTTGTCCAGCAATTCCTTGCGGAAGCCGTTCATCACGGCCATCACGATGATCAGGGTGGCGACGCCGAGCATGATGCCGAGGAACGAGAACCCGGCGATCACGGAGATAAAACCTTCCTTGCGGCGCGCGCGCAGATAGCGTCCGGACAAGAGCCATTCGAAGGGCGCGAAAGGTGGGGTTCGAACTGGCTCGCTCATGGCTTCATCCATAGTTCGATTCTCACACGATTCGGGCCAATTGTGGCCGCCTCGTCCGACATTCCACCTGCGTCGGTGGATAATTCCTCACGAAGTCAGCCGCGCCACGACGTCCGCCGGGCTCAGATTCTCCCGCGTCCCGTCGCTGCGCCGCTTCAGTTCGAGCTTGCCGTCAGCGAGACCCTTGGGTCCGACCAGAATCTGCCAGGGAATGCCGATCAGGTCGGCGGCGGCGAATTTCGCGCCGGCGCGCTGGTCGGTGTCGTCATAAAGCACCTCGACGCCGCTGGCCTCGAGCTCGCGATACAGCTTCATGCAGGCCGCATCGACATCCTCGGCGCCCTGTTTCAGGTTCAGGATGACCGCCTTGAACGGCGCCACCGCCTCCGGCCATTTGATACCGGCATCGTCATGGCAGGCTTCGATGATGGCGCCGACCAGCCGCGAGACGCCGACGCCGTAGGAGCCGCCGTGAACCGCCAGTTCGGCGCCGTCGGAGCCCGCCACCAGGGCCTTCATCGAATCGGAATATTTGGTGCCGAAATAGAAGATCTGGCCGACCTCGATGCCTCGGGTCTGCACCTTCTTCCCGGCGGGGACTTCGCTGTCGAAACGCGCGGCGTCGTGCACGTCCTCGGTCGCGGCATAGACCGAGGTCCATTGCTTGATGATCGGGGCGAGATCGCCTTCGTAATCGATGTCATCGCCGGGCACCGGCAGATTGAGCACGTCGCTGTCGCAGTACACCGCGGACTCGCCGGTCTCGGCGAGCACGATGAATTCGTGGCTGAGATCGCCGCCGATCGGACCGGTCTCGGCGCGCATCGGGATCGCCTTCAATCCCATCCGGGCGAAGGTGCGCAAATAGGCGACGAACATCCGGTTGTAGGAGCGCCGCGCCGCGGCCTCGTCGACGTCGAAGGAATAGGCGTCCTTCATCAGGAATTCGCGGCCGCGCATCACGCCGAAACGGGGGCGCTGCTCGTCGCGGAATTTCCATTGAATATGATAGAGATTGAGCGGCAGGCTCTTGTAGGACTTCACATAGGATCGAAAGATCCCGGTGATCATTTCCTCGTTGGTCGGCCCATACAGCAGCTCGCGCTTGTGCCGGTCGGTGATGCGCAGCATCTCCGGACCATAGGCATCGTAGCGGCCGCTTTCGCGCCAGAGATCAGCCAGTTGCAGCGTCGGCATCAAGAGTTCGATGGCACCGGCGCGGTTCTGTTCCTCGCGGACGATCTGCTCGATCTTCTTCAGCACCCTCAGGCCCAGCGGCAGCCAGGCATAGATGCCGGCCGCCTCCTGCCGCATCATGCCCGCGCGCAGCATCAGGCGATGCGAGACGATCTCGGCTTCCTTCGGATTCTCTTTAAGAATGGGCAGAAAAAACCGCGACAATCGCATGAGGACACTCAAAGAATCGGGGGAACACGGGGTGCGTGCCAGTGAAACCGGATCGGCTGCAAAAACACAAGGGCGGGGTCGGAAAAAGCCGCTAAAACAGCAGATTACGCGTCACTTTTACCAGTCCAATGGACCTTGCGATTAAGGCGCAAACGCGGCCTTGTGAAAGTCGGCCGGGAAATCCCTAGGGAATCCTTTTGAAAATCCTTGCGGAAATCGCTTCAGCGCGACGGCACGTCGAAATCGTCTTCCAGTGTGATCTTCTCGAAATCCGTCACCAGGGCATCGATGCGCAAATGCCAGCGGCCGGCAAAGGGGATCGCGACGCCGCGGACCGACCAGTGGCCGTCGGCGTCCAGCACGGCCTTGCGCTCGAACGGCTCGATGCCGCGCTCCGGCAGGCTCAGCGTCAGGGTGGCTTCCCTGGCCGCCAGCGGCATGCCCTCGCCGTTCATCAGTTGCAGGACGAAATGGTCGATGCCCACTCTGCCCGGTGAAACCAGCACCTGGAACATGGCCTTCTCGGTGTGGATATGGATTGCCAGCGGCGGGGCGGCGGCCGCAGCGAGCGCGCGCGGCGGCGGCGTGAAGCGCCAGCCGGCGACCACGGCCAGAATGCAAACGGCGAAGATGCATTCCGCCAGGATCGAACGCCGCAGCGGCCGGGTGTTTTGCGGATCGATCGCAAGGGCCGGCGTCAGCCGAAAACGGTTCAGCGCCGCAAGGGCGAGCAGTACCGCGACCAGAGCTGTTTTGATCGACAGGATGATCCCGTATCGGCTGTCGATCAGCGCGCCAAAACTCCCGAGTTGGACGATGGCCAGCGCAAGCCCCGTCAGCACCAGCATGGCCACGACGACAATCGCGGCATGTGAGAACCGGTTGAGGACCGGAAGCAGCGGTTGCACCGGCCGCCATGCCATCGCCGCCAGCGGCGCCAGCGCGCCGACCCAGAAGGCTGCGCCGACGCCATGCAGGAACACGGCCGGGGCGGTCAGCCATTGCGGCGTCGCGGTCGCGGCATGCCCGCTGGAGGCGAGCGACAGGCCGACGCCGGCCAGCGCGAGTGCCGACAGTGTCCTGGCGATGTCAGGGATCCGGCTCCGCAGCGCAACGATGCCGGCGGTCATCGCCGCCATCGCGATCAGCAGGGACTGAAACAGGCTGGTTGCCGCGGCGGCCTTCCAGGGCGCCGCCGTCAACAGGCCGCCCGGCGGCAGATCCAGCAAGTCGAGCCCCTGCAGCCCGAGCCCCGCCGCCGCGCCGACCAGGCCTGCCACCAGGGCGACGACGACCAGCCGCGAGCCGGCGCGTGCGCGGCCAATCCAGCCTATGAAGAATGTGCCGCCGACGCCGACAAACAGCCCGAGATAGACCCCGATCCGCGCCAGCCAGATCAGGCCGTTGACGGAGCTGCTGCTGCTCTTGCTCGCCACCGCCCCGGTCGCGGCGCCGATCGAAAACACCATCGAGCCCGCGACCGGATGGCCGTCTTCCGAGGTGACCCGGTAGCTGACCACCTGGGTCCCGCGCGGCAGGTTGTCCGGCAGCGTGATGGTGATGGTATCGCCGGCGACGCGTACGGTTACATCGTCGCGCGCCTTGCCGGCCGCATCGATCACGCGGACCACCGCCGGCGTTACCGCTTCGTTGAATCGCAGCTGAACCGACTTCGGCGCCTGCGCCAGGATGCTGCCGTCGCCGGGATCGGTCGACACCAGCGTGGCATGGGCGGATGCGCCGGTAGCACCACAGAGAACCGACAGCAGCATTGCCAGGCCGGCGATCAGGCGCATCCGCAAGAGCCTTATTTCGACATCAGCTTGACACCCGGCGCCGGCGATTTGTCGTCATGGGAATGGCCGGCGCCTGGCGCCGGGATGTCGATCCAGCGGCTGACCCCCTGCTCGCATTCCTGCACCACCGGAAAATACAGCGTGGTGTTGGGCTTGAGGCTGCCGGTCAGGTAGGTGCTGACGACGAACTCGTCGTAATGGCTGTCGGGCAGCTTGCCGCCGCTCCACACCACCTCCTTGACGCCTTCGGTGAATTTCCTGCCGTGGTAGCTGTATTCGACAGCGTATTTGCCGCTGATCGCCTCGACGCTCCAGCCCGCCTTCGGCATCGGCTTGACGGCGATCACGCCTTCGGGGATTTGCACGCGGATTTTTGTCGTGGCGGAGCCGGCGCAGCCATGCGGCACGGTGAATACCGCCTTGTAGCCCGCACCGATCGCCGCCTGACGATTTTCCAGCGAGACGTGCGCGGCGGCCGGCCATGCTGCCAATGTAGCGACGGCCGCAAGAAGGATGGCTTTCGACATCGCAGGCCTCACTTCTTCATGCCGGAATGATCAGGCGTGTGTTTCATGTCATGACCGCCGGAATGACCCGCGCCGGCTGGAGCCTGCGCGCCCACGCCCTGCACGTCGAACGAGACCTTCACCTTTCCGGCCTTCTCGAACTCCAGCGTGACCGGCACCTTGTCACCCTGCTTGAGCGCGCCCTTGAGGTCCATCAGCATCACATGATAGCCGCCGGGCGCGAGCTTTACCGTCTTGCCCGGCTCGATGACGAGTCCCTTGTCGAGCGGACGCATCGTCATCACGCCATCCTTGACGGCCATTTCGTGGACTTCGAACTTGCCGGCGATATCGGCCGATCCGCCGATCAGCCGATCAGCGGCGGCACCCTTGTTCTCGATGTTGAGATAGCCGCCGGCGACTTTCGCCCCGCCCGGCGTGGCGCGGCTCCAGGCCTGACTGATCACGAGATCGCCGGCCTTGACGTCCTGCGCGCTCGCGGGCGCGACCAGCAGAGTTGCGAAGGCAACGGCATAGCTTAGGGTGCGTACGACTTGTTTCATGTTCCTGGTCCTTTTTCTTCAGTGAACGAGTTGGTTGCGGGGATTCGGGCCCGGCCTGTTGTCATTTTACCAGCGGGCCTTGACGCCCGCATACACGGCGCGACCCGACCCGGGCTCGAACAGCAGTGATGCCGAACTGGCCGTGTTGATGATGCTGGCGGAGGCAATATAGGCCTTGTTTCCGATATTTCTGGCT
>NZ_JAURXB010000098.1 GCF_030654605.1 Bradyrhizobium sp.
CGGGCACATGGCCGACGTTGCGCTGCCAGGCGCCCTTGGGCGTGCCGTAATGCGGATTGATGCCGATCCCGGAATAGGCGAATTCGGTCATGTTGGTGCGGCCGATCACCACGAAGCCGGCGCGGCGCAGCCGCGCCACCGCTGATGCATCGACCTCGGCCGGGGCTGAATCGTCGAGCGCGCGGGAGCCTGCGCGGGTCACCTGGCCCCTGATGTCGAACAGGTCCTTGATCGAGACCGGAATGCCGGCGAAACGCGACGGCGCCGCCTTGATCTCACGCAGCCGGTCCATCGCCTCGGCGGCCTCGATTGCGGCTTCGGCGTCGACTCGGACAAAAGCCCGCGCCCCCTCGCCCGAGTTGTCGGCGATTTTGGCGAGACAGCCGTCGACCAGCTTGCGGGCGCTGGTGCGGCCGCTGGCCAGATCGTCGGCCAGCGTGGCAAGGGTCGGTGCGGCAAGGCTTGGTCCAGCAAGGGTCGGGGCGTTCGGCATGGCGCGTGCTCGCTTCATCCAGGTTGCGGAGATGTTATGGAGCACGGCGCGCGGCCGATCAATCCTCGAGGCAAGCGCGCTTTGGCGGTGGCATGCAAGCCCGCCGGGAGACCGACAGTGCGCGTGCCGGAATAGGGCCATGCAACGTTGTGGCTGGACCGTTGACGCCAGATGGTCAATGTCGCATCAAGACCGCAACATGCGGGCCACGCCGCCTGCGCCCCAATGGAGGAAATGACCGATATGGCCGAGCCAGCGCGCGCGCGACCGAAACCGACACCGGAAACCCAGCATTTCTGGGATGGCACCGCCGCCGGCGAGTTGCGGCTGCAGCGCTGCGACGCCTGCGCCAACGTCTATTTTCCGCCGCGCCCGTTCTGCCCGTCCTGCGCCTCGCGCAAGGTCTCGATCTTCAAGGCCAGCGGCAAGGGCACGCTGTACAGCTACGTCATCAACCACCGCCCCGCCGCGCCCGGTTTCACCCCGCCTTACGCCATTGCCGTAGTGGAACTGGAGGAAGGCCCGCGGATGATGAGCAACATCGTCGACTGCCCGCAGACGCCGGAGGCGCTCGAGCTCGACATGAAGCTGGAAGTCGCGTTCGAGAAGCTCGACGACAAGATCACCCTTCCCCTGTTCCGTCCGGCGAAGGGCTAAGCACCATGCGCAGAAACGCAGTCGCCGTCGTCGGCGCAGCCGAGACCACCGAGCTCGGCGTCATTCCAAACATGTCGCAAATCCAGTTGCACGCGGATGCGGCGCTGAACGCCATTGCCGATGCAGGCCTGAAGCTGTCCGACATCGACGGCATCGCCACCGCGGTGGAGACGCCGCAACAGATCGCGCATTACCTCGGCATCAAGCCGACCTGGGTCGATGGCACCTCGGTCGGCGGCTGCTCGTTCATGCTGCATGTCCGCCACGCCGCCGCCGCGATCGAGGCCGGGCTGTGCAAGACCGTGCTGATCACGCATGCCGAGAGCGGCAAGTCGATGATCGGCAAGCTGCCGCGCTCGACGCCTCCGGACAGTCTCAATGGCCAGTTCGAGTCACCGTTCGGCGTCTACGGGCCGCCGAGCATGTTCCCGATTCCCGTGCTGCGCTACATGAAGACCCACGGCATCACCCATGAGCAGATCGCCATGGTCGCGGTGGTGCAGCGCGAATGGGCCGCGAAGAACCCGCGCGCCATGATGAAGGCGCCGATCACGGTCGAGGACGTGCTGAACTCCAAGATGATCGCCTATCCGTTCCGCATCCTGCAATGCTGTCTCGTCACCGACGGCGGCGGCGCCCTGATCCTGACCTCAGCCGACCGCGCCAAGGACTTTCCGAACAAGCCGGTCTATATCCTCGGCACCGGCGAGAGCGTGGAAACGCCGATGGTCAGCCAGATGGAGACCTTTGACAGTTCGCGCGCGTTCCGCACCGCAGGCCCCCTCGCTTTCAAGGAAGCCGGCATCGCCCACAAGGACGTCGACCACCTGATGATCTACGACGCCTTCGCGCATCTGCCGCTCTACGGCCTCGGCGACCTCGGCTTCATGCCGCATGAAGAGACCGGCAGGTTCATCGCCGACGGCAACACCCGCCCAGGCGGCAAGCTTCCGCTCAACACCAATGGCGGCGGCCTCAGCTACATGCATTCCGGCATGTACGGCATGTACGCGCTGCAGGAGAGCGTGCGGCAGATGCGCGGTATCGCTCCGGCGCAGGTCAAGGACGCCAAAATCTCGGTCTGCCACGGCGTCGGAGGCATGTTCGCGGCCTCCGGCACGATCATCTTTACCAACGAGAAGTAATCACCTTCGTCATTCCGGGATGGTCCGAAGGACCAGACCCGGAATCTCGAGATTCCGGGTTCGATGCTTCGCATCGCCCCGGAATGACGAAGGACAACAGGAGAACCCCATGACAAAATCACTGCAGGATAAGGTCATCATCGTCACCGGCGCGGGCCGCGGCATCGGCCGCGAGATCGCGTTGCTCTGTGCCGCCGAGGGCGCCAAGGTCGTGGTCAACGATCCCGGCGTTGCCGCCGACGGCGCCGGCAACAGCGCCGCGCCCGCCGAGGAGGTTGTGGAAGAAATCAAGAAGCGCGGCGGCACCGCGGTCGCCAATTTCGAGTCGGTAGCGGAAGCGGTCCCCGCAAGCAAGATCGTCAAGATGGCGGTCGACACCTATGGCAGGCTCGACGGCGTGGTCAACAATGCCGGCATCCTGCGCGACGCCATCTTCCACCGCATGAGCATCGATGCCTTCGAATCCGTCATCAAGGTTCACTTGATGGGCTCGTTCTACGTCAGCCACGCCGCGGCCCGGCTTTTCCGCGAACAGGAGAGCGGCTCCTTCGTGCACTTCACCTCGACCTCGGGCCTGATCGGCAATTTCGGCCAGGCCAATTACGCCGCGGCAAAACTCGGTATCGTCGGCCTGTCGAAGTCGATCGCGCTCGACATGGGGCGCTTCAACGTGCGCTCGAACTGCGTCTCGCCCTTCGCCTGGACCCGGATGATCGGCACCATCCCGACCGAGACCGAAGCCGAGAAGGCGCGGGTCGAGAAGATCAAGCAGATGGGCCCGGAGAAGATTGCACCGATCTGCGCCTATCTGCTCAGCGACGCCGCCAAGGACGTATCAGGGCAAATCTTCGGCGCACGCATGAACGAGCTCTTCCTGTTCAGCCAGAACCGGCCGCTGCGCTCGGTGCATCGCAGTGAAGGCTGGACGCCGCAGACCATCGCCGAACACGGCATGCCGGCGCTCAAGGGTTCGTTCTACAAGCTCGACCGCTCGGCGGATATTTTCCCCTGGGATCCGGTCTAGCTTTAGACCACGCTGCATCAACATGTCGTCCCCGCGTTCGCGGGAACGACGATTACCCGCTATTCCTCAACCCCGCCGAAATCCCGTTGATCGTCAGCTGTATCCCGCGCAGCACCTGCTCGTCGGGGTTTTGCGCGCGGTGCTCCTTCAACAACTCGACCTGCACGTGGTTGAGCGGATCGAGATACGGGAAGCGATTGCGGATCGAGCGCTCCAGCAGAGGATTGCCCTGCAGCAGGCGCTCCTGCCCCATGATATCCAGCAGCGTCTCGATCGAGAGATGCCATTCGCGCCGGATGCGGCCGAAAATCTTTTCGCGCAACTCCGTATCCGGCACCAGCTCGGCATAGCGCGAGGCGATCGCGATCGAGCTTTTGGCCAGCACCATGTCCATGTTCGACAATAGCGTGCGGAAGAACGGCCACTCCCGGTAGAGCTCCTTCAGGAACGGCATGCCCTTGTCGGGATGATCGGCGATCCAGGCTTCCACCGCGCTGCCAAAGCCGTACCAGCCCGGCAGCATCAGCCGGCACTGCGCCCAGCTGAACACCCAGGGAATGGCGCGCAGGTCCTCGATGGCGCGGGTTTTCTTGCGCGACGCCGGCCGGCTGCCGATGTTCAACGTCGAGATTTCGGTGATGACGGTCGACGCCCAGAAATATTCCACGAAACCGTCGGTCTCGTAGACCAGCCCGCGGTAGGCCCCAAAGGCGAGCCCCGACAACTGCTCCATCGCTTCGAGATATTCGCGCCGCGGCGCGCTGTGTCTCGGCTGCAGCAGGCTCGCCTCCAGCGTGGCGGCGGCGAGGATTTCCAGATTGCTGCGGCCAACTTCGGGGTTGGAATATTTGCTGGAGATGATTTCGCCCTGCTCGGTGATGCGGATCTGGCCGTTCACCGCGCCGCCAGGCTGCGCAATGATGGCGTCATAGCTCGGCCCGCCGCCGCGCCCGACCGAGCCGCCGCGGCCGTGAAACAGCCGCAAGCGCACGTGATGGCGCTCGAACACCTCGATCAGGCCGATCTCGGCCTTGTAGAGCTCCCAGCCCGAGGTGACGAAACCGCCGTCCTTGTTGCTGTCGGAATAGCCGAGCATCACTTCCTGCACCGCGCCGCAGCTGTCCACCAGCTTGCGGTAATCGTGCAGCGCCAGCATGCGATCCATGATGCCGCTCGATGCCTGCAGATCCTCGATGGTCTCGAACAGCGGCACGATGTTGATCGAGCTGCGGCCGGAGGGATGGACCAGCCCAGCCTCCTTCAAGAGTACTGCGACCTCCAGCATGTCGGACATGCCCTTGCACATCGAGATGATGCATTGGGGAATCACGTTGCTGCCGAATTTGGCATGGGCCTCGGCGGCGGCGTGGAACACCGCGAGTTCGCCTGATGTCTCCTCGCTGTATTTGACGAAGGCGGAAGTCAGCGGCCGGGCGTTGCGCAGTTCACCCGCGAGCAGCGCGATCCGCGCTTCCTCGTTCAGCGCCAGATAGGACATGCCCGGCATCGCCGCGTCGATCAGTTCGGCGACGGTGCGCTCGTGCACGGCGGAATTCTGCCTGATGTCGAGACTGGCAAGGTGGAACCCAAAGCAATCCACGGCGCGGCGCAACAGCCGCAGCCGGCCGCGCGCGATCACGCCCGAATTGTTCGAGATCAGCGAGCGGTAGAGAATATCGAGATCGGTCTTGAACTCCGCCACATCGGCATAGGCCGCGGCTTCGCCAACCGGCCGCCGGGTGATGCCGACATCCAGCCCCAGCGCGGTCGCGGTCAGCCGCGCGTAAATGCCCGATACCGCGAGGCGATAGGGCTCGCCGCTGCGATGCGGCGACTTGTCGGGCGAGCGTTCGGCGAGATGGCGCAGATCCTTGGAGACGTCGGCCAGGTGCGCTGCCATCGACAGCTCGGAGCCGAGCACGTGCAGTTCCTCGAGATAGAAGCGCAGCACCCGGCTCGACTGCAGCTTGAGCGTGCCGCGCATCACCTCGGCGGTCACGAACGGGTTGCCGTCGCGATCGCCGCCGATCCAGCTGCCCATTCTCAGGAACGACGCCAACTCGCCGCGGACGGCGTCGCCCTCGTTCAGCCGGTCCTCCAGCGCGCAGTGCAGCCGAGGCACCTCGCGCAGGAAGGTGTAATCGTAGAACGACAGGCCATTGGTGACTTCATCGAGCACGGTGAGCTTGGTCCGCCGCAACAAATTGGTCTGCCACAGCGTCAGCACCTCGCGGCGCAGCTGCTCGTCGCTGGCTTCAATCTCTTCCGGCGTCAATTGCACCCGTTCGCGGCGGTCCAGCAGGGCTGCGACCTCCATCTCGCGGTCGATCGTGCTCTTGCGGCGAACTTCGGTGGGGTGCGCGGTCAGGACCGGGCTGATCAGGGCTTCCGAGAAGAATTTGCGCAGGTCGGCCGAGCTGAAGCCCGCCGCACGGGCATGTGCCAGGGTCAGCGGCAGCGTGCCTGGGCGCGGTGTGCCACCGGCGGTCGAGCGCGTCCGCATCTGGCGGATGTTGTTCTGGTCCTCGGCGATGTTGGCGAGGTGCGAAAAATAGCTGAAGGCGCGGACGATGCGCACGGTCTGGCTGGTCGACATGCTGTCGAGGATCAGTTCGAGCTCGCGCCGCGCCGGCTTGTCGTCGTCGCGGTGGAACCGGATCGAGGTCTGCCGGATGCGCTCGACGAGGTCGAACACGTCGGCGCCTTCCTGGTCGCGCACGGTGTCGCCAAGGATGCGCCCCAGCAGCCGGATGTCCTCACGAAGCCGGGCGTCCGCCTCGATGTCCTCGCTGCGGTTGGGACGCGAATCCGGGTCGGAAGGCACGATCTGGGGTGACATGGTCGGTTACTCCAGAAATTGCCCGGCAGTTCTGGAGTGTGCAAGTTTTTTGCCGCAGTGCAAGATAAAGATGGCGGCGTTGCCATCCATCGTCGTCCCGGACAAGGAAGCGCAGCGACCGCCGATCCGGGATCCATACGCCGCGGCTTATCGTCTTACCAAAGGTGTCTGCCCCCGTGCCTCAACGAGGCGGCACGGCTTATGGGTCCCGGATCGGCGTTCGCTAACGCTCACTTGTCCGGGACGACGGGAAGTTAAATCTTCCTTCCCGCCCGCTCCCAATGGGGATCGCGCAGGCGGCGCTTGAAGATCTTGCCGGAATCCTCGCGTGGCAGGGTCTGCTGGATTTCGACGTGTTTTGGCACCTTGTAAT
>NZ_JAURXB010000138.1 GCF_030654605.1 Bradyrhizobium sp.
GTTTTGCCGTCGAGCACTGCCGCACCACGGTGCAGAAGGCGGAATAGCGCGGCATTTCGGAATCGCCCCAGCCCCAGGCCATCCGCCCCTCGGGGTTGAGCCAGACCAGCCGTTTGGATCGCTCCGAGATGGTGCGAAGGATGTCGGCGCGCGGATCGAGGCTGTTGGTGCGGGCGTCGCCGAGCACGATCACCGTCGTCTTCGGCGTCACGCTGCGCATGAAATCCTTCTCGAAATCCTTGAACGAGCCGCCATAGTCGGACGACCCGAAACCGACTTTCGACATGATTTCGCTCATCGCCTCCTCCGGCGATCTGGTGTCGAGGATGTCGGAGACCTCGATCAAATGGCCGGAGAACGCGAACGAGCGCACGTCGTCCACCACCTCGTGCAGGCTGTGGATCAAGAGCAGGAAGAAGTCGGACACCTGCGCCACCGATCCCGAGACATCGCAGATCGCGACGATCTTCGGGCGGTCGCGGTGGCGGCGTTTCCAGGAGGTGAGGAACGGCACGCCGCCCCAGGCGGCGTTGCGCCGCAGCGTCTTTCGCGTGTCGAGATGGCCGCGGCGCTGGCGCTTGCGCGGCTTGGAGTAGCGCTCGCGCAGCCGCCGCGCGATGGCGCGGATCAGGGCCTTCATCTGCTCGACCTGGCGGCGTTCGAGCCGCGCCAGCGGCGCGTTGCGCAGGATCTCGTTGCGCAAGTTCTCGGTCTCCTCGCGGCCGTACAGCACCAGCGCCTGGTTGACGACCTCGCGCACGTTTTCGCGCAGCGCTTCGAGGGCGGCCGCCAGCCGTTCGGCGTCACCGGGATTGGTCGCCGTCAGCGCGTCGAGGTCGTCGCGCAAGCGCTCGATGCCGAGTTGTTCGAGAATTCGCGACGAGAAGATGCCGCGCTGGGTGAAATAGCGGATATCGGACAGCGAGGCGGCATTCGACGCCGCCGCCATCGCGGCTGCGATCGCGTTACGGTCGCGCGACATCAGCATCTGCGCGAGATCGCCGAGCTCCGGTGTTGGCGTATCAGAACCTCCCGGCTCGTTCTCGCCTTGCGAGGAATCCATGCCCTTGCTGTCGGCACCGTCCTCCGGCCCAGTCTCTTCCGGCACCTCGGGCTGGCTGAAGAACAGATCGAAGCAATCGCCGAGCGCCTGCTTTTCCTCCAGGCTCTTGGCCAGCGTCAGTAGCAGCGTGTCGCGCAGGATGCCGCGCTCGGCAAACCCGACATCGGCCACCGCCTTCATGGCATCGATGCTTTCCGCGGGGCTCACCCGAACGCCGGCGCCGCGCGCCGCCCGGAAGAACCGATGCAGTTCCTCGCGCATCAGCCGAACACGCCGTGGCGGCCGGCCTTGGCGACGAAGCCCGACACCTGCGGGATCGTGGTTTCGATGTCGGCCTCGTATTTCAGCAGCACGTTGAGCGTGTCCTTGACGGTCTCATGATCCAGTTCGCTCGACTGCAGCAACACCAGCACGCGCGCCCAGTCGATGGTCTCGCTGACCGAGGGCAGCTTCTTCAGGTCCAGTGCGCGGACCTGGTTGATGAAGCCGACGATCTGCTTGCGCAGCGTCGCGGAGATGCCGGGAACGCGGCTTTCGACGATGCGTTCCTCCAGCTTCTGCTCGGGAAAGCCGATATGCAGATGCAGGCAGCGGCGCTTCAGCGCGTCCGAGAGGTCGCGCTCGCCGTTGGAGGTCAGAATCACCGTCGGCTTCACGATCGCCGTGACGGTGCCGAGTTCGGGGATC
>NZ_JAURXB010000111.1 GCF_030654605.1 Bradyrhizobium sp.
GTTCGGGATTGGGCGGCGTATCGAGGCTGGCCACTTCAGGCTCCAGCGCCATGCCGCAGATCGGGCAACTGCCGGGGCCGACCTGGCGAATCTGCGGATGCATCGGGCAGGTGTAGATGGCGCCTTCCGGCGCTTGGGTCTCTCGGGCCTTCGGCTTGTTGCCGCCGAGATAAGCCTTGGGGTCGGCTGCGAATTTGGTGCGGCAGCCGGCCGAGCAGAAATAATGGGTGTCGCCCTGGTGATCGAACCGATGCTTGGCAGTCGCGGGATCGACCGTCATGCCGCAGACGGGGTCGCGCATGGTTGCGCCGCCGCCGGCATGGTGGCCGTGGTCATGGCGAGCGTGATCGTGCCCCCCGCCGCAACAGCTGCCTGCGTTCGCGTGTTCGGCCATTCGATATCTCCAGTTCCGCTTGCAACCTATACCCGGTAGGGGTATATAGACGCCATGCGAAAAGACATCAAGGCTTCCTGTCAAAAGCGTCTCGGCCGGATCGAGGGCCAGGTCCGCGGCCTGGCCAAGATGGTCGACGAGGACCGCTACTGCATCGACATCGTCACGCAGATTTCGGCAGTGCGAGCCGCACTTCGGCGCGTCGAGGAAGAAGTGTTGCGTGATCACGTGTCACATTGTGTCGAACACGCGATCAGCAGCGGCAACAAGACCGATCAGCGCGAGAAGATCGCGGAATTGATGGCCGTCATCGGCCGGTCCGATCGGTGATCCAGATCACGGTTGTGACCATGCATTTACCGCAATTTGAACCACTGTTCCTTTCGCTCGAACCGTATGCTAATAGCTGCGCATGACCACGACCGGCACACTGTTGCGGATAATTGGGGCGGCGATCCTCTTGATCGCCGTTCAATTCGCGTCGGTCGTAGCCAACGCCCATGTCGGTCATGGTCACGCGTCTGATGGTCACCATGTTCAGGGGCACCATCAAGGACTTGGTACTCAAGGACTTGGCACTCAAGCACTTGGCACTGCCGCCGGCATCGCCGATTCGGCTTCTTCCGATGCGACCGCGCGAACCCTGCCCGCCGCGCAAGCCGAGGCTACGTTCCAGAATGCGCCGGGCGCACAGCCTTCCGACTCCGACGCCTGTGTGATGGGCTGCTGCAGCTGTACGGGGTGCTGCGCAGCCGCGCTGGCCGCGGTTTCGCCCCACCTTCCGCCCAGGGCCTGCTCGCCGCGCATCGGCTTTACGCGCGCACTTTCCGTGTCTGGTATGGACCCAAGAGGTCTGCGCAAACCCCCTCGATCCCTCGCCTGAGTAACGACATCCCCGCGCTCCTGCCTCGGCAGGCCAGCCGCGCGATGAAGCTTCTTTTCAGGTGAGGATTTTTCAATGCGCTTCTTGCTTCGTGCCGTGCTTTGCGCGGCGGCTCTTGCTTCCTTTTCGGGAGGCGGATCGTTGCTGGCCCATGACGGTCACGACCATGGCGCGCCGCCACCGGCACCAGCAGCGGGCTCGAATCTCGCGCCCCGCACGGAAGCCGTCTCGGAGCATTACGAGCTGGTCGCAATCGCCCGTGGCGGCGATCTCGTCATCTACCTCGACCGCTTTGCAACCAACGAATCGGTGGATGGCGCCAGCATCTCCGTCGAGACATCGGCGGGCCCGGAACCCGCGCGCGCCGCGGCGAACGAGCCTTACCGGCTGAGCGCGCCCTGGACCGCCAAACCGGGTTCCTATGACCTGATCTTCACGGTCAGCAAGGACGGCATCGACGATGTGCTGTCCGCGACGCTGGTCATTCCGCCGGAAGATCCCGGCGCAAAGGCCGCAACCGCTTCGCTGTCGGATATCGCCGGCGGAATTCGCGAGCTTTCCTCTCGCTATGTCCCGACGGCGCTGATGGCCGGGCTCGGAGGCTTTGCCGCGGGCATCGTCGTCATGTCGTTGATGTGGCGACGGAACCGGGCGGCGATGGTCCTCATCCTCGCCGGAATGCTCGCCATGTTCGTTGGCGCCGCGCGCGCCCATGATGGCGATGACCATGGCGCGTCTGATAATTCGAACCCGACCGTGCGCGACCTGGCGCAGCGGCTGCCCGACGGCGGCGTATTCGTGCCCAAGAGCATCCAGCGAATCCTCGCCATCCGCACCGTCCAGATCGAATCGGCGGCGCATCGGGCCGCGCTGGAATTGCCGGGACGCATCATTCCCGATCCGAACGCCAGCGGATTCGTTCAATCGTCGGTCGGAGGCCGCCTTTCGCCCCCGTCGAACGGCTTTCCGCGGCTGGGAACGCCGGTCAAAAAAGGCGATGTCCTCGCTTATATGACGCCGCCGCTGCAGGCGATCGACGCCTCCGACATGCGCCAGCGGCAAGGCGAACTCGACCAGCAGATCACCATCGTGGAGCGCCGGCTGGCGCGCTACGAAACGTTGGTGCCGAGCGGCGCCATTGCCCGCACCCAGCTGGAGGATACCAGGACGGAGCTGCAAGGCCTCAAGGAGCGGCGCGGCTCGCTCGACAAATCGCGCCGCGAGCCGGAAGAACTGATCGCGCCGGTCGACGGCATTATTGCCGAAGGCACCGTCGTCGCCGGGCAGATGGCCCAATCCAACGCCGTCATCTTCCATATCGTCGATCCGAGCCGGCTGTGGGTGGAAGCACTCAGCTATGACACGCTTGCGGGAGTCCAGAGCGCAGTGGCCCGGCTGAGCAACGACCGCATTTATCCGCTCGCCTTCCGCGGCGCCGGTTTCGCCGGCCGCAATCAGTCGATCCCGGTTCAGTTCGCGGTGCAGGGCGACGTCGCGGGCCTGCGTGCCGGTCAATTCGTCACCGTGCTTGCCACCACGGATGAGGAGAAGACCGGCTTCGCCGTTCCGCGGGCAGCGTTGGTGCGCAACGCCAGCGGCCAGGACGTGGTCTACGAGCATGTCGCGGCGGAACGTTTCGAGCCGCGCCCGGTGCGGGTCGAACCGCTCGACGGCGATCGCGTCTTCATCGCCACCGGGCTCGCCGCGGGCAAGCGCCTCGTCGTCCAGGGCGCCGAGTTGCTTGGCCAAGTGCGCTGACAAGGGCGCTGAGGAGAACGATCAATGTTTCGCTTTCTCGTCACACAGTCGCTGCGCAATCGCCTGATGGTGCTGGCGGCCTCAGCCGTGCTGGTGCTGCTCGGAATCTTCAGCGCCAGCCGGCTCCCGGTCGACGTCTTTCCCGACCTCAACAAGCCGACCGTCACCATCATGACCGAATCCGAGGGCCTGGCGCCTCCGGAGGTCGAACAGCTCGTCAGCTTTCCAATCGAAACCCAGATGAACGGCGTGCCCGGGGTGACGCGGGTGCGCTCGGTTTCCGGCGTCGGGCTCTCGATCGTCTATGTCGAGTTCGACTGGGGCACCGACATCTATCGCAACCGTCAGCAGATCGCCGAGCGGCTTTCCCTGATCAGGGCCCAGCTGCCGCCGAACGTGGTCCCGCAGATGGGGCCGATCAACTCGATCATGGGACAGGTCGTGCTGGTCGCGATGACCAGCGACAGGGCATCCGCGATGGAAGTCCGCGAGGCCGCCGACTTTACGCTGCGCCCACGGTTGCTCTCGATCCCGGGCGTCGCCCAGGTGATTCCAATCGGCGGCGAAGTCCGCCAGTATCGCGTCGCGCCGAATCCGCCGGCGCTGCGCAGCCTCGGCGTCACCTATGAGCAGGTCGAACAGGCGCTGACCCAGTTCGGCGTCAACACCGGCGGCGGGTTCACCGACCAGCATTCGCGCGAATATCTGATCCGGAATATCGGACGAACCACCAATCTGGACGACCTCCGCAGCGTGGTGGTGGCGCAGGTCAATGGCGGACCGGTGTTTCTGCGCCAGGTCGCGTCAGTCGAATTCGCGCCCAAGGTGAAGCGCGGCGAGGCCGGCTACATGGGCAAGCCGGCCGTCATCGTCTCGGTCGAGAAGCAGCCCAACGTCGATACCATCGCGCTGACCCGCGAGATCGAGCGGGCCCTGAAGGAGATCACGGCGGCGTTGCCGCAGGGCATCAAGGCCGACCAGGTCGTGTTCCGCCAGGCCGACTTCATCGAGACGTCGATCCGCAACGTCGAGCAGGTGCTGATGGAAGCCGGTCTCGTCGTCGCCATCGTGCTGTTCGCGTTCCTGCTGAACTGGCGGACCACGTTGATTTCGCTGACCGCGATCCCGGTCTCGATCCTGGCCACGGCCACGATCTTCTACTTCGCCGGACTCTCCATCAACACCATGACGCTGGGCGGTCTCGCCATCGCGCTCGGCGAACTGGTCGATGACGCCGTGGTCGATGTGGAGAACATCTTCAGGCGCCTGCGCGAAAATCGCGCGCTGGAGCATCCCAGGCTGGTTTTCGACGTGATCGTATCGGCTTCGCAGGAGGTCCGGTCCGGCATCGTCTATGCGACAGCGATCATCGTGCTGGTGTTCGTGCCGCTGTTCGCGCTGTCGGGAATCGAGGGCCGGCTGTTCGCCCCGCTGGGCCAGGCCTATATCATCTCGATCCTCGCCAGCCTCGCGGTCTCGATCACGCTGACGCCGGTCATGGCCTACTACATGCTGCCGCAACTGAAGCGCCTGGATCATGGCGACAGCGCCCTGGTGCGCCTGCTCAAGCGCGGCAACGCGGCCCTGCTCGAGCGTGCCTTTCGCCATCAACGCGCGCTGATGGCCGTTACGGTGCTCGCCGTGGCGATCGCTGCGATCGCGGCCTCGCTGCTGCCGCGCGCGTTCCTGCCGCCCTTCAACGAAGGCACCTTCACCATCAACATGCTGTTCAACCCGGGGATCTCGCTGGCGGAATCCAACCGGGTCGGCCTGATTGCCGAGCGCATCCTGATGGAGGTACCCGAAGTCAGGACGGTCGGGCGCCGGACCGGGCGCGCGGAACTGGATGAGCATGCCGAAGGCGTGCATTCCTCCGATCTCGAAGTGAATCTCGAGCCATCCTCGCGAACCAAGGTGGATGTGATCGCGGAGATTCGCTCGCGACTGGCGGTTCTCCCGGCCTCGATCAATGTGGGCCAGCCAATCTCGCATCGGCTCGATCATCTGCTGTCCGGGGTTCGCGCCGAGGTGGCGCTGAAGATCTTCGGCGACGATCTGGACGCATTGCGCGCGTCGGCGGAAGCCATCCGCATCAGGATGGCAGCCATCCCCGGGATCACGGATCTGCAGGTTGAGAAGCAGGTGCTGATTCCCCAGCTCGAGATCCGGGTCGATTACGGCCGCGCCGCGCTCTATGGCGTGCAGCCGGCCATCGTCATCGAGCAGCTCAGCCGTCTCTCGAACGGGCGGGTGGTGTCGCGCGTCGTCGATGGCTACCGCAGGTTCGACGTCACCATGCGACTGCCCGACCGACTCAGGACCACGCAAAGGCTGGGAGACCTGCTGATAGAGACCCCGGCCGGCTGGGTTCCGGCGCGGCAGCTGGCCGATATCAAGGAAACCGAGGGGCCGAATCAGATTCTGCGCGAGAACGGGCGCCGTCGCGTGGTGGTGCTGGCCAATACCACCGGGACCGCCGACATGGCGAAAATCGTCGAATCGATCCGGGAGGTGACCGCGTCGACAAAGCTGCCTGAAGGGTTCTACACGCGGCTCGAAGGCACGTTCC
>NZ_JAURXB010000121.1 GCF_030654605.1 Bradyrhizobium sp.
CGCAGTTCTTCTTTGCGCCGGACCGCTGGGTGGCGGACGAGGCCTATGCCGGCGACGTCGTCGGCATTCCCACTCACGCCACGCTGCGGATCGGCGACACCCTGACCGAAGGCGAGGACCTGATCTTCGTCGGCGTTCCGTCCTTCGCGCCGGAAATCGTCCGCCGCGTCCGTCTCACCGATGCGATGAAGGCGAAGAAGCTGAAGGAAGCGCTGCAGCAGATGTCGGAGGAGGGCGTGGTGCAGGTGTTCCGCCCGCGCGACGGCGCCCCGGCGCTGGTCGGCGTGGTCGGCCCGCTGCAGCTCGACGTGCTGAAGGCGCGGCTCGACGCCGAATATTCGCTGCCGGTCGAATTCGAGGTCTCGGAATTTCAGCTGGCGCGCTGGATTTCGTCCGATGACCGCAAGAAGCTCGAGACGTTCGTCGCCGCCAACAACTCCGGCGTCGCCGACGACGTCGACGGCGACCCGGTGTTTCTGGCCAAGAACGAGTTCTATCTCGGCTACACCCGGGAACGCGCCGAGGGCATCGTGTTTTCCAGCATCAAGGACGTGAAGAATAAGGCGTGAGGCGGGGGCGCGGCTGCGCCGCTCCGCACAACTTGTCGTCCCCGGCACTTGACCGGGGACCCAGTACGCCGCGGCCTCTCGGCTGACCTCCGCCGTCTCTGGAATACTGGGTCGCCCGCTTTCGCGGGCGATGACAGTTCGTGGTGATGATGCAATGTCGCGCAGCCCGGCTACGCTCCCGTCACGCGCCAGATCACATCGCCGACGTCGTCCGCCACCAGCAATGAACCGTCGGGGCCGAGCGTCACCCCGACCGGCCGTCCATAGGACTCCTTCTCGTCCGGTGCGAGGAATCCCGACAGGATATCCCGCGCCGGCCCGCACGGGCGCCCGTTCGCGAACGGCACGAACACGACCTTGTAGCCGCTCAGCGTGCTGCGATTCCACGAGCCGTGCTGGCCGATCGCCATGCCGTCCGGAAAGCCGGGCAGGGTGCCGGCCGGCATCCAGCACAGGCCCAGCGAGGCGGTGTGGCCGCCCAGCGCGTAATCAGGCGTGATGGCCCTTGCGACCGCGGCCGGATCCTGCGGCACCCGATCGTCCACCGTCTGCCCCCAGTAGCAATAAGGCCAGCCGTAGAAACCGCCGTCCTGGACCGAGGTCAGATAATCGGGCGGCGTCTCGTCGCCGAGGCCGTCGCGCTCGTTGACGACGGTCCAGAGCACGCCGGTCTGCGGCTCCCATGCCATGCCCACCGCATTGCGCAGGCCGCCGGCAAAGATGCGGCTGGAGCCATCGGCCAGATCGAGTTCGTAGATCGCGGCGCGGCCTTGCTCCGCTTCGAAGCCGGTGTCGGCGATATTGGTGAGCGAGCCGACTCCGGCATAGAGTTTCCGGCCATCTGGGCTCGGCAGCAGGCTGCGGGTCCAGTGCCCGCCGGGCTTGAAGCTGACGAGTTTCTTCCCCGGCGCGGTGATGCGGTCCGCGCCCGCCACATAGGGGAAGGCCACCACGCCGTCGGTGTTGCCGACGTAGAACGTGTCGCCCACCAGCGCCATGCCGAACGGCTGGTTCAGGCCTTCCATGAAAACGTTCCGCCGCTCGGCGACGCCGTCGCCATCGGCGTCGCGAAACAACGTGATACGGTTGGCGCTGACGCCGAGGGCCGAGGCACGTCGCATCGTCGCCTGCATCGCGTAGCCGAACACGTTCCTGACGGGGCCGGGGACCTGATTCGATTCGGCAACGAGGACACCGCCATCGGGCAGAACCTCGATCCAGCGCGGGTGCTGCAGGCCGGTGGCAAACGCATTGACCTTGAGTCCAGGCGCCGCAACCGGAATCTGCCCGGCGCTCCAACCCCGGGCTGACGGCATCTTCAGCGTCGGGAGTGCGCCCTGTGGCTTTGCGGCGGGAACGACCGGCGCGCTGCCCCAGGCCGGCTCGGGCGCAGCACCCTGCAACCGGCGCCACTGCAGCGCGGCGGCGCCGATCAGTGCGACGATTCGCGCAAACGTCCCGGACAAGCTCATGCAATTCTCCTGTTGATCGCGCGCACCCTATCCGAGGACGGAGCGCGTTCAAACCTCGTCGTTCGACTGGAGGCGGTCCCCGGATTTCATGAGCGCCCATCCGGCACAAGTTCTCAACGTCGTCCCTGCGAACGCAGGGACCCATACGCCGTGCCATCGCGGTTGTCGGGGTGTTAGCGGCTTGTTGAACCACTGTGTCATTGCGTCAGATGACCGGGGTTATGGGTCCCTGCGTTCGCAGGGACGACGTGAGTTTGGTTTTCAAACAATCAACGCGGCTTCGCGATCTCGCGGCGCGGTTTGCCCGAGGTTTGCTGTCAATTCCTCACCCTCGAGATTCAGAGGGCGCAGGGAAAGCCGGGTGCGCGCTGCACCCGCGGTCTCGTGTGCAATGGGGTAGAGGTAGGCGGCACACGTGCATACAGGTGAAGCGGAGGCATCCGGCTTTCCCTGCGCAGTGGTTTAAGG
>NZ_JAURXB010000142.1 GCF_030654605.1 Bradyrhizobium sp.
CTTTTGCCACCGTCGCCCGCGCCTTGACGCGAACTTGACACCATCCCTTGGGGTGTCGGGACCACATGACTTCGCCGTCCGCTTCAGGCGCCCTCGTCAGCACGCCATCCACGTCCACCGCATCCCCGCCCCGCGCCGGTACGTTGCGCAACGCCCCCCTGAGTGGGACGGGATGGCCAATCATATAGCCTGATTTTCATTTCCGAAAAACAGAAATATTTTTTCGCAAGGGGCTTGACAATAATTCTGATAAACAGAAGTGATTTGCCCGTCGGGTGGATTTGTTGAATCTACTCGGCAAATTTTGGTTTTTGGCACGGGCTCGTTGCGATGGGTTTCGTGGGGGGACTCAACCTGTCCTGCGAAGTGAATCAAGGAGCGATACACCCGGTTTGGGTAGTGGGGGCCGCAGACGCGACCCACCGGAACAGGCGTTCCAGGAAGTGGTTCAATCAGAGGTGAATTGTCGGCCGATTCAAAGGCCCAAACGGCGATGACGCTCCGTAGCGAAGAGCGATATTTAAGCAATATCAATCGGTTTGCCACCTTTTAGAAGTCGAAAACGCGCGATGCACGCGGACTATTTCGGCGTTTGGCAAACCCTCGAGTCCTTGATTCCGATGCTCCCCATCATCGTACCACGTCCAGTCCCTTGGTCCTGACGACATGCAAAAGCTTGAGCGCCGCGCCTGTCGGTCGCCGCTCGCCACGCTCCCACTGGCTCACGGTATTAACCGCGACATTGAGGAAACCGGCCAGTACCGCCTGACTGACGCCTGCTTGCTCGCGAACCCTCGCGATCTCGGTCGGCGAAAGCTCCGTTACTTTCGGCAGGGCATCGCGTCCGAGCATCCGGAGTGTGGTCTTTTCCAAGTCAGTTTTGTTGATGATACCGATCTTGTGCAGGCCCTGCATCGCTCCAACGATCTCCGAGCGTAGTCGTGCCTTGCCCCTGAGTTCGGGTTTAACCTTGCTCTTCCTGGCCATAGCTAACCTCCATCACTTCATCAGCAGTAATCGCCATTTCCAACCCATCATCACCAAGCGAGAGATAACTTCGCCCGATCTGCCGCAAACAGGACAACTCATCGTCATCGAGGTTGGTCCGCTCGCTCTTGGCGAAGCCAAACAGAAACACCGCTCGGTCGCCGCGCCGATAAGCGATAATCGTGCGATATCCGCCGCTCTTGCCCTGACCCGGCCTTGCGGTTCGCTGCTTAATCAACCCGCCGCCCAGGTCAGCGTCTACAAGTCCGCGCTCGGCGTTACCGATGGCCTTGCCGAGCATTCTGTCGGTGATCCCTTCGCGGCGCTGAAAGCGCGCAAATGCTCGCAGTTTATAGACCTGCAACGGACCCTCTATCTGATAAAGTATGTATCACTCAGTGAGTTATAGCATCAAAATTCGTCGTGGTCATTACAAGACACGCCCGACCATCATGATTATAGGTATCAAACATTCCCTGCGGGACTCGGAAAGACCATTTCATCACTCGATACATCGCCGGAGATACCGGTAATCCATGTCGTGCATCGATGGTGCTCGCCAAGGTGGACGAGAATGCAGGTTGGTGGGATTCCCGTTAGATTCAGGTTTGCCAAATAGGCTAAAAACCAAAATCAATTCAACGCTATTGCGGAATGCTTGGCGCTCCCTAGCGGAATCGAACCGCTCTCTCCACCGTGAAAGGGTGGCGTCCTAACCGATAGACGAAGGGAGCGAAGGCGTCGCTGCGACCGGGCTGGTCGCAAGGCTGCCGTTTCGCTGTAGATATCGTACAAAAAGCTTCAGCAAATCAAGGCTTTAAAAGGGGCGATGGTGCCGGAGCGCAACCCGGATCGCAGCGACGCAATCGAGGCAGCGGGCGAACGTATAGTGGCGTTTGCCCGGCCGGGCAAGCCACCGGCAAAAGCGTTTTCGCGGCGGGCCGGACGGGCTTCCGGCGACCGCGAATCCCGGGATTATTCGTCTCGCGCAACGGTTCCTAAAGCCTGATCGGGTAGGGATATCGCTTCAGGAGACTTAAGATGGCCGCAGCCGCCAAGAAGCGGGAATCCCGCAAATCCGTCCACCAGCCCGGCTGGATCACGCTCGAGGGCGGCTTTGCCGCCCGGCCATGCGTGGTGCAGGATTTGTCCTCGACCGGCGCCAAGGTCACGGTCGATGACCCCAACGCGCTGCCCGGCAAACTGCGGCTGGCGTTTTCGCGCGACGCGCGGACGGGGCGGAGCTGCGAAGTGGTCTGGCGCCGCGGCAAGACCGTCGGCGTCAAATTCGTCCGCTAGCGCCGGCCGCCCGCCGGCGATAAAAGGGCGGCATGCGAAACGTCCTCCTGCTGATCGCCGTGACGGCGCTGCTGCCGGCCTCGTCGGCAACGGCCGAGCAGTTCGGGCTGCAAAAGTCCGACAGATCCATCTCCGCTGGCCGGCAACTTCAGGTGAAGGGCGCCCGCGCCGACCATTTCTGCGCGGCGTATGGTGCCGGCTTTGTCAGGGTTGACGGCACGCAGACCTGTGTGAAGATCGGCGGCGCCGTCAGCATCGGGGTCGGCGGCAGCCGCTGAAGCGATGCCCGGTCAACAGCGACGAGGCCTGATTTGCAGCTCGAAATCATCGTTCCCGTGCTGATGGGCTGCGCGCTGCTGTGGTGGGTCGGCGGCGGCATGAGCTGGACCACGCGCCTCGTGGTGACGGCGGTGACGCTGGTCGTGATCGTCATCGTCGTGCTGTTCGAGCGGTCGGGGTTTTAGCTGCTTGTCGTCATTGCGAGGAGCGAAGCGACGAAGCAATCCATACTTCCTGTGTGGCTATGGATTGCTTCGCTGCGCTCGCAATGACGGTTGTGCTACGACATCGGTACCGCGACGAACTCGGCAAATCCGGGACGGGCGGCGAACTGCGCGAACCAGCGCTCCAGAAGCGGCAGCCTCGGCCTGGTGATGCCCTCGACCCCGAACCAGCGCCGCGCATAGGCGCCGAGCGCGATGTCGGCAATGGTGAAATCGTCGCCTTCGATGAAGCGCCGCGTCGCCAGCTGCGCCTCGACGATCCGCCATTGCGCGGCCTCGGCGTCGGCGTCCTTCTGGATCGCGACCATGTCGCGCTTTTCGACGGGGGTGCGCACCAGCGCCCAGAACACCGGGCGATCGACCGGCTGCAGCGTCGACAACGTCCAGTCCAGCCAGCGGTCGACACCGGCGCGCAGCTTCGGCGCCTGCGGATAGATCGTCGATCCCTCGCCATAGGCGAGGTTGAGATAGCGCATGATCGAATTGGATTCCCACAGCACGTAATCGCCGTCCACCAGGGTCGGCACCCGGCCGTTGGGGTTCATCGCGAGATATTCCGGCTTGTCGTTCTGGCCGAACGCCATGCCGGCATCGATGCGCTGGCAGGGCAGATCGAGTTCGCGCAGGCACCACAGCACTTTTTGCACGTTGACCGAATTGGCCCGGCCCCAGATCGTCAGCTGGCCCTGATTCTTGTTTGGCACGCGTTGGCTCTCCCGTTGATCGGCTTTTGCGTTTGATAGCGGAAAACCGCGAAAAATGCGCGCGCGTCCGAAGCGGGCCATCCCGGCAAAAAAGCGCCGCTATGGATGCTATAAGGCTCCGATCATGCCCGGATACAAGCTCGCGATATTCGACCTCGACGGCACCCTGTCGGACAGCCTGCCGTGGTTTCGGCAGGTGGTGAATTCCTTTGCCGACAAGCATCGCTTCAGGCGCATCGAGGATGGCGACGTCGAGATGCTGCGCGGCAAATCATCCCGGGAGATCATCGCGCATCTCGAAGTGCCATTCTGGCGAATGCCCCTGATTGCGGCGGACATGCGCCGGCTGAAGAGCCAGAACATCGACAGCATCCCGCTTTTCACAGGCGTCGGATCGATGCTGCAGGAATTGTCGCAAGCCGGAATCATCATGGCGATGGTCAGCTCCGACTCCGAAAGCAATGTCAGGCGTGCGCTGGGCGACCATGCGGCGTTGATGGCGCAGTTTGCCTGCGGCGCCTCGATGTTCGGCAAGGCCGCCAGGTTCACGGCGGTCCTGAAGCGAACTGATATCGCCGCGGATGACGCCATCGCGATCGGCGATGAGGTCCGGGACGGCGAGGCGGCAGCGCAGGCCGGGATCGATTTCGGGGCGGTGTCGTGGGGCTATGCCAGGCCGGAGGTGCTCGGGCGGCTGTCGCCGGCGCTGGTGTTCGACAGCGTGGCGGATATTCTGGGAATTGTTGAGCCCGCCCGCGTCACGCGCCGGGGCTGACAGCTCAGGCCGAGGCCTGTTCGCCGGGCGCTTCGCGGGCCGCCATCAACTCGGCGTATCGGCTGTATTCGCCGGCCATTTCCAGCAGTCGCTCACGAACCTCTGCACTGGTCACCTGACGGGCCAGGCGCTTGGCCTGGTCGGCCTGGAATTGATAGTGCTGGGCCTGGCTCATGTGATCCCCTCGAATCTCAGTCAAGTCTGAGGCCAAAAGGTTCACCGAACGTGAACACGTGCGTGAACACTTGGACGTGAATGCCGGCATGAGGTCGGCCTCGGATGCGCCGGGAGGAAACGGCGCATCCGCTGAGATCATCATCCCCGTAGTCGTACGGGGCGTCGCGGTTGCCCGGGCCTACCAGTGGCCGGTGTTCGGCATCGACAGCCAGGGCTCGGCCGGCGGTTTGGGATCGCCCTTCTGCAGCAGCTCGATCGAGTGCAAATCGGGCGAGCGCACGAACGCCATGTTGCCGTCGCGCGGCGGCCGGTTGATGGTGATGCCCATCTTCATCAGGCGATCGCAGGTGGCGTAGATGTCGTCGACCTCATAGGCGAGGTGGCCAAAAAAGCGGTCCTCGCCGTAGGTCTCCTCGTCCCAGTTATAGGTGAGCTCGACCAGCGGCGCGCCGCGCGTGCTCGGGGTGTTCTTCAGCAGCGCCTCGTCCCCGGCAGCGCACAGGAACACCAGCGTGAACTTCGCCTTGTCATTGTCGATGCGGCGGACCTCCTTCAGCCCCAGCGCATCCTGATAAAACTTCATCGCGGCATCGAGATTGCGCACGCGCAGCATGGTGTGGAGATAACGCATGGTTTCCTGTTTCCTTGAGAGCGTTGTGAGATCCGGGCGGTGGTTCTGGCGGGTCAGGGCCATAAATAGCAGCAAAATGTTCGAATGGGCAGACATTGCGGGGAGGACTTCGGAGGCCTGACGCACTCGATCTGTTCTGCTGTCACGCTCGGATTCGCTCAGCCATGTCATCACAGGCTTTGATGCTCAGGGCCGCTTGACCTGGAGGCCTATTAGGGCTGATGAGGCGTAGGAGCCAATGAAGTATCACAAGCGAGCTCGCGCCATGCGGTGAGCGGCGAACCCCCTACAAGGAAACAAATGGCTGTTGAGAAATCCAAAGACGCCGCGCCGAAAAAGTCGGCACCGGAAGCCAAGGCTGCCGAAGTGAAGGCCGAAACCGCCGCAGTCGACAGCAAGCCGGATGCCGCACCGAAGCGGCAAGGCATGGGCGAGGGTCAGAAGCCGGTATCCAAAGCCTACAAGGATAACTGGAACGATATCTTTGGAAAAAAGAAGAAGCGATAAAGCCCGGGCATCGGCGGGTTCGCGATCACCAAGCAATCGCGTTCTACATTTCTGTCCGCTGCTTTGCGGTCTAAGCGTAAGCTAGGAAACCAATGACCGCCGCGAAGCGGCTATCAGCGCCTACTTCGCGTAGCCCTGGGAGCGCAGCCAGCCGATGCGGCGTTCGCCGTTCATCCAGTCGTCGGCGTCGGCCTTGCTGGTGAGGCCGGTGATCATGCGCGGCTCGACGCCCGGATAATCCGCCTGGATGCTCCAGTTGTCTTCGGCGATACGGACGATTTTGAAGGTTACTTTTGGTTTTGCCATGCCGCGTTATGCAGGTTTTTTTTGGAAAAGAGAACTGCCTTGCGAGGTTTCCCCAGCCTTCGCCAATGTGGCGGCAGGACGCGCCTGGGCGGCGGACGCGTGCTTTGGGGGCAGGCGCCGTGCCGCGGGCGTTCGGGGGAGGTCGCCGAACTCGGCGGAATGGTAGGTCCGGCCTTCCGGCGTCGTGATGCGGACATCGTAACAGGCGCGCACGATGAACTCGCGGGCCTTTTTCAGCGCCGATTCAGGCGTGCGGCGCCTGGCGGTATTGACGCCTCGGATATCGGTTCCGCTTACGGTGTAGGGCATTTCGGCTTCTTCTTGTTCTTCTCGATAATGGCGGCCTGCTTCTTCAGCGCCCCGGTCGTCTTGTTCATGACTCCCCAACCCGTCGGCGCTTGGCGTGTTCCATCGGCCAACCAGCTATCGGCAGCGCTTGAATTTCGTTCGCGTTTTGTTCATAGTGGCGCCACCGAGGAGACCGCCATGGACGCCGGCCAAGAGCGACAGATCATCCGCCTGTGGAATCAGCTGCGCCTGCTCGAGCGGGAAGGCCGCCCCACCGAGGCCGTCCGGCGCCAGATTGAACGGGCGCTTGCCGAACGCGAGTCTCGTGCCGCCTGACTTTCGGTAGCCAGCGCGTTCAGGCGCAAAGCCGAGCCGCTTACGTCTCGTCCTTCCGCCGTCGCTGCGACGCCGCCGAAGACTTCGGCTCCAGCTGCGCTATTCGCGCCTCGTATTCCCGGGCGAGATCCAGCAGCCTCTGTTCGGTGAAGGGGTCGGCCTGTTTGGCGAGACGACGGCAGCGTTCGGCCTGTTCTTTCAGCGTCGCCAGATCCATCACTCACCAACCGTCGGGCCTGTTGCAGTTTGATAATACCGACCGGCTGCAATGGTTTCGCCGCCAAGCCGTTGCCGTTCCGATGCGGGACAGAAAAATGCCCCGGCCGTTCACACCGGCCGGGGCATTCTCTGGCAAACCTCAGTAAGCGCAGACGTTCACGAGACGCAGGCCGCGCCGGGTCTGGATGTACTTGTAGCAATCGCCACCGATGTAGAAGGCCGAACTGCCGTAGAAGTGGCGGTGACCATGGTGCCCGTGACCATGATGCCCGCCATGGCCATGACCGTGATGGCCGCCGTGGCCGTGACCGCCATGACCATGACCACCACCACCGCCCGCCGAAGCAGGGGACATGGCGGCAGCGCCGAGGGCGATCGCGGTGATGACGGCGAATGAAATCTTGCGAAGCATTGTATTCTCCAGATGAGGTGCATTGCACCGGCTACGATGCACATGGGACGTTCCCCGGACGCCGATCGTTCACCGGATTTTCCCGAGCGGCACTTCAGACGTGCGCCAGATCACACAACGCGCCTACGGCGTCGCCCGCATCATCGAGATGCGCATCGCGCGAGAAAAAGTTTTCATCTTGTTAAGGTCTGTCAGAACGCAAAAACGTGTCCTCTGTTCGTTCTACCGTGAACAAAACGGAATCGAGTCGTGTCAAGAATTGACGGAATCGCGGGGCAATGCATGCTTGCGGGATGTTGGGATGGAAGAATTGCCGGTTCGCCCGCATGAGCAGCGGTCGCTACTGCCTGATACGGGACCTCGGCCTCGTGAAGGGCGGCAAGGGGCTGCGGCACCATGAAGTGCTGGTCGCCTTCAGCGTTCGGGCAGCGCTGCAGCGCCTGCGCCGGGTTGATTTTTCGCTCGGGCGGTTCAATCCGGATGCCAAATTCCCGGCTCGTGAAATCGTCGGCGAGTAACGCCCCGGGCGGAACTGCGCCGGGGCGTCGTGATGGGTCGACCCCTTCAAGTGAAGACGGACCGCCGCGCTACGCGGCGACGATGCCGCTACGACCAGAACGGCGGGTCTTCCAGCGTGCCGCGGATATGCGGCTCGGATCCGCTGCGGGCATTCTGCAGCGTCGTGACGAAATATTCCTCACGCTCGCGCTCGAATTTTTCCTGGGTGGCTTTGAAACTTGCCACGCGGCTGACGATTTCTTCCCGCTCGCGCGCGGCGTTGTACGGCTGTTCGATCATGCCCATCCCTTTTTGATTCTTGTCCCGCGCCCATTGGCGTCCGCGATTGGGGCGTCAATTGGGACGCCTGGTTGCGGGATTGTGATCGCCCTCGGGCAAAGTCGCGTCGGCGTTCCCAGTGGATAAGACGGGCGCCGCGCTTGTGGCTGCTCCGGCTTCCCGCTAGCCAAAAAGAAACGGGAGGCTGGCCATGGCAAAAATCGATCTGGACGCAATGAGCATCGAGGAAGTCGCCGATCTGCGCGACCTCGCCACCGACAAACTGGCGGAGAAGGTCGCGGCACGGCGCGCCGAACTCGAAGCCGAGCTGGAGAAGCTCGCGCAATACGACAAGCCGGCGCGCAAGTCGCAAGTAGCTGCTCCCGCGGCCAAGCCGAAAAAGACCCAGGAGAACGTCGCGAACGGTGCGGCCGGCGAGGGCGCCAAGAAGGCCGACGAGGCCAAGGAGCCGGTCGCCAAGGCCGCTTGATATGGCGGCTTGAAACGGTGGCCTGACAAGGCGGCCTGATCCGGTCATGCGGTCGACTTAGCAATCCGATCCGCCGTGCTATGATCAGCACGGCCAGACATTTCGGATCTCATCCCATGATCGCAACCGATCTTCGCAGCGGCGTGGAACAGCTCGGCGACATGATCGCCGAGGCGTCCACCATCGTCCCCTTCACCGGCGCCGGCATTTCAACCGAATGCGGCATTCCCGATTTCCGCTCGCCGGGCGGATTGTGGACCCGCAACCGGCCGATCCCGTTCGATGAGTTCGTGGCCAGTCCTGACGCAAGGGACGAGGCGTGGCGGCGGCGCTTTGCGATGGAGCCGACCTTCGCCGCCGCGAAACCGGGACGCGGTCATCGCGCGCTCGCAGCACTCTACAAGGCCGGCAAGATCCCCGCCATCGTCACCCAGAACATCGACAATCTGCATCAGGTCTCCGGCTTCGCCGCCGACCATGTCGTCGAGTTGCACGGCAACACCACCTACGCCCGCTGCATCGGTTGCGCCAAGGCCTACGACCTGGCCTGGGTAAAGCTGCGCTTCGAGGAGATCGGCGGTGCGCCCGACTGCCCCGTATGCGACGAGCCGGTCAAGACCGCGACCATTTCGTTCGGGCAGGCGATGCCGGAAGACGCGATGCGGCGCGCCACCGAACTCGCGCAGCATTGCGACCTGTTCATCGCGATCGGCTCGTCGCTGGTGGTGTGGCCAGCGGCCGGGTTTCCGATGCTGGCCAAAAACTGCGGCGCCCGGCTGGTGATCATCAACAACGAGCCCACCGAACAGGACGACATTGCCGATCTCGTGATCCGGCATGACATCGGGGAGACGCTCGGGCCGTTCGTCGGCAATTGATCCCAGATTGATTCGCGGCCGTGCAAGCTGTTCATAGCTCATGCCAGTTTTGTTTTTTATCTATGCGCCGCACGCGGGAGTGTTATCTTTTGATTCGCAAGATTCGCGCGGCGTCATCATGAATTCTCATCGATGGGCGCGTGTTCCGGCGACGTCGCAGCGGTACGGGGTCGTCGATGATGTGTGGGGTCCGGGGTCATGGGGTCGGACGGTTTTGAGTCCAAGAAGCTCGGCGGGCCGCCATCTGGCGGAACCGGATCGGACCGGCTTGGGCCGAGTGAATTTGCTGGCAGCGCCGGGCGCGATCCCGCGATCGATGCGCTGACGGGGCTCGGCGAGAGCGCAGCCAACCTGGTCGAAATCTCCGGCGTCATCAAATGGTTCGATGCATCAAAGGGCTACGGTTTCATCGTGCCCGACAATGGCTGGCCGGATGTGCTTCTGCACGTCACCGTGCTTAGGCGCGACGGCTATCAGACCGCCTATGAAGGCGCGCGGATCGTCTGCGAATGCGTACAGCGCCAGAAGGGCTACCAGGCCTTCCGGGTGGTCTCGATGGACGAATCCACCGCGATCCATCCGGCGCAGATGCTGCCGCCGCGGACTCATGTCAGCGTTACCCCGACCAGCGGGTTGGAGCGGGCGCAGGTCAAATGGTTCAACCGGCTGCGCGGCTTCGGCTTCCTGACCTGCGGCGAGGGAACGCCCGACATCTTCGTGCACATGGAAACCCTGCGCCGTTTCGGCATGACCGAGCTGCGCCCCGGCCAGTACGTGCTGGTACGGTTCGGGCCCGGCTCGAAGGGGATGATGGCGGCCGAGATCCAGCCGGAAGCCGGCGCGCCCGGGCTGTCGTCGCACTGATCCTGCGAGGCGCCACCTCACGGAAGCGTTAGCCGGGCTTTCGAAAATGCCCGTTCGCGCCTTGCCGAAGGTCTGGTATTTGCCGGGATCATTGGGCTAGCATTGCCGAAATCCTCCACGGCCAGTGAGCGTTGTTGATGAGTCTTGCTTCATGTGTCGATCGGCGCCGCGCCCGCGGCTGGTTCTGGATGCCGGTGATCGCGCTGCTGGCGCTCTGCACATCGGGCGGCTTCGGCGCGCAGGCCGCGAGCATCCAGACGCTCGAAATCGTCACCAGGAACGGTGTGCATGTCTTCTCGGTCGAGATGGCGACCACCGAGGAGGAGAGGCAAACCGGGCTGATGCACCGCAAGGAATTGCCGGACGGCAAGGGGATGCTGTTCGACTTCTCGCCGGAACAGCAGATATCGATGTGGATGAAGAACACTTTCATCCCGCTCGACATGATCTTCATCCGCGCCGACGGCCGTATCCTGCGCATCGCCGAGAATACCGAGCCGCAATCGCTCAAGATCATCTCGTCGGGCGGGCTGGCCAAGGGGGTGCTGGAAGTGATCGCCGGCACCGCGCAAAAATACGGCATCGTCCCCGGCGACCGGGTCGCCCATCCGCTTTTCAAGCCCCGGTGAGGGGCCGAAGCCAGCCTTGCTGGCCGCGCCTGAAGCGTGTAACGACAGGGCTTCCCAGACAAACGGGGTATAGCGCAGCCTGGTAGCGCGGCAGTTTTGGGTACTGCAGGTCGTTGGTTCGAATCCAGCTGCCCCGACCAATTAACCAAACATTTTCAGGCAATTACTCGTCGATCGCGTTTTTGGACCTGCATTTTTTGGCTCCCCTTTTTTGCAGAACCTGCAGTACTACTTAAGCGCGCTTTAAATGTGCTTTTTCGGCGCTGATCAATCTGAACTGGTCCGCAGCAGTCGTCCACCCGAGTTAATCCCTGCTGCCACTGGATATCCACGTATGGAAAGAAACCCAGCTTCATGGGTGTCACATAACAGGGCTTTGGAAAGGCGCCTTCCTTTACAAGTTCGTCGAACGTGGTCCGGCTGATCGGAATGTGTTGAAGCAAGTCCGCTATCGAAATCATAGGACGCAAAGCGATCTCTGGGCGATCCTTTCTCATTCGTCCCAACATACCTCCGTATGTTCGTCTGATGGACGATCTGCCTTGGAGTGATATCGAGGCGCAGTGTCCTCAATTCACGTGACTTGCTCGCATCCTCGATAGGCCATCGTTGCGGTATTGGTGTGCGAAACGAGGTCCTCGGAGGTCGGAGCCCTTCAAGTCTGGAGTTCAGGGGAATTTATTTGAGCCGATCCGGCAGTCACGTGGCAGGAAAGCGGCTGGGATTGATTGCCGGGCTGATTGGGGGATGAAGACGCGGTGGACGCTGATCAACGCGTCCAGCCAGTCACTTCAAGCAGGCAGCAGCCGAAGAAAAAGGCTCGGTTTCGGAGGTGCATTGTTCGTCCGGGTTCCAATTCTGCCTTGCCCCCATCCTCCGGTTGCGGTTGGATGCCGACTCAATGCGGCTGAAACTGCTGCGCGGTTACTGGAAGCGTCCGAATGAGCCAACAATCTGACGACGACGCTATCGTGGAGTCGGGCAACGAAACCGCGATTTTACGTCAGCGTCCTCCGGTAAAGTCAGCTGATAATATTGCGGCCGCGGAAAATGAAATTGTCGAGAACATCAAGGACGTTCGCTACATCGTCCGCGAATATCCGGCTGAAGTCGTTGTTCGCAAATATTTGGTTGGCAAAGATCAGGACCAGAACGAGATTTACGTTCCGGATTATCAGCGGGACCTGATCTGGCCGGCCAAGAACCAATCACGCTTCATCGAGTCCGTTCTGATTGGAATTCCTATCCCGTTCCTCTTCGTCGCAGACATCAGCGAAAAGGAAGACCCAGACGGCGCGGGGCGCCTGGAAATCGTTGACGGCGTTCAGCGGATCCGCACGCTTGTAGAGTTCATGTCCGGACAGCTTGTGTTGAGCGATCTCGAACGTTTGAAAACATTAAATGGTTTTACGTTTTTTGATTTGCATCCGTCGCGACAGCGAAGATTTAGGAGAGCAACGCTGCGTTTGATCGAGCTGACCGAAATGGTCACTGAAGATGTTCGGCGTGACATGTTCGATCGTATCAATTCGGGTTCCGTGGGACTTGAGGCCGTCGAGGTCAGGCGTGGGGTCGAGGGCGGTCTCTTTGTCGATCTCACAACAGAGTTGGCCAAAAATCCGACGTTGCACAAGTTGGCACCCATTTCGGAGACGATGAAAAAGCGATTTGAGTACGAGGAACTTATCACTCGATTTTTTGCGTTCTCGGATCGTTACGAGCAGTTCGGGACTGGACCCGAAGGCAAAGTCGTTAAAGATTTCCTCCTCAAGTACGTTCGCGATCTCAACACTGAATTGAAGAACGATCAATCCGGTGCGATCGCGAACAAGATGCGGAAGGAATGGAACGATATGCTTGCGTTCGTGGAAAGCAAATTTCCGAATGGTTTCGTTAAAACTGGGCGAGGAAGAAAGGTTCCTCGCGTGCGGTTTGAAGCTATTTCGGTCGGCACAAATCTAGCGCTTCGATCAGGAAACAACATTAACGAAGCAGCCATTCCGATTTGGCTTGAGGACGAGCAATTCCAAAAATGGACGACAAGCGACTCTTCCAACAACCGCGCCAACCTTATCGGACGAATTGACTATGTGATGAAAAAGTTGATAGGCGCATGACTGGTCCGTTAGCGGTAGCCTTCAACGAGCGAAAACGGCAGGCTCGACATTATTTGTCCGTCGTCATCACCGCGGAAAGGATGGCGAGCCTCTCAGCTGCTTCGAAATCGCAGGGACGACGATTGCTCACTCTCCGCGCAGGGACGTTCCTGTTGCTTTACAACATCATCGAGGCGACTACGCGGAACTCAATAGAGGCAATTCACGACAAAATAACAACAGAGCAAACTCCGTTCGACAAGCTGTCTCAGGTTTTGCGACAAGAAACTATCCGACGATACAAGCGAAATGCCGACGATAGCACGGATCACGATTGGCAAGATTTCCCCGCGTCGTTTGTTGCGGTCGCCCTCAATGAGGAAATCAAGCTATCGGGCAATGTCGATGCCCGTTTGATCCGTTCACTCGGAAATGCATATGGCTTTTCATGTCACACAAATCCAACGAGCACTTGGAAGGGCAGTGATCTCGTTACGATCAAGGATATCAGGAACGACCTCGCACACGGCCTGAAGACCTATGAGGATGTGGGCAAGGAGTATCCAGCGAAGGAGCTGCTGGCGATCACACGTCGTTCGCTATCCTTTATGCGAGAGATAACCGTGAATATTGACGATTTTCTAGACAACAAACATTATCTGCGCTGACGGACGTGATCCACGATCGCCTTACCGATTGCTTGGGCCAAGGCAGGGGGCACCGCGTTACCAATCAGCCGGCCAATTGCGCGAAAATTCACGCGTAATCCGTCCTCAGCAAATTTGAAAGATTTGGGAAACGATTGCAGCAAAGACCCTTCACGCAGCGTGATCGCTCTATCTTGATCGGGATGACCAAACCGTCCGTTGCCAAATCCGTAGAACTGGGTCGTGATCGTCGGAGCTGGTTTGTCCCATGACATCCGACCGTAGACTGATGGATATGTCCGGCCCTTTTCGCTGGTATGGCACGCAGCCCGCATGTGCTTTGGCCATTCCTTCCACGTTCCGGCAGGTCTCGCGATGCGGATGCGAGCCAGGTTTCGGGCAGTGAGCGCACGGGCAGCATGCAAGGGATCGTTTTCGTTCTTCTTGCCTGCGGAAATCCCTCGTAATCCGCTGATCGCGGATCGAACGGTCGGGGCTGTCGATTTTTTTGCCTTAGGGAGATCAATTTTTCCGAAACGCGATCCGAGCAAAACCAATCTCCGTCGATTTTGCGGTACGCCGTACTGAGCGGCATCCAGGATGCCCCAAGTCACATGATAACCTGCGGCCTCTAGACGCGAGACAAATGTGGTCCAGAGTGGAAGGTGAGCCAGCCTTGGCACGTTTTCCAAGGTGACTATCTCTGGCTTTACGCCTTCTGCTATGCGCAGGAACTCAAGGAGGAGCTGCCATCTTGGATCGATGGCTCGACGTCGGGTCGTGTAGCCGGAGAACGGCTGACATGGAGCGCAGCCGGCCAATACCCTGACTTTGGAGGAGAATAACTCTGCGACGGCCTCATTCGACAAAGACCCGACGTCTAACTGCAGGAAGGGCGCGCCAATATTTTTCTCAAAGGGAAATTGGCATGCCGGATCAAGGTCGATCCCGGCAGCGATGGTGATCCCGCTTTTCTTCAATCCCCATGACAGGCCGGCCGCCCCGCAAAACAGATCCACGGCCTCAATATCGTTCTTCAAGTTCGTCAATCCCTGAGAGACTCGCCCACGCAACTGTATACCGCAATCTCGCCTTAGATCGAAATGCGCGTGAATCCGGCAGCGGGTCTCGGAGCATCCGGCCAACATCCGTCCTCCCCATGACGGCCCGTCCGCGTTGTGCAAGCTTAGTCGAGGAGTCTTAGTGCGACATCCTTCCAGATCGCTTGTTAGCTGACGTCCGCGAAACGGCATTGATGGATCGGCTGGGATTGTCTCACACGGGCTCGCGAACCGTTGAGCACTACGTCCCGAAGCTGATCCGGCATCGGATCACCAGGCTAGGATCAGGAGTCGCGCGAGCTTGCGCAGCCTCTCGGGCCGACTTGTCCATTTGTTTGGGTTTGGGTATTCGCCAGTTCGCGGGTTTTCCCTTTCAGAACAAAATGGAAACATCGTGAGCCCTTATTCGCGACGGCATCCTTCAACCCGTAAGTGCGTCTGATCTTCCCATCGCGCCCTGCGGTATGGCGCCACGCGCGGATTGGCCACGGCCTGCCCAAAAACCCAACATTGCCTGCAAACCGTAAAGCCTTGACTCGCGGGCATGCGGCCTTTCCACTTGGTGTCGGACAGGGCCGCAATGATGCGACTGAGGGGATGACGATGAGCAGGTTTTCGACCGGGGTATTGACGGCGGTGGTTGCCGCCATGATGGCTGTCGCGCCCGCGCTGGCGGACAAGAAGGGCAACGCCATCCGTTTTGCCTACGATCAGGTCGTGGAAAACGTCGATCCGTTCATGAACAATGTGCGCATCGGGGTCATCATCGGCCAGCAGGTGTGGGACACGCTGATCTACCGCGACCCCAAGACCGCCGAATACAAGGGGCAGCTCGCGACCGCGTGGAAATGGATCGACGACAAGACCCTCGAACTGGACCTGCGCAAGGGCGTCAAGTTCCACAACGGCGCCGAATTCACCGCCGATGATGTGGTCTACACGCTGAATTTCGTGGTGAGTCCGGAAAGCAAGGTCGTCACCCGCCAGAACGTGGCCTGGATCGACCGCGCCGAGAAGATCGATGCCTACAAGGTGCGCATCATCTGCAAGGAGCCGTTTCCGGCGGCGATCGAATATCTTGCCGGACCTGTCGTGATCCATCCGCATGAATATTACGCCAAGGTCGGCCCGCATGGGATGAATGAAAAGCCTGTTGGTTCCGGCCCGTACCGCATCACCGAGCATTCGGTCGGCAAGTACGTGCGCATGGAGCGCAATCCGGACTACTTCAAGGATTCGCCGAAGCCGCAGCCGAAGATCGAGAAGGTCGAAATCCGCTTCATTCCGGACCGACAGACCCAGGTCGCCGAAATGATGGCCGGCGGCGCCGACATGATCATGAATGTCGCGCTCGATCAGGCGACCCAGATGAAGGCGGTTCCGACCCTTCAAGTCGTCTCCGGCGAGACGATGCGGATCGTGTTCCTGCACCTCGACAGCCGCGAAGCGACCACCGCGCCGCAACTGCGCGATCTCAAGGTACGCCAGGCCATCATGCATGCGATCGATCGCGAAAGCATGGTCAAGCAGATCGTCGGCCAGGGTGCGCGCGTGCTGCACACAGTTTGTTTCCCGCCGCAGTTCGGGTGCAGCGACGAGGGCGCACCCCGCTATGCCTACGATCCGGCGAAGGCCAAGCAGTTGCTCGCCGAGGCCGGCTTCAAGGATGGATTCGACATCGATCTCTACGCCTACCGGGAGCGCAACCAGACCGAGGCGATGATCGGCTATCTGCGCGCCGTCGGCATCAGGGCTAACCTGCGTTTCATGCAATACGCGGCGATGCGCGAGGCCAATCGCGCCGGCAAGGCGGCGATGCTGCACCAGACCTGGGGTTCGTTCTCGGTCAACGACGTGTCCGCGTCGACGCCGGTCTACTACAAGTTCGGCCCGGACGATATTTCGCGGGATCCGGAAGTGCGCGATTTCCTGCAACGCGGGGACTCCCAGGTCGATCCGGCGGTACGCAAGGAGGCCTATCGCAAGGCGCTTGCCCTGATCGCGGAACGGGCTTATTCGCTGCCGCTCTATTCGCTGACGACCTATTACGTTGCCAACAAGGACCTCGTCTTCATCGCCTATCCGGACGAGATCCCGCGCTTCTGGGAAATGTCGTACAAGTGAGGGGCAGCGTGCGCCACCTCGCACACTCGGCCATCGGATGCTGATCTACGCCCTGAAGCGTCTTGGACTAGCCGTTCTGGTCGCGGTGGTCGTCTCCGCGCTCGCCTTCCTGCTGCTGCGCGCGTCCGGCGACGTCGCCATCGCGCTCGCAGGCGAAGGCGCGCGCAGCGAGGACATCGAGAACATCAGACGCATTTACGGGCTCGATCGTCCGCTCGTCGTGCAATATCTCGACTGGGCCGCGAAGATGGCGCGCGGCGATTTCGGCACGTCGCTGTTCTTCAAGACGGACGTCCATGCGCTCGTGCTCGACAAGCTGCCGACCACGGCGCTGCTGGCGCTGTTCTCGCTGATTTTCGCGCTTGCCGTGTCGCTGCCGCTCGGGATCTTGGCGGCGCTGTATCCCAACAGCTGGATCGATCGCCTCTGTCTTGCGCTGGCGGTGATCGGACAGGCCCTGCCGAGCTTCTTTTTCGCCCTGATCCTGATGATCGTGTTTGCGGTGATGCTCCGGTGGCTTCCGGTATCGGGCAGCGACAGCTGGGCTCATTTCGTGCTGCCGACTGTCGTGCTCGGCTATTACATCGCGCCCGCCATCATGCGGCTGGTGCGCGCCGGCATGATCGAGGTGCTGGCCTCCGATTATGTCCGCACCGCACGCGCCAAGGGGTTGTCTTCGAGCTCCGTCGTGCTCAAGCACGCGCTGCGCAATGCGCTGGTTCCCGTGGTGGCGCTCGCGGCGGTGCAACTCGGTTTCCTGCTCGGCGGCTCGGTCGTGATCGAGACCGTGTTCGCGCTCGATGGCCTCGGCTATCTCGCTTATCAGTCGATCACCCATAAGGATCTTCCCGTCACGCAGGCCATCGTGACGCTGCTCTCCCTCATCTATGTTGGCCTCACGCTTGCCGCCGACCTGGCCAATGCCTGGCTCGATCCGCGCATCCGCGTCGGGAGCGGAACATGACCGATGTCGCGGCAATTCCCGTCCTGGACCTGACGGCGGCGTCATCGGGCGCATTGTTGCGCCGCCGGATCCTGGCGCATCGCGGCCTGCTCATCGGCACCGGCCTGCTGACGTTCATCGTCATGGTGGCGCTGTTCGCCCCGCTGATCGCCCCCCATGATCCCTACGCGCAGGACCTGTCCCGCCGCATGATTCCGCCTGTTTGGTACGAGAAGGGCAATTGGGCCCATCTGTTCGGTACCGACAATCTCGGCCGAGACTACCTCTCGCGCGTGCTCTATGGCTCCCAGATATCGCTTCTGATCGGCGCGGCCGTGATGGTGATCTCCGGCCTGATCGGCACCGCGCTCGGCCTCGCCGCCGGGTTCTTCGGCGGTCGCGTCGACATGATCGTGACCTTCATCATCACCGTGCGGCTGGCGCTTCCGCTCATTCTGGTCGCGCTCGCGGTGGTCGCCACGGTCGGCGGCTCGCTCTGGGTCGTCATCCTGGTACTGGGCCTGCTCAAATGGGACCGCTTCGCCGTGGTGATGCGGGCCGCGACGCAGCAGGTGCGGGTGCTCGACTATGTGGCGGCGGCGGAGGCCGCCGGCGCGTCGACGCTGCGCGTCATTGTTGGCGAAGTGCTGCCGAATGTGCTGCCCCAGCTGGTGGTCGTGGCGACCGTCGAAGCCGCCAGCGCGATCCTGCTCGAAGCCACGCTCTCCTTCCTCGGTCTCGGCGTCCAGCCGCCGCTGCCGTCCTGGGGACTGATGATCGCCGAGGCGAAGACGTACATGTTCTTCTCGTTCTGGCTGATCGCCATTCCCGGCACCGTGCTCGCTATTCTGGTCTTTGCCGTGAATATGGTCGGCGACGGCATTCGCGACGTCTCGGCGCCGGGGGGGAGGGGTTAAGTGGCTGTTCTGCTCGAGGTCGAAGGTCTGACGGTCGACATCGCGACGGCGCGGGGGACGCTGCATGCGGTACGCGATGTGTCGTTCTCGCTGCAGAGCGGCGAGACGCTGTGCCTGGTCGGCGAATCCGGCTGCGGCAAGTCGATGACGGCGCTCGCCTTGATGGGCCTGTTGCCGCGCGCGGCACAGCGAAGCGCGCGCCGCATGCGCTTCGAGGGCAATGACCTCGCCGCACTTCCGGAGCGCCGGCTCGCCGAACTACGCGGGGCGCGCATGGCGATGGTGTTCCAGGAGCCGATGACGGCGCTCAACCCGGCCTACACGATCGGCGATCAGCTCACCGAGGTGCATCGCCGCCACAAGGACTCGACGATGGCGGTGGCGCGTGAGCGCGCGGTCGCGCTGCTCGAGATGGTCGGGATCACCAATGCCGCGGCGCGGCTCGGACAATATCCACACCAGCTTTCCGGTGGCCTGCGCCAGCGCATCATGATCGCCATGTCGCTGATGTGTGGGCCGTCGCTGCTGATTGCCGACGAACCGACCACCGCGCTCGACGTGACAATTCAAGCGCAAATCCTGCGGCTGCTGGTCGAGCTGCAGCGGGATCTCGGCATCGCCATCGTGCTGATCACCCATGATCTCGGCGTCGTCGCGCGGGTCGCGCATCGGGTGGCCGTGATGTATGCCGGCGAGATCGTCGAGTCGGCCAGTGCCGCCGATCTGTTCGCGGCGCCGCGTCATCCCTATACGCGCGGGCTGATGGCTTCCATTCCGGTGCCGGGCGCCACCCGGCCGGGCGACAGGCTCGGCGTCATCAGAGGCATCGTGCCCTCCCTGATCGGAGACGTGGGAGGCTGTGCGTTCCGCGACCGCTGCGATTTCGCACAGCCGGTATGTGCCCGGACCGTTCCGGTGCGCTCCGATGGCGGACATGACTGGCGCTGTATCCTCGGCGAAGCGGTGGCCGCATGAGCGCGTTGCTCGAAGCCTCCGGTGTGTCGCGCGATTTTTCGGTCGGGCGCGGGCTGTTCGCCGCCAGCCAGACGCTGCGCGCCGTCGTCGATGTCAATCTTGCGGTCGGGAAGGGCGAAGTGCTCGGTCTCGTGGGTGAGTCCGGCTCCGGCAAGTCCACGCTCGCCAAAATGCTGCTCGGAATCCTCAAGCCCAGTGCGGGCGTGATCCGGTTCGGCGGCACCGACGTGGCCTCGATCGGACGCCGCGCGCTGGCCCGCCGCATCCAGCCGGTGTTCCAGGACCCCTATTCGTCGCTCAACCCGCGCCGAACGGTCGCCTCGATCGTCGCACTGCCGCTCGCCGTGCAGGGCGTCGGTACGGCCAGGGAACGCCGGGAGCGGGCCCTTGCGATGCTGGATCGCGTCGGTCTGGCGCTACGCCACGCCGACGTCTATCCGAATGAGCTTTCCGGCGGTCAGCGCCAGCGCGTGGCGATTGCCCGTGCGCTGGTGGTCGAACCCGAAATCGTGCTGCTCGACGAGCCGACCTCCGCGCTCGATGTCTCGGTGCAGTCGCAAATCCTCAATCTGCTGCTCGACCTGCGCCGCGATTTCGGCCTGACCTACATCTTCATCAGCCATAATCTCGCTGTCATCGAGCATGTCGCGACCAGCGTCGCCGTGATGTATCTCGGGCGCATCGTCGAGACCGCAAGCCGTGAAGATCTGTTCCGCGCCCCGCGCCACCCTTACACGCGCGCGCTGCTTGCTTCGGTGCTGACGCCGGAGCCCGGGCTCGGCGTTCCCGATGTCGGTTTGGGCCTGAGCTTTCCCGATCCGCTGGCGCCACCGCCGGGGTGCGTCTTCCATCCGCGTTGTCCGGATGCCGGCCCACGTTGTCGAATCGAGCCGCCGCGCCTGATCCGTGACGGGCAGGGGCTTGTCGCATGCCATTTGCACCATGGCGGCACCCGGCTGGCTGCCTGAAGCCGCGCTGCCTGCAGGCTCCGACAAGGCAGGCATGCCGCGCCGCGGCCGCTCGGATTTGAAGCAGTTGGAGCCAAGCGTTCAGCGGCCGGCGCGCGCATTGCTTGTCGCGTGCCGCCGGCTGAGGCAGCCGGCAGCGCGCAACCTGCGGGGATCAAGCCGCCTTCTGTCTCGATTTCGCGACGTGGGTGGCGATCGCGTCCATCAGCGCCGGAGACAGGCAATCATAGGGCTCGAGCCCGAGTTCCGTCAGGCGAGATCGGATCCCCGCCATCTCCGATGGTGCGACGCCGGACTCGATAACCGACGACACGAACGCCGCGAACCCCGGTGCTGCCGAGCCGGCTTCCTGGAACAGTTCGGGGTGGATGAAGTCGAGACCATAGAAGGGATGCCCCTTGTTCTCAACTCAAGGTCGGAGGCGATGCATTGTTCGTCAGCGACCAGTATTTTGTCGGCGACGAATCCAATCAGGCGGCGAGGCTCGCCTCGTATACTGTTTTCAATACGCATGCGTCGTATCAGATCAACAAGACGTTCAACAACTCGTCGAGGTAACCGATGACCGGAATGAAGTCCGGGATGAGGTCGATCGGCGACAGCGCATAGGCGGCGACGGCAATGGCGAGAGCCTTTGCGTACCATGGCACGCGCGGATCGCGGGAGGCCAGATAGATCGCGTGACCGTCTCGCTTGAGGCTGCGCGCCCAGGTTTTTATGCGGGAGAGCATCTGGACTTTTTACAGTACCCGGCGGCCATTCGCCAAAGCACCCGGCAAAAAGATGCTCCCGAGCGAGGCTCAGGAGCATCCCGAAGTCTGGCGGTTGCGTCCGGGGAAGTGGACGTCCGCAAATTAAAGTTAAGCAAATGCCGGGGCGGCGTCGTTGCGATGGATCAAATTCGCCGGGAATGCTGCTTCGCGTCCAGCGGTCCCACTGCGGTCAAGGCCACGACTCACCAGAATTGCCACCAACTTCTTGAAGCCGCACTCTTTGTCACGAGGTATTCGACGATTTCCGCCTTGACCGCATCCTTTTCATTGGGGTGGCCAGCCATGAAATTCAGAATCCATGCGCGCCTGACCGTCTCCGAGCCGCTGGGGATTTTGCGCAGGACCTTCGCGTCCGACGCATGGCAGCCGCCGCAACCGGCTGCAAAGGCCTCCTCGGGGGTGACAGCGCCGGCGGGGAGGCTACCCGACGCCATCATGACCGCCCATACGATCAGGCTTCGCGTCCGCAAGGTCACATCGCCATTTCCGGTTCGGCCGGCCGCTCTCGCTTCGGCTCCGGTATCTCCGTCATCGTCGCTTCGGTGAGCAGCAGCACGCTGGCGACCGAAACGGCATTTTCCAGCGCGGTACGAACCACCTTCGCGGGATCGATGATGCCGGCCTCGACCAGGTCGACATATTCCTTGCGTGCGGCGTCGAAGCCGAAATTGCCCTGACCGCCCAGCATCCGGGCGACCACGACGCCGCCGTCCACGGCGGAATTCTCGGCGATCTGGCGGGCAGGGGCCTCCAGCGCCCGTTTCAAAATCTGGACGCCGGTCCGCTCGTCGCCTTCGCAGGCGGTTTCTTCCCGGGCCACCGCTTCGATGCATTTGAGCAATGCAAGACCGCCGCCCGGCACGATTCCCTCGGCCACCGCCGCCTTGGTGGAACTGATGGCGTCGTCGAGCGCCTCCTTCTTGGCCTTCATCTCCGCCTCGGCCGGGGCACCGACCCGGATTACCGCGACGCCGCCGGCCAGTTTTGCGAGCCGCTCTTCGAGCTTCTCGCGGTCGTAGTCACTGGTGGTCTTCTCGATCTCGCGCCGGATCTGCGCAATGCGGCCATCGATCCGGACACGATCGCCGCCGCTGCCGATCAGCGTGGTATTTTCCTTGTCCGCGACCACCCGCGCGGCGCGCCCGAGCTGTTGCAAGGTGACGTTCTCGAGCTTGAGACCGATTTCCTCCGAGATCACCTGCGCGCCGGTCAGGATTGCGATGTCTTCCAGCATCGCCTTGCGCCGGTCCCCGAAACCGGGCGCCTTGACCGCGCAGCCCTTGAGAACGCCGCGGAGCCTGTTGACGATCAGCGTCGCCAGCGCTTCCCCCTCGATGTCCTCGGCCACGATCAGCAAGGGACGGCCGGACTTGGCGACCTGCTCCAGCACCGGGATCAGGTCGCGCAGCGCCCCGATCTTGTGATCGCACAGCAGTACGAATGGGTCTTCCAGCACGGACTCCATGCGTTCGGCGTCGGTGACGAAGTAGGGCGAGATGAAGCCGCGATCGAATTTCAAGCCTTCGACCACGTCGAGCGTGGTTTCCGTGGTCTTGGATTCCTCGACCGAAATCACGCCGTCGCCGCCGACTTTCTCGATCGCGTCGGCAACGAGACCGCCGATGGACGGATCGTTGTGGGCCGATAAGGTTGCGACCTGCGCCTTTTCTGCTTTGGTTTTCACCGGGCGAGACATGGCGCGCAGCGCCTCGATCGCCACCCGCGCGGCCCGGTCCAGTCCGCGCTTGAGATCGATGGCGCTGGCGCCCGCCGTGACGTTGCGTACGCCGTCGGCAAGGATCGCATGGGCGAGGATGGTCGAGGTGCTGGTGCCGTCGCCGACGACGTCTCCGGTTCGTTCCGCCGCCTGACGGAGCACCTGGGCGCCGAGATTCTCTTCGGGATCCCTGAGATCGATTTCCTTGGCGATGGTTACGCCATCATTGCAGACGATCGGCGGACCCCAGCTCTTTTGGATCAGAACCGATTTCGATTTCGGGCCCAGTGTGACGCGCACTGCGTCGGCGAGCAGCGTGGCCCCCCGCAAGACCTTTTCGCGGGCGGCGGAGTGAAACAGGATTTGCTTATGGGCCATTCGCTGCTTCTCCGTGCAATACACGTGGCTACCATGCGGTGCGGCCTCGCCGATCCGGATCGTGACGCGGCGAGGCCGGCAGCCTGGTTACTTTGCGGTGACCGGAATCGTCTTCTGGTTATTCTGCGCATCCGGGGACTTCGGCATCGTCACCGTCAGGACGCCGCCCTTGTAGCTCGCTTCGATCTTGCCGGCGTCGACGCTACCGGGTACCTGCAGCGAGCGGCGGAACGAGCCGTAGCGGCGCTCGGAGACGTAGCGGTCCTTGGTCTTCTCTTCCTTCTGCTCCTGCTTCTCGCCCTTGATCGTCAGCGTGCCGTTGGCGAGCTGGATGTCGATGTCCTTGACGTCGAGGCCCGGCAGTTCGGCTGTCAGCTCGAATGCCTTTTCCTTCTCGACGATGTCGATCGCCGGCGAGACGTTGAAGCCGAGATCGCGCCGCCAGAACGCTTCCATGTCGGGAAGCGGACGGAAGAGTGGCGCCTGCAGGAAGCCGGTCTGGAAGTCATGAAACAGCCGGTCGACCTGATTGCGCAGAACTTCAAAGGGTTGCCAGTCCGCGGCCTTGGCCGCCGGCGCAGAGGTTTCTTCGGTCTTGATGGGTAATTTTGTTCCAGCTTCCGCCATGATGGATACTCCTCAAGAGGTTGCTTGACGTAGGAACCAATATTCCTGCGGGAGCGTAGGTCTTTGATCTTCATCAAACGAACTGGCGACGTGGCGGCGTGAGATAAATCGACGTTGGCGGCGAGGCGGCGCTATAGTGTGCTACGGAGAGGCCACTCGCTGAGGGTGACGGCCGATGCCGGTCCGGGCCGTTACAGGAACCGCGATCAACGCGATGGCGTTGTCGATGACGATAGCCGGGTGAGGGTCAATGGAGCGGCTTCCAGGAGGTCAGTTCCCGTATGCGGCGTTGTTCTGGCCGGCGCTCGTCGCCGCATCAGCCAGCGAGACCGCGTCGTTCATGACGGCGCAGTTTCTGGAAATGATGGGCGACGGCGGTCGTACGCCGCAGCCGGAGGGGGTGACGGCAAGCGAGATTGCGCTCGACCTGCAGGCCGTGCGGCTCCGCGACTTCTCCCTGGTCAAGTGCGGTGTCCCCACCATCCTGTGTTCGCCGTTCGCGCTGCATGGAGCCGTCCTTGCCGATCTTGCCTCCGGGCACAGTCTCGTTGCCGCCCTCCGGGATGCCGGAATTGAACGGCTTTTCATGGCTGATTGGCGGTCGGCCAGCCCCGACATGCGATTTCTCGGAATTGACGATTACCTTGCCGCGCTCAATGTCCTTGTCGATCATCTCGGCGGAGCGGTGGACCTCGTCGGGCTTTGCCAGGGCGGCTGGTTGTCGCTGATCTATGCGGCCCGGTTCCCGACCAAGGTACGCAAGCTGGTGATGGTCGGCACGCCGGTCGATATCGCGGCGCGGCAATCGAAATTGTCGGCGATGGCGGAAGCGACGCCTCTGGCAGTCTTCAAGAATCTCGTGAGTCTCGGCGATGGCCGCGTTATCGGCCGCAATCTGGCGAGGGTCTGGCGAGGCGGCGTCATTGAATCCGATGATATCAGGGAATCGCTGCAGACGCCGCAGGCGGCCGGTTCGCCGGAATTCGCGCGGCTGGAGGCGATCTTCCGGAACTGGAATGCCTGGACGATTGACATGCCCGGAACCTATTACCTCGAAGTCATCGAGAAACTCTACAAGCGCAACGAGCTTGCCACCGGAGGCTTCGTCGCGCTGGGACAAAGGATTGACCTCTCGCGCCTGCGACTGCCGATATACCTTCTCGCCGGAAACGCCGACGAAGTGGTTACGGCAGAACAGCTGTTCGCGGTGGCACGGCTGGTGCGAACGCCGCCGGAACACCTTCGCGAGGAGGTCGCTCCCTCCAACCATCTCGGCCTGTTCATGGGAAAACGGACCCTTGAGGAACATTGGCCGAGGATCGCAGCCTGGCTGAACGAGCCGCTGTCTCGTTCCACCGGGGACAACCTTGCCGCCACTGGTTGACGTGAGGGCTCAGGCCCAACCGCCGCCTGAGAAGATCACCATGTTGTCATTGACGCTGCGAACGCCGGGCGTGGTTTCCGCCGCGACCTTGATGGCTTTTCGCTCGGCTTTGGATTCGGCGAGTCCCCAGAGATCAACCACGCCGTCGGATACGGTGACGTTCAGCAGTGCCGTGTGAGCCCAGGGCTCTGCCTGCAGGCTGGAGAGGATTCGGTCGCGAATGGCCTTGTCGGATGGCGTCACTTGGAGCACCTGGCGCGCGCTGGCGACCGCCTGAAGGAGATTGGCGCGGCTGACGATTCCGACGATCTGACCGTTCTCCAGGATCGGCAGCCGCTTGATCGCATTCTTCTCCAGCACGGTGGCAATCTCGTGCAGGGGTGTCTCGGGAGCGGCCGTGATGACGGTGCGGGTCATGACATCCGCCACCTTGCGGCTGTGCGACTTGACATATTCGGCGGCGAGCGTGTCGGCCTCGGTAAAGGCGCGAAGCCACCAGGAGCGACGTCGTTCCGTACCCGCCTCGACGCGGTGCAGCAGGTCGCCTTCGCTGACAATGCCGACGAGCTTGCCGTTGTCGTCAACGACCGGGGCCGCGCTGATATTTCTTTCGAGAAACTGAGCCGCAACCTCCTGAACGGTCGCGGAGGGTTTGACGGTCACGACCGGCGTAACCATGACATTGCGGGCTTGCATGAAAAATCTCCCTTGTTCGGATGACAGCTGAGGACTCGGTCCCGCATTTGTCGTTGATTCAAGTCAAGTGACGGGCTCCACCAACTCGTCGCGCTCGATCCAGCGCCGGACCTCAGCCGGGGCAGTACGAATCTGGTCCGAACTCAAGCTTATGCCAATCATGGTCGACCTCCCGGGACAGGGCCTTGGTGGCATCGTTCGGCGATATCGATGTTGATCGGGATCAATCGGGACGCGGCAGCACCGGTATCGCGTGAAAGCGCACAGCGGTCAGTCGGCCTTTCGCAGGATCCACCGTTCACCGGATTTTTCGTATTTGCGCTTCACTGCCGCCCAGGCGACGCGGTGCGCGGTGCTCTCGCGCCGTTGGGGGCCGCGCCGGGCGTATTGTGTCCAGGCGCCGTTGAACGCGCCGAGATAGATCTCCTGCGCATGCCGCGGCAAATGGGCCTGGATGGACGGCGGAAGATCTTCGACGGATTGGTAGGGCAACCGACCGCCCTCCGCGTTGGATGGCTGGTGACAAAACGCCTCAAATCCTACCTACCTCCCGCGCGAGCAACGTCAATTGATCCAGAGCAAGCGGGGGCACCCGGCGCTTGCTAATTATGTCGGCACCGTCGGCGTTCGTCCGGCCAGGGCACCGTTCTGAAATTTCGAAGTGACGGGAGACAAAGGAAAAATGGAATCGGACCCGTCGTCACGAAAGCAGACTGTCGCCATCGGCTATATTTTCGCGGCCAGCATCGGCATGCTGCTGCTGCAATGGGTTCTGGCGACCTACAATACCGTCGATACAATTCCCTACAGCGAGTTCGAACAACTGGTGTCCGAGGGGCACGTCACCGAGGTCGCCGTCGGCCAGGATACCATCCAGGGCAAGTTGAAAGACAAGCTGCCGAGCGGCAAGTCGGCCTTCATCACGGCGCGGGTCGACGCGGCGCTGGCCGAGAAGCTGGCCGCGAAAGGTGTCGTGGTCACCGGCGTTCCCTCGGGCGGGCTGTTCCAGACCATTCTGTCTTGGATCGTTCCCGGGCTGATGTTCTATTTGATCTGGGTCTTCCTCGGACGCCGGCTGGCGGATCGGCAGGGCTTTGGCGGACTGATGTCGATCGGAAAGTCTCGGGCCAAAGTCTACGTCGAAAAGGACACCAAGGTCACCTTCGCCGACGTTGCCGGCGTCGATGAGGCCAAGTTCGAGCTGCAGGAAGTCGTATCTTTCCTCAAGGACCCCAAGAGCTACGGCCGGCTCGGTGCCCACGTGCCCAAGGGGATTCTGCTGGTGGGACCGCCCGGCACCGGCAAGACCTTGCTTGCCCGCGCCGTGGCTGGCGAGGCCGGGGTTGCATTCTTTTCCATCTCTGGCTCCGAGTTCGTGGAGATGTTCGTCGGCGTCGGCGCCGCCCGGGTCCGCGATCTGTTCGAGCAGGCGCGCAAGGCGGCACCCTGCATCATCTTCATCGATGAGCTCGACGCGCTCGGACGCAGCCGCTCGCCCGGCGCGTTCGGCGGCTACGATGAAAAAGAGCAGACCCTGAACCAGCTGCTTGCCGAGCTCGACGGCTTCGATCCCTCGGCCGGCGTCATCCTGCTGGCCGCCACCAACCGGCCCGAAATCCTCGATCCCGCGCTGCTGCGCGCAGGACGCTTCGACCGGCAGGTGCTGGTGGATCGTCCCGACAAGAGCGGCCGTGTCGCCATCCTGAAGGTGCACATCCGCAAGATCCGTGTCGGCGGCGATGTCGATCTGGACAAGATCGCAGCCCTCACCACCGGTTTCACCGGCGCCGACCTGGCCAACCTGATCAACGAGGCGGCTATCGCCGCCACCAGGCGCGATGCCGACGAGGTTTCGTTCGGTGATTTCACGGTCGCGATCGAGCGCATCGTTGCCGGGATCGAGAAGAAGAGCCGGGTGCTCGGCAAGCACGAGCGCCGCAGGGTCGCCTATCACGAGATGGGGCACGCCCTGGTCGCGGCCAGTCTGCCGGGTGTCGATCCCGTACAGAAGGTCTCGATCATTCCCCGCGGCGTCGGCGCGCTGGGCTACACCATGCAGCGGCCGACCGAAGACCGGTTTCTGCTGTCGGCGAGCGAACTCAGGAACCGGATCGCCGTGTTGATGGGCGGCCGCGCCTCCGAGCGCCTGGTGTTCGACGGCGACGTCTCGACGGGTGCGGCTGATGACTTGCAGCGGGCAACCGAAATTGCCGTGGAGATGGTGACGAAATACGGCATGGACGCGAAAGTGGGGCAACGTACCTATGCGCCGCGGCCCCAGACCTTCCTGCCATCCCTGCAGGACACCGTCGTCGGTGCCGCGGAGGCGACCGGGCGCGAGATCGATCTGGCGGTGCGCGATCTGATCGAGGCCGGTGCCGCCTGCGCGCACGCCATTCTCGAGAGACGACGCGGCGATCTCGATGCCGGCGTCGAACTCCTGATCGCCCGGGAGTCGCTGACATCGGAGGAGTTTGCGCCGCTGCGCCCGGTCGCCGAGCGAGAGATGGCAGAGCGACGAACCATTCCAGGCCCACCCACGGTCATTGATGAACGAACCCACCGAGAACAAGGTTTTCAGGAGAGCCAGCATGAACAAGCTCAAGATCCCGCATAATGCTTTCGTGTTCGTCGGCGACGGCCGCAAAGCCCTGTTCCTGCGTAATGACGGCGACGAGAAGTTTCCGAATCTCAAGACCGAGAAGGTCTTTGAGGAAGAAAATCCATCCAGCCATGAGCAAGGCACCGAGCGGCCGGGCCGGGTCAGCAAGGGATCGCAGACAGGCCAGCGAAGCGCCGTCGAACCCACCGACTGGCATGACATCGAGGAGCATCATTTCGCCAGAAAGGTCGCCGCCGCGTTGGAACAGGTGATCCGCGAACGGAAGGTGCAGGCCCTGGTCGTGGTGGCTCCGCCAAGGACCCTCGCCGAGCTGCGCGACGCCTTCCATTCCGATGTAAAGGCCTGCATCATTGCCGAGATCAACAAGGACCTGACCAAGCAGCCGGTCTGGGAAATCGAGAAGCATCTGACCGGCGATGCCGGTTCGCACTGAGTCATTGCGCGGCCTGGCGGAGGAGCACATGCGAGACTCAGACGGAAACGAGGAGGCAGGGGCGGCATCGCCCCCGCGAAAAAGTACGCCCTCGGAACAGCTCGACGAGGCACGGCGCCTGATCGAAAGCGAGCAGGTCGACGTCGAGCGCGCGGTTCCTGCGGATCACGACGAGCCGGTCGAGGGCGAAAAGCCGCATGAGCGGCCGGACCCGCCGGTGTTCGACGAGTGAGGGACGACATCGGCCGGATCACGCCGGCGCGGCGGCTGTTTCGTCATTCGCCAGCCGGCCGTCGACGACGTGAATCCGGCGGTGCATTTGCGATGCCAGATTGAGATCATGGGTGACGGCGACCACGGTCTTGCCGCGCAGCGCCACCAGATCGCGCAGGATGCCGAACACCTGCGTGGTGGAAACGGAATCGAGGCTTCCGGTCGGTTCGTCCGCGAGAATGACCGGGGGATCGTTGGCCAGCGCCCGCGCCACCGCCACGCGCTGGCGCTGGCCGCCGGACAATTGATCCGGAGTTTTGTGCCTGTGATCGCCGAGCCCGAACGAATCCAGCAGTTCTTCGGCACGCGCCACGATGGCGCGGGGCGGCAATCGGCCGAGCGCCCGCATCGGCAGTGCGACATTTTCCGTGATCGAGAATTCAGGCAGCAGGAAATGAAACTGGAAGACGAACCCCAGTCGGGTGAGCCGCACTTCCGCCCGCTCGTCTTCGGTCATGACGGTGGTGGATTGGCCGTCGATCAGGACTTCGCCCGTTGTCGGAAGATCCAGCAGTCCCAACAGGTACAGCAGCGACGATTTTCCTGAACCGGAGGGGCCGGTGATGGCGATGAATTCGCGCGGCAGGATGGCGAGGCTGATGTCCTGTACCAGCGTGACCGGTACGATTCCAGCGAGGACCTTGCTGACACCGCGCGCCTCGATCAGGGCCGCACTCATGTCGCGCCCCGGATGATGTCGACCGGGTGCAGTCGCGCCGCCGATCGGGCCGGGAAATAGCCGGCCACCACGCTCGACAGCAAGGCCACGCCGGTGGCCAGCAAGTAATGCTTTACCGAATAGAGCACGGGCAGGTGGTTGTAGTCGGAGAACGGGGTCTTGAATTCCAGCGACGCCAGCCCGCGGGTCAGCAGATAGCCGAAGATCCAGCCCAGCACCGCGCCGACCAGGCCGACCAGCAGCGACTCGACGATGAAGACGGCCCGGATGGTGTGGTCCCGGAAACCCAGCGATTTCAGGATGGCGATGTCGCGCGTTTTCTCGTGGGTGATGGTCGAAATGATGTTGTAGGTGCCGAAGCTCGCGACCAGCAGGATCGCGCCGACGATGGTGTACATCAGCACGTTGCGCAGCGTGATCGCCGACAACAGATCCTCCTGCGCCTCCTGCCAGGAGATGGATTTGTAGCCCGTCTGTTCGCCGATCCGCTCCGAGATCAGCCGGGCCGCCATCGGGTCGCGGGTGCGGACGCGGATCTCGTTGACGATGCCGGTCTGCCTTTCCAGCACTTGCGCGGTCTTGAGCAGGACATAACCGGTAGTCTCGTCGGTCATGCGGAATCCGGTATGGAAGGTGCCGACGACGGTGGCGTTCATGCTGGCGCCTTCGGCCGAGGCCAGCGTGATATTGGAATTGACCCGTGCGCCGATCTTGTTGGCGAGGCGGTCGCCGAGCAGGATGGCGTTGGATGCGCGATACAGCGAGTTCAGCGTTCCCTGCTTCATGTGGGTCGCGATATTGGAGACGTCGGCCTCGGTGCGGGGATCGATGCCGATGATCGAGGTGGTCAGGTTGCGTCCGGCGAACCGCAGCACCGCCTTCGACTGCACCGACGGGGTCAGCGCCCCGGGCACCCAGGTTTGCAGCGACGCGATGGTCGCCATCGGATTCTTGATGCCGGGACGACGGACATCAGGCGTCAGGCCATGGAACTCGGCGGCGGCATAGACGATGTCGGCCGGCTGCCGCGTCGGCTCGCGCAGTTCATCGGTGATGGAGATATGCGGCAGCGCGTCGACCAGGGTCCTGATGAAATCGTCCTGTGACCCCTCCATCATCGCCGCCATCATGATGGAGAATCCGACACCGGTCATGACGCCGGCGATTGCCACCAGCGTCTGGCGCGCGCGGTGGCGGACATGGGTCCAGGCTATGGTCAGGATAAGGTTCACGGCACGGCCGGTTCCGCCAGCACCGGGCGCACCCGCGATCCACCCTTGATATTGGTGGTGGCGGGAGCGGCGACCAGTTCGCCCTCGCTGGCGCCGCCGACGATCTCCACCATGCCGGTGCCGCGAATCCCCGTTTCGACCTTGCGCAGCCGGGCGCGATTGTTTTCGACCGTCATCAGGCTGTTGTTGACCACGGCGTTGGCCGGAACCAGAAGCACGTCCTGTTTCTCGCGGCTGACAATATTGGCTTCGACGCTCATGCCCACCCGCAACGGGGTATCGTCGGGCAAGCCGATCCGCACGCGGAAGGTCTTGGAGACGGGATCTCCGGCCGGCGTGATCTGCTTGACCACTCCCGGCAGCACCTGACCGATGAACGCGTCGGTGCGCAACAGCGCCTTCTGAGCGACCTTGACGCGGGGGATGTCTTCCTCGTTGACGTCGGCGACGACCCACAACGGCTTTTCCAGGCCGATACGGTAGAGAATCGTGCCGGGCTCCACCATGTCGCCGACTTCGCCGTCCTCCTTGAGAACGGTGCCATCCATCGGCGAAACCAACTTGAAGTATTCCAGCCGCTGGGCCTGGGCGGCGATCTGCGCCTGAATCCGCGCAAGGTCGCTCTCGGCGCGCTGATGGGCCTGCGAGGTCGCGACCCCGCGCGCCAACAATTGCGACTGACGGTCGAATTCCCGGCGCTGGAACTCCTCCAGCGCGCGCAGATCGTTCAGCGTGGCCAGCGCTTCCTTGTCATCGAGGCGCGCCAGAACGTCGCCCTTCCTGACGCTTTTGCCCTCGCACCGGCAACGCTCGATAATGCGGCCGCGTACCAGCGGCGTCGAACGCGACCAGGTCTCGGGCTCGACCGAGCCGGTTGCATAGACAATTTCCGCGGCGGCGCCGCGCGTAATCCGGGCGACGGTAATGACCGGCCCGCGAGACAGCCACCATGCCGTGGCCGCCAGCGCGGCGGCCACCAGCGCTGCCGCGAGCAGCTTCCATGCGTATGAACGCCGATTGCCTGCCGTTGACCGGGTTGCGGCGTCGGTCGTTTCGGTTGGCGTAACCCTCATGTCCATGATCGACTAAAACCGATCCTGGATCACGGAGGCGTCAGCCACGGCCCGACCCGCCGGCCGAAGCCGCCCTGACAGGAGCGATTTTGAAATATTGCTTGGCATAGGCGACGATCTCGCGATCGCTGGGGTGATCCGCGGCCTCGACGGCGACGATGCGATCGCCGATTTTCGAATGTTGCCCGCGGAGATATTTGGCGAACTCGGTCTTGGCGCTGGCGGGGCCGATGATCAGGATTTCGCCGGCGTCGCTGACGGCGTTCATCACCTCGGCCAAAAACTCCTTGTCGGGCGCGGCATGACCGCTGCCGATCGAGCCGGCCTTGTGGTGGAGGTGCTTGGTGGGCAAATGCGGGTGCATGACGATCTCGTCGTCGCCCGATCGCCCGACGTGGAACACCTTGGCCTGCGAGTGATCGATCCAGACGATGGCATGGAAGTGGGTCGGCATGTTTGTATCCTTTGTCGATCGGCAGCGTTCCGCCGGTCGTTTTTGAAGTCGTGGCTTGATGCGCGGAGGCGGCCGCGCATCTCCGAACGTAATTACCGCAATGGCGTATTGGCCGATTGATTCAGGTCAACCGAAGCAGGCCCGGACGCGACCTTGTTCAGCCGCACTGCCGCCGCCAACTCAGTGCGAAAACAACGTGGGGACAGTGAGCGTCTCGAACATGCCGCGCGTCACTCCGCCCAGGATGAATTCCCGAAGTCTGGAATGGCCGTAGCCGCCCATCACGATCAGATCGCTGTCGTTGTCGGCCGCCAGCGACAGGATGGTATTGTGAATGTTCGAGGTATCGGCCGTCAGCCGGTGAGCGGTTACGGGCAGATCGCGCCGGGCGAGATGGGCGATCAGGGCCGACAGCGATGCTGCGCCGGCAGTCTCTTCGTGCTCGTTGATAGCCACGACGTCGATGGCTTTGGCCTTGCGAAGGAAGGGCGCGGCATTGTGGACGGCCCGCGCCGCCGGCGCCTTGCCGTCCCAGCAGATCAATACGCGGTCCGTCCTGAAGGCCCCGCGGTTGATGTAGGGAATCATCAGCATCGGCCGCCCCGAGCCGAACAGCACCGCCTCGGACAGGAAATCGGTCTGGCTGGGGTTGGAACTGTCCGGCTGTGCGACGATGCTCAGATCATAGAGCCGCGACATCTCCGTCACGATGCGGGTCGCGGCATAGGAAACGTTGAACGTGCTCCTGGCATCGTGCGGGATATCGAGGCGTCTCGTCGTGATCTCGAACTGGTCGAGCACGGCGGCGGCCTGTTCCACGCCGCTGTCGTATTGAGCCGCCATGACGACGGCGGATGCCTCGAAGGCGATCATGGGATTGATGGCCTGATAGGCGCAGGCGATGCCATCGAGATGAGCCTCGAACAGGACGGCGACTGCAGCGGCGCAATCGATCAGGGGGCCGGCAGGCCGATCGACCGGAAGGAAAACAGCGATATCGTTCGGCATGATGGAACGCTCACGGGTTGCAGAAGGTTAGGATGCCCGCATCCGACCCAGGCGTTTTGATCTATCTCATGCCTTTGGCTGCCCGTTCAAAAAAAACAGGCGCGCCGGCTGACCGGCACACCTGTTGTCATGTTCCAGGCGTAACGGATACGCCGATGTAAGCCGCGATCAGTACGGGCAGACGACGCGACCCCAGCGGCGGCTGTAATAGCAACCACCGCCGCGCACAACCGGCGCAACGTAGACGCCGCCGTAGCCGTAACCGCGTCCGTAGCCGTAACCGCGTCCGTAGCCTCTGCCGCGAGCGTAGCCCCTGGCATAGCCTCTGCCGCCGCCTCGACCGCGGCCCCTTTGGGCTTCCGCCGACGACGTCGATGCGGCCAGGAACAGACCTGACGTGCCGACGACGCTGACCATATAGACGAAGACCAGAGCCGTAGCCGCGAGGAAGCGCGAAAGGATGTTGTAGCGTTTAGCCATTTAGGATCTCCCAGGTCATTCCAATCACCGTCAACTTCAAGCTTGGCTTTTGTGGACTCGCGAGGCCCCGCCCGACGTTCCGGTACGTGTTTAACAGCAATACAAAATGTTGTTCGTGTGGCTTGGTGGGATGCTATGGGGTAGCGCATGCGAGGTCAAGTTACAGTCTCAACCGGCGCAAGATGAACAAACGTTCAACATCATGTGTCGGCACAACATGAACAAAGGTTCAAACGTCGGCTCGCTTGAAAATATTGTGCATTGCGCAATTTTTACTCTAGGCAAGCGCGCGAGCCGGTTCTGCCAAACGATGCCCCAATTCTGCCGACAATAACGCTCGGCAAGACTAGGAATTACCCGACATTGATCTCGATCCAGTCCCTCGTCCATTTCATCCTGAAGAGTGCCGATGCCCAAACAACACACCTACGTTCTCGGCCTGAATACCTACGACCATGATGTGAGTGCCTGCCTGCTGCGAGACGGCGTCATCGCGTTCGCGATCGCCAAAGAGCGAATCACCCGCGACAAGCACGCCTCCGGTTTCTACAGCGAGGTGATCGACTATTGTCTGGATGCCGAAGGCATCACGCTCGATGACGTCGATCTGATCGTTCGCAATTGCTACATTCTGCCGGTTCCGGAAATGGAAGAACGGCTGGTCTACCAGGACATGCCGGGCTTCCTGCCCGAGCATGAACGCCCCGGGGCCGCCAAACATCCGCTTTATCTGTCGCAGTCCGACAAGGTGGTGTCGATCTCGCATCATCTGGCGCACGCCTACAGCGCCTTCGCCGTCTCGCCGTTCGAGGAAGGCGTCGTGATGATCGTCGACGGCGTCGGCAGCTATCGGTCCGACGTGATGGAATCCTATCCGGCAAGCGACGCCGCCACGCCGCTCGCGCGTGAGTCCGAGAGCTATTACAAATTCGCAGGCACCAGGCTGGAATGCCTGAAGAAGGTCTGGATGGAGCCCGATCGCGGCTTCCTGAGCGACGAGTTCTACAACATGCCGGGCCTTGGCGCGCTCTACAGCCGGGCCTCGTCCTACATCTTTGGCGACTGGAACAAGTGCGGCGAGCTGATGGGGCTGGCGCCGTACGGCAGGAAGGAGCAGGTCAGGCACCTGCTCGAGCTCACCGATGGCACCTTGCACGTTCCGCACTGGACCACGGAGTTCAAGCAGCCCTACATCATGGGCAGCGGTGAAAAATGGGAAACCAGCCCGTCGATGCGGCATTGGGAGGATCTCGCCTGGCGGGTTCAGGACGACACGGAAAACGTGTTGCTCGCGCGTGCCCGCTGGCTGCGCGAAACGACCGGCGCCAAGAACCTCACCATCGCCGGCGGCGTCGCGCTGAACTGCGTGGCCAATGGCCGGGTGGCGCGGGAGGCCGGTTTTGAAAATGTCTGGATTCAGCCGGCGGCCGGCGACGACGGCATTGCGATCGGCTGCGCCTATTACGGCTGGCTGGAAATCCTGAAGCGGCGCCGCAAGTTCGTGATGGATCATTCCTATGTCGGCAAGGTCTATCCCGATCAGGATATCGAAAAAGCCACGCAGAGATTTCTGGTTCGCATTCAGACGACAGCGGTGCGCAGCGACAATATCTGCCGCGACACCGCGAAACTGCTCGCCGACCAGAAGGTGATCGGCTGGTTTCAGGGCGGTTCGGAGTTCGGGCCGCGTGCGCTCGGCAATCGCAGCCTGCTGGCCGACCCGCGCAAGCCGGAGATGAAGGATATCCTCAACAGTCGCGTCAAGCACCGCCAGCCGTTCCGTCCGTTCGCGCCGATCGTGCTCGCCGAGCGGGTCAGGGAGATCTTCGAAGGCGAGGAGGACTCTCCGTTCATGCTGATCGCCAAGACCGTCCGCCCGGAATGGCGCGACCGGATTCCGGCGATCGTTCATGTCGACGGCACGGCGCGCGTTCAAACCGTCCGCGAGCAAACCAATCCGGTGCTGTATCGGCTGCTGAAGGAGTTCGAGGCGCTGACCGGCGTTCCCGTGCTGATCAATACGTCGTTCAACGTCAAGGGCGAGCCGATCGTCGAGACGCCGCGCGATGCCATGATCTGCTTCCTGACGACCGGGATCGATCATCTGGTCCTGCACGACACGCTGGTGTCGAAGAATGCGCTGCACCGGGTGGTCGGGCCGCTGGTCGAAATTTATGCCGACATCGCGACAATGGTGGCGTCCGGCACACGGCAGGGCTGACCGGCCGCGATGCCTGACGGCGCCGCGGCGCGGACCGATCAGGCCGCCTTGGGCGGCGCCATCGGCTTGGGCAGCGGTTTGTCCTGCCGCTTCGACCAGGAGATGTAGTAGGCGACCAGCGTCATGATCGCGATCCCGGACACGCTGACGAAAATCTGCGCCAGCAGCGAGCCCGAGCTCATCATCAGTTCGAAGTGACCGACGAAGGACAGGAAAACGCCGACGCAGAACACCGCGAGCGATTGCTGGCCGCAGACCACGAGCGGATCGAACACTTTCCATTCCAGCCCCGGCCAATCCTTCGGCACGAAGCGGATGACCATGATCACGATCACCACGAAATGCAGGAAGCGGTAGGGAGCGAGGAAGGTTTTGTCGTTGTGCTTGAAGATCTCATAGAGCCAGTGCGGGAGCAGGGCGCCGAAATCCGGAAACTTGGCGGCCATTGTCATGACCATCGCAAAGACGAGATAGGCGATGCAGAAATACAGGGTGATGGGCAGATCGACAATCCATCGCGCCCGCTTGGCGCCGCCGAGCGCGCACCATGAGCCGAACACGAACAGCACCTGCCAGCAGAACGGGTTGAAGTACCAGGCCCCGGCCGGATAGGCCGACAGGTTCCAGCCGAATTGCCGGGAGAGCAGCCACAGCACGATCGACGCCACCATGGTCAGGTCGGGTTGGCGCAGCATCAGCCACAGCACCGGCGGAAACAATCCCATCAGCACGATGTAGAGCGGCAGCACGTCCAGATTGACCGGCTTGAACTTGAGCAGCAGGCCCTGGCGCAGGGTTTCGATCGCCTGGTCGCCGGCAAGGCCCGCCAGATTGAACTCGTTGATGATCTCCGCATCGCTGAAGCGCAGCGCGACATAGCCGATCGCGACGATGTAGATCACGAACAGGAAGACGTGAGCGACGTAGAGCTGCCAGACGCGCTTGGTGAGGCGGGTGGCGCCGACGATAAAGCCGCGTTCCAGCATCATCCGGGCGTAGACGAAAGAGGCGGTGTATCCCGAAATAAAGACGAACAGATCCGCGGCGTCACTGAAGCCGTAATTCCGGGTGGTGATCCAGTTCACGACGTTGTCGGGGATGTGATCCAGATAGATCGCCCAGTTTGCGACGCCGCGAAACAGGTCGAGCCGGAGATCGCGTCCCTTTTCGGGCAGTGTTGCATTGATTTTCATGGGTGCCGTTTCGAAGTGATGCTTTCGACGATGTCGGACCGCAGGCGAGGGGGCCTCAGCCGCGCGGCTGGCCGAGATTGTCACAGCGCAGCATAATGATTATACGGGTGGCAGAAAATGTAACATCCGGGACCGGGAATCACCGATCAAATTCTCGAAAGGTGTTTCTATACTATCCCGGCCGCTTCTACCACGCGCTTTCCATGCCGCAGATATCACGGGGCCCTGACATCCATGACCGCACGCATCTTCAAGCCCGCCAAAAACGCGATGCAATCGGGGACCGCCAAGACCAGGGACTGGCAGCTGGATTATGAGCCGGAGCAGCCGCGGGCAATCGAGCCCTTGATGGGCTGGACCTCTTCCGGCGACATGAAGCAGCAGCTTACGATCCGATTCGACACCAGGGAGGACGCCGTCGCCTATTGCGAGCGCGAGGGCATTCCCTACCAGGTGATCGAGCCGAAGGAGCCGGCACGCCGCCAGGCCGCCTATGCCGACAATTTCGCCTTCCGGCGCGGCGAGCCCTGGACCCACTAGGCTTGGACCCACCAGGCTTGGACCCACCAGGCTTGTACCCTCACGGCTTGGACCCTCAAGGCTTGGACCCTCCTGGCTTGGACCCTCAAGGCTTGGACCCTCAAGGCTTGGAGCCTCAAGGGAGGGCGCGAGGTGAGGCGCAAAATTGCCCGAGGGAATGTCGGGAAAAAGACATTTCAGAGGGGCAATTTGACCTAATAGCGCTAATGTCGCCTCCAAGTGTCGTCTCGGGCATGGTCGCTTCGTCAAGTTGAGGTTGCGCCCGACGACGGCCGAATGACATCTAAACGCAAGCCCGATGCCGGATTGCGGCGCACCCTAACTGCGGAAACCCATGCCGCTTCATTCCACGATTGACACCACATCCCAGGATTTTGCCCGCAATGCCGAGGCGATGCGGGCGTTGGTCGCCGAACTGCGCGGAAAACTCGACCAGGTGGCCGGCGGCGGCGGCAAGGTCTCTCGCGCGCGCCATACCGCGCGCGGCAAAATGCTGGCCCGCGAACGCGTCGACCTCTTGATCGATCCCGGTACGGCGTTTCTCGAGCTGTCGCCGCTGGCGGCCCATGGCCTCTATGGCGGCGATGTGCATTCGGCCAGCGTCATCACGGGCGTCGGGCGGATATCGGGGCGCGAATGCGTCGTCGTCGCCAACGATGCCACCATCAAGGGCGGCACCTATTATCCGATGACGGTGAAGAAGCATCTGCGCGCCCAGGATATCGCGCGGCAGAACAATCTGCCTTGCGTCTATATGGTCGATTCCGGTGGCGCCTTCCTGCCGATGCAGGACGAGATTTTCCCCGACGAGCGGCATTTCGGTCGCATTTTCTACAACCAGGCGCAGATGTCGGCGCATGGCATCCCGCAGATCGCCATCGTGATGGGCTCCTGCACCGCCGGCGGCGCCTACGTCCCGGCGATGTCGGACGAGAGCATCATCGTGCGCAACCAGGGCACGATCTTTCTCGGCGGGCCGCCGCTTGTGAAGGCCGCGACCGGCGAGGTGGTGACGGCGGAAGAACTCGGCGGCGCCGACGTGCACTCGCGGCAATCCGGCGTCACCGATCATTACGCGCAGAACGACGCGCATGCGATCGGCATCGCCCGGCGCATCGTCGCCACGCTGAAGCCGCCGGTCCGCGCCAGCCTGAACATGCGCGAGCCGCGCGAGCCGTTGTTTGCGCCCGAGGAAATCTATGGCGTGGTCTCCGCCGACGGCCGCAAGCCGTTCGACGTTCATGACATCATCGCCCGGCTGGTCGACGGCTCGGAATTCGATGAATTCAAGAAGCTGTACGGCCAGACCCTGATTTGCGGCTTCGCCCATATCTGGGGCCATCCGGTCGGCATCATCGCCAACAACGGCATCCTGTTCAGCGAGAGTTCGCTGAAGGGCGCGCATTTCATCGAACTGTGCTGCCAGCGCAATATCCCGCTGGTGTTCCTGCAGAACATCACCGGCTTCATGGTCGGCAAGAAATACGAGGCCGGCGGCATCGCCCGCGACGGCGCCAAGCTGGTGACGGCGGTGGCCACCGCCGGCGTGCCGAAATTCACCGTCGTGATCGGCGGCTCCTACGGCGCCGGCAATTACGGCATGTGCGGCCGCGCCTACAGCCCGCGTTTTCTCTGGATGTGGCCGAACGCCCGCATCTCCGTGATGGGCGGCGAACAGGCTTCCATGGTGCTGGCCCAGGTCCGGCGCGACGGCATCGAGGCCAAGGGCGAGACATGGTCGGCCGAGGAAGACGACAAGTTTCGTGCGCCAATTCGCGCCCAGTATGAAAGCCAGGGCAGCCCCTATTACGCCACCGCGCGGCTCTGGGATGACGGCGTGATCGATCCCGCCGATACCAGGCTGGTGCTCGGCCTGGGGTTATCGGCGTCGGCCAACGCGCCGATCGAGCCGACCCGTTTCGGCCTGTTCAGGATGTGATGATGAAAGGCCAAACCCAAGCGCACTCCCAGTACCGGCGATTTCGCACCCTCCTGATCGCCAACCGCGGCGAGATCGCCTGCCGGGTGATCCGCACCGCAAGGGCCATGGGCCTGCGCACGGTGGCGGTCTATTCCGAAGCCGACGCCGATTCCATGCATGTCGCGATGGCGGATGAGGCCGTGTTGCTCGGTCCGGCGCGGGCGCGCGACAGCTATCTCAACATCGAGCGCGTGATCGAAGTGGCGCGGCAGACCGGCGCCGAGGCCGTGCATCCCGGCTATGGATTCTTGTCCGAGAGCGCCGAATTCGCGCAGGCCTGCCTCGACGCGGGCCTGGTGTTTGTCGGCCCGACCGCCGCGATGATCCGGTTGATGGGGTCGAAGTCGGGTTCGAAAATGCTGATGGAGGAAGCCGGCGTGCCGCTGGTGCCCGGCTACCACGGCGAGGCCCAGGACGACGCCACGCTGGCTGCGGCGGCCGACAAGGCCGGCTACCCGGTGCTGGTCAAGGCTTCCGCCGGCGGCGGCGGCCGCGGCATGCGGGTGGTGCGCGCGGCCGGTGAGCTTGCCGCTGCTCTCGTCAGCGCCAGGCGTGAGGCCAAGGCCGCGTTCGGCGACGACCGCATGCTGATCGAGAAATTCGTCCAGAATCCGCGCCATATCGTAGTGCAGATCATCGGCGACAGCCACGGCAATCTGCTGTCGCTGTTCGAGCGCGAATGCACGCTGCAGCGGCGGCATCAGAAGGTGATCGAGGAAGCGCCGTCGCCGACGCTGAATGCGGCCCAGCGCGAGACCGTCTGCGCCGCTGCACGAAAAGCCGCCGGGGCGGTCAATTACGTCGGCGCCGGCACCATCGAATTCGTGTCCGACGGCAAGGATGTGTTCTTCATCGAGATGAACACCCGGCTGCAGGTCGAGCATCCCGTCACCGAACTGATCACGGGCATCGATCTCGTGGAATGGCAGTTGCGGGTGGCGTTCGGCGAAACGCTGCCGCTGACGCAGGATCAGATCACGCTCAACGGCCACGCCATCGAGGCGCGGGTCTATGCCGAAAATCCGCACAAGAATTTCATGCCGTCGGTCGGCCGCATCAGGACATGGCACACGCCGGCCGAAGTGAACGGCCTGCGCATCGATGCGGGCTATCGCACGGGCGACGCGGTCTCGCCGCACTACGACGCCATGCTGGCCAAGGTGATTGCCTGGGCGCCGACCCGCGACGAGGCCATCGATCGCCTCAACCGCGGCCTCGGGGAGAGCGATGTCCGCGGCATCGTCAGCAACATTCCCTTCCTGTCGGCGCTGGTGACGCATCCGCAAGTGCGCGCCAATACCATCGATACCGGCTTCATCGAACGCGAATTGAAGAACCTGACGCCGGCAGCACCGGTTCCGCACGATCTCGAGCTGGGTGCGGCCGTGGTCGCCATTCTCGGCGAGGAAACAAAGCGCGCCGGTGCGGAAGCACATTCGCCGTGGCGGATGGCGGGCTGGATGCCGGTCGGCCGGCGGCGGCGGGTGTTCACGTTCCGGGACGGGCAGGGCGACGAACACAGGGTCAGCCTGGTCTACGGCAACGGTCCGGCGACGCTGTCGATCGGCGAGCGCGAACTGGCCTTCACCACCGCGCCCGAGGCTGCCGGCGGTTTCCAGCTCAGGCTGCACGGCATCAAATCCCATGTCGTCGCCGTCATCGAAGGCCATGAACTCTATCTGCGCACCCGCAACGGCCGCTTCGACCTGCATTGGGTCGATCCGTTCGGTGGCGAGACTGAAGAACAGGTCGGCGAGGACAAGATCGTGGCGCCGTTGCCTGGCACCGTGGTGGCGTTGCTGGCGGAAGTCGGCGCCAGGCTGGAGAAGGGAGCTCCCATTCTCACGCTGGAAGTGATGAAGATGGAGCAGACGTTGCGCGCGCCGTTCGCGGGCGTGCTGAGCGCCATCAAATGCAAGGTCGGCGATATCGTCGGCGAGGGCGTCGAACTCGCCGTGGTCGAGCCAACCGTTGTGTGAGACCAACATGAACGATTCCGTCCGCATCGTCGAAGTCGGTCCACGCGACGGCCTGCAGAACGAGAAGACGCCGGTTGGCGTCGAGGACCGCATCGCCTTCATCGAGGCGCTGCTCGGCGCTGGCTTGCGCACCGTCGAGGTTGGCGCCTTCGTGTCGCCAAAGGCGATCCCGCAAATGGTGAACTCCGATGCCGTGCTGCGCGGGGTCGATCATCATCCCGACAGCGAATTCCACGTGCTGGTGCCGAATGAGAAGGGCTATGAGGCCGCGCGCGCGGCCGGCGCCAAAGTGATCGCGGTGTTCGCCTCGGCCTCGGGAGGCTTTTCCCGCGCCAACATCAATTGCACGGTGACGGAATCGATCGAGCGCTTCAAGCCGGTGCTGGCGCGGGCCAGGGCCGACGGCATCAGAGTGCGCGGCTATATCTCCTGCGTGCTCGGCTGCCCCTTTGACGGCGAGGTGAAACCGCAAGCGGTGGTCGACGTGGCGCGGACGTTATCTGAGCTCGGCTGCTACGAGGTCTCGCTCGGCGACACCATCGGCGTCGGCACGCCGCTGAAGGCCAAAAATCTTCTGCGCGCGGTGGCCGGCAGCGTGCCGATGGCGAACCTGGCGATGCATTTCCACGACACCTATGGCCAGGCCCTTGCCAACCTCTATGCCGGGATGGAGGAGGGCTGCCGCGTGATCGATTCCGCGGCGGGCGGTCTCGGCGGCTGCCCCTATGCGCCGGGCGCCACCGGCAATGTCGCCACCGAGGACGTGGTCTACATGCTGGAAGGCATGGGCATTGCCACCGGCGTCGACATGCCGAAGCTGCTGGCGGCCACCAACACGATCAGCCGGTTGCTCGGCCGGCCGCCGGTCAGCCGGGTGGCGTCGGCGTTGAATGCCAAGGCGCCTGTGAGGTAAAATTGCACCTTATGGCTTACTGTGCATGGGGTTGTTTTCGCGATTTTGCAGAAAGCGCATCACACCGGCACATCGCTTGCGAGCTTCAGCAGGTTGGCTGAGGTCGGCGTCTTGGCGCCATAGTCCTTCCAGGCGGTATCGCGCGCAATGTCGCGCCACTGGCCCACGGTGGCGGCATCGAGCATGCTGACTCTGGCGCCGGCCTTTGCATAGACCTCGGCAACCCTGATATCGTCGTCCTGCGCGCCCTTCTTGCCGAAGGCTTCGAGTTCGGCGCCCACATTGCGGATGATGTCCTGCTGGTTTTTCGGCAGTTTGTCGAAAACCGTCTTCGACATCAGCAACGGCTCCAGCATGAACCAGTAGGATGTGCCGGCGCCCGAAGTCAGGACCTTGGAGACTTGCTCGAGCCGGAACGAAATCAGGCTGGTCGAGGAGGTGATGCCGGCGTCGCAGGCGCCGCTCTGCATCGCCGCATAGAGCTCGTTCGACGGCACCGACAGCACTTCGGCGCCCGCGGTCCGCAGCACCATATCCATCTCGCGCGAACCGCCGCGGACCTTGAGGCCCTTGACGTCTTCCGGCGCCACGACGGGCTTGGCGCGGCTGGCGACGCCGCCGGCCTGCCATATCCAGGTGAGCAGGATGATGCCCTTGTCGGCCAGAAAGTCCGTCAACAGCTTTCCGACCGGGAGCCCCTTCCAGCGCAGGCCCTGATCGTAGGTCGAGACCAGGCCCGGCATCAGCCCGATATTGGTCTCCGGCAATTCGCCGCCGGCATAGGGCAGGGGATAGAGGCTGATGTCGAGGGTGCCTTTGCGCATCGCCGAGAACTGCGCGGTGGTCTTGCTCAGCGTGGAGTCCGGAAAAACCTCCGCGGCGATCTCGCCACCGCTGCGTTTGGCGACTTCAGCCGCAAACATCCGGCAGAGCCGGTCGCGGAAATCGCCCTTGTCGATGCTGCCGCCGGGAAACTGGTGCGATATTTTCAGGGTAGTTGCAGCCTGCGCCGTTCCCGTCCCGAAACGCAGGATGGCCGGTGCGGCAAGCGCCGTGATGAGGGCTTGGCGGCGCGTGAACATGGAACTCCCTCGAATATTGTTGATTGAATATAGACTGGAATATTGCGGCGGCATTGAAGGCATCGCCCGCTTCTGCCGAAATTTTCTCTGGTCTGATATCCGGGACCGGGCTTTTGAGGAAGCCCCCCCTGGGGCGGCAGCGCGGGTTTCAACCGAAACAAGATCGGCCGGCGCGTTATCCGGAACCCACGGCCGGTAGCAAAAAGCCGGCTCGGGCGAAAAATTCTCAGGTCAAGGTAACAAACGCCATCGCGGGTCCGTCCTGAACCATAGCGGCATCCGTCGCTTGCAAGAACCGGTTTCAAGGGAAAGACCAGCCAATGACCATCAGCACCCGTATCGCACTCGGAATCTCGGCCGCGGCTCTCTCGCTCAGCCTGGCGCTGGCGCCTGCCGCCTTCGCTCAGGACAAGATGGGCAAGGACGACGGCATGAAGAAGGACACGATGTCCAAGGACGGCATGAAGAAAGATGACGCCATGTCGAAGGACGGCATGAAGAAAGACTCCATGGCCAAGGACGGCATGAAGAAAGACGACGGAATGAAGAAGTAGGTCTGCCGCCAGCTTCAGCGTCGTGTGGGCTCGCCTCCCTGGGGAGGCGGGCCTGCCACGGGCGGGGCGTCAGGCGACGCCGGCTGTCTTATCTCTTCTTGCCCTTGCCCTTGCGGGCGGCATAACGCGCGTCGCGTGCGGCCTTGCGCTCGGCCTCCAGGGCGAATTCAGCAGCGGCGGCGGCTTCCTGTTCGCGCAAGATCTGTGCGGCGGCTTCCGCGGCGGCTTGCTCCTCGCGCGCCTTTTGTTCGGCCTTGGCGGCCTCGCGCGCCAATTTGGCCTTCGCCCGTTCGGCGGCCTGCGCCTCGCGCTCGGCGCGGCGTTTAGCGACCTCGGGATCGTTGAGACCCGGCTTGGCCTTAAACTTCTCCAGGATGTTCTTCCTTGCTTCCTGCGCCGCCTTCTGCCGGTCCGCGAAGCTAGGTTCCTTGAATCCACTCATTGAAACGGCCTTGTCACTTTCGTTTGGGTGATGGGGTGATTGG
>NZ_JAURXB010000146.1 GCF_030654605.1 Bradyrhizobium sp.
CATCCCTCGACTCCGCCACACCATCATGTGAGGGACGACCGCCCACCCTCCAAGCCAGCCGCGCGACGCGCGCTATCAAACAGCGCCGTAGCTAGCGCGGCTGGCTTGGAGGGTGGACCGGGGCCCGTTACCCCATCTACAGATTTACATTCCGCCGGAACCAATAACCCGCTTGCGCGTGATGTCTTGGGGGACTGGTCATCGGGGGATTCGAGTTTGACGGACTTGTTGGTCGTGCTGGTCGTTGAAGACGACCCGTTAATCCAGACGCTCATCGACGAGGCGCTCCGCGACGGCGGTTACGAACCGGCGATCGTCGCCTCGGGCGAGGAAGCCGTGATGCTGCTGCAGGGCAACCGGCAGCATTGCCGGGCGCTCGTTTCCGACATCAACCTGAAGGGCACAATCGACGGCTGGGATGTCGCAAGGCAGGCGCGAGAGATCGACCCGTCCTTTCCCATCGTCTACATGACCGGCGCCGCGGCCGAGCAATGGGCCTCGCAAGGCGTCCCCAACAGCATTCTGTTGACCAAGCCCTTCGCCCCGGCGCAACTCGTCACCGCCATCTCGCAACTGCTCAATGCAGGTGGCCAGCCAACCGCGCCAGCCTCGTAAAAGGGGAGCTCTACGGCTAACGGCCCGCCTATCTCTCACGAGACCAGCGATATGCCGCTGCGCTCCGTTCGGAATCGCTTATAGGCGTCAATCGCCCGGTTCGACAGCACGAGCTGACGCCGCTCGCCCTGCCGAACCATCAACTCAACGCTGTCGAGCAAGACCCGGCTGGCGGCTTCCGGTTCGCCGAGTTCACCGCTGCGTTCGAGATAGTCCCAGGCAATTTGAATAGACCTTTCCATCAAGATCGGCAGCGGCTCAGACATGACGCATTCTCCAGCGTGGAAAACAACCAGGAGGTCGCTACGTTCCCTGTGACCTCGGGTTCATCCGCATCGGGGAATGGTGATGGCCGATGCTATGTCGGCCACCCGACCTGGCGCTACGAAGTGTGTTTGGCCAACGGAACCGGACGCTTCGTCCGTCGTTTCAACGACAGTTCCGTTGCAACCCCCTGTCAGATAACCCTCAGGGAGCGGTCCATGCGTAAGACGACCATTGAAAAGAAGTGGCATCAACTTTCGGAAGCGACCCGGGGTGAAGCCGAAAAACTGCCGCCCGGCAAGGAGCGCGAAGCGTTGGAGCGCAAGGCGCGTCAACTGGAGACGGCCTCGCAGATCAATCAATGGCTTTCTTCCGCGGAGCTCAAGCCGCCGGATTGAACTCGTTGCGCCGCCCGCGTCCCATCGCACAACCGACGCAGCTTGAGGGCAGCGGCGGGCGCGGCGCTCTTCCGGTCGCTATCGAGCCAACAAAGACGTCGTGGCCCTGCGCAATCGGCGGGCAGAGAAACTGCAATTAAAGTTGTCCATATTCATCATAACCCAACCTTGCGTTGGTCATGGGCATATGGAAATCGGCAATTGATCCGTCGATGTGGCAAACTACGCCGGTGGTTTCTCACGGACGCACCTCCGATGAATGAACTTACCCGGTTACGAGAGCTGGAAGCCGATTGCCGCCGGCGGGCGCAGAGCGAGCCTGAAAGAAAATGGTATTGGCTCGCGCAAGCCGCCAAGTATCAAATCCAGGCGAACCTCGAGGTCGGCGAGACCACCGCCGAACCGAGCGCGCCTGAAGTCAGACTGGCCAGTTGGCCAATCGGCGGGGATGAAAGACGGCTGCATTAGCCTTTCACTTCAACGGCGACCTCGAAGGATAGCGCACAACCGCGCCCATGGCTTTTCGCACCCTTCATGACCCGCCCGTCGGTTGACCGCCCGGCGCCGGGTCTTCCCCGACAATATGCAGCACGAACGGTTTCGTCGCGCGCCTGACTGCGCCGGCCGGAACCGGTGTCTTGCGACTGGTCCCCTTCGTGCGCGGCACGGCCTGACTCTCGGAGGAACGAAACAGCGCGTAGTCGCGGCCGAACAGCCAGCACGACATCTGGAAGACGCCGTGGGTGATGAACAATGCGGCGAGCACGTCGATCGAATAGTGATAGTGGCCGAGCAGCACGACCGCGCCGAACAACGCGGTCAGCGCCAGATAGAACATCCGCCATGGCCTTGAACGCGAAGGGCAGCCGGTTCGGCCGTGAAGCCAGCAGGCCCGCCGTGACGACCAAGGCCGCGAAGGTGCCGTAGATGAACAGGAAGCGCACGTTGTAGGGCCCGACGCGGCTCAGCACGAAATCGGTGACGGGGTTGCTGGCGTGGACCGTGGCATAGCTGACCGCGGCGAAGACCGCGATGCCGCTGGCGGCGAGGAAGACCGCGCCCTCGCAGACCGAACGCAGATAGGCGCGATTGTCAGACAGCGTGCGGTAAAGCCGGATGGTGTCCTGCATGCGGACCTCATTGCGACGACAACTTCGACGCGACCGTAGGCCGATGCGACGCACCGGCTTGTGAGGTAACCCACACCTCGCGGCTTCGTGTGGTTCCTCCGATAGATGCAACGGAGAGCGCTGCGGGCCGCAAGATGCGGCGAGCAACCCGCCCCGGTGTCTTGAACCCACCGACCATCCCGCCTAGGCTCCGCCGCAACATCGCCCGCTGAGCGATGGGCGACAATAAGCGGACATGTCAGATCCATGCAGACCACCGAGCGGCAGCCCTTCCCCCACCGCCGGGGCCTGATCATCGTCACGACACTGGCCACGGCCTATGTCGCCAGCCATTTCTTCCGCGCCTCCAACGTCACCATCGGGCTCGACCTGATGCGCGACCTCAGCATCGGGCCTGAGGCGCTGGGCGCGCTGACCGGCGCGTTCTTCTTCGGCTTCTCCGCGATGCAGATCCCCTGCGGCCTGCTGTTCGACCATTACGGGCCGCGCCGCACCGTGACCGGCATGCTGGTGGTCGCCACCATCGGCGGCGTCATCTTCACGCTGGCGACCTCATGGCCTGTGCTGCTCGCCGGCCGTGCGCTGATGGGCGCCGGCTTCGGCGCCATGCTGATCGGCAGCATGGTGGTGATCTCGCGCTGGTTTCCGCCGGACCGCTTCTCCACGCTGGTCGCAATGGTGCTGTCGATCGGTCTGGTCGGCAATCTGCTGGCCACCACGCCGCTGGCCTGGGCCACGGAGGCGATCGGCTGGCGCGGCGTGTTCGGCTTTGCGGTGGCCTTCACCGCGCTCGCCACGGGCGCGGTCTGGCTGGTGGTGCGCGATGCGCCATCAGGCCATCCCTTCCTGGAGCGCACCGCGGAGCCGCCGCGGGTGATGCTGCAGGGCCTGATGGAGATCCTGCGCAACCCGCGGCTGCGGCCGATCCTGGCGCTGAATTTCTGCAGCTATGCCTGCACCTTCACGGTGCAGGGGCTGTGGGGCGGCCCGTTCCTGCGCGAGGTGCACGGCATGAGCGCGATCGCGGCCGGCAACGTGCTGCTCGGCGCCGTGGTCACCTATCAGTTCGGCATGCTCGCCTTCGGCCCGCTCGACCGCCTGCTCGACACCCGCAAATGGATCGCGGTCGGCGGCAATCTGGTAACGGTTTCGATGCTCGCCACCCTGGCGCTGGCATCACACCCGCCGGTCTGGGTGCCGGTCGCCGCCATCCTGGTCATGGGTTTTGTCTCGGCCGCCAGCACCATGGTGCTGTCGCATGGCCGCGGCATCATCCCGGACCGGCTGATCGGGCGCGGCATGTCGACGCTCAACACCGCCGTGATGCTCGGCGTTGCCTGCATGCAGAGTCTTTCCGGCGTCATCCTCGGCGCCTTCGAACCGCTGGCGAACGGCGGCCGCTCCGAAGCCGCCTACCACGCGCTGTTCGGCGTGCTCACGGTGGTGCTGGTCACGGCGGTTGCGATCTACAGCCGCTCGCAGGACGTCAGGCCGAGCGACGAAATGCGCGCCCGCCAGCAGGCGCAGGGCGGTTGAGCTGCGGCTCGCGGCCTTTCGCTGCCGTACGACAAAAAGCCCGAAAGACACGCTCCGGTTGCATAACCCGATCCCGACCGGTGCCCGAAGGCTCGCGTCGGGGCTGTTGAATTTGCCTAAAGACGAAGGCCCGCCGCCCGGAACCCGCTACCACGGAACCGGCAAACCCGCTAGCATGGCGAAATATTGAGCGAAACGGCCAGCCATGCCGGGCCCGCTTCGCTTGTTGCCAGTCGACTGAGCGTATTGAAAAGATAGTAAAATGTGGTTTTCGATCGTTGCGTGGATCGTGTTGGTGGGCGCGTCGGCATTCTTTGCAGGCTCCGCGCTCAATCTCAGTCCAGCCGAAGTCACGGGCCATTTCGCAGCGTTACCGGGTCCGCAACGGTTCGCGCTCGGCGCCATCCTGTTCACGACCCTGGCGCTGATCGGGTCCTCGGTATGGCAAGCCTTCAGCCTCGCCCACCAGAACAAGCGGTTGCGCGATCGCCTCAAGGGGCTGCGACAGGACACCTTGACCGCGCACGAAACCCAGACCCAGTTCGAGACCGGGGTCCAGCATCTCGTCGACAGCGATCCGCAGGAAGCCATCGCGTCCATTGAGAAAGCGCTCACCGAGACCGAGCAGCGGGCGGTCCTGGCCCATGGCCAGAGCGAATCCGTCGACATGCGGGACCGGCTCGACGAGATCAGGCGCCGCCAGAAGGTGCTGCGAGAGACGATCGGCGTCGTGGCCGAGAAGCGGCGAGTGGTCGAACCTGTCTTCGGCGAGTTGAAGGACCGGCAACGCCAGCTCGAAAGGTGGCTCACGGATCTCGAGGTCGACGACAGCAAGAACAACATCGCCGAACGGCTCAAGGACCTCGCGCATAACGTCGCGGTGATCCATGAACGGAAAACCGTGCTGCAGGATTCGCTGACGACGCTGAACCGATTCAAGGAAGAACTGGAAAAGTCCGAGACCGAGCTGGTGCCGCTGGGTGGCCTCGACGTCCTGATCGCCAACCTGCGCGTGCTGCGCGATAAGTTGACCGCGTCGCTCGATCAACTCGAAACCAGCGGCGAGGAAAAGTTGAGCGCACGGGTCGAGGCGCTCGCCAGGGAGAAGAGCGAGATCCAGCAGCGGTTTGCGCGGCTGGACGACGGCTTCAACGTTCTGAATGCGATCCGCCTCGACTTCGACGAACTCAGGGAACGCCGGGCGCATCTGGAGCGCGCCTTGGCAGAGGTGGAGACGGATCCGGACGGCAGGAGCCTGATCGACCGCCAGAACGCGCTGAACGAATTCATTGTCGAATCGCGTCTGCGCCTGACGCGATTGCAGGATTCATCGGCGACGTTGACCCACTTCAAGGAAGAAGTGGTCAAATCGCAGGCCGAGCTGGCGCCGCTGCAATCGCCGGTATTCGGCATCGAGGCCCTGATCCGCGAAGTGAATGAAAACCGCGATATCCTGATCAAGACCCTCGGCGAAATCGAATTCAGGGGTGAGGAAAAGCTCGAAGCCCGCGTCGAGGCGCTTACCAGGAACAAGGCCGCGATCGACCAACGGCTGGCTCAGGTGTTCGAAAATTTCCAGAAGCTCGATTCCATGCGCAAGGATATCGGAGAGATTTTTACGAGCATCAGGGGCACGCTCAACCGAATCGGTTGAAACTTCTCTCCGGCCTCGGCGATGCGGCCGAACTCGCCTGTGGGTACACGGACCTTGGTGGCGACGACGACGCCGGCCGGTTTCAGCTTGTGCAGCACGCGGCCAAGGTTGGTTTCGGATTCGCCATTGCCGTACAGCACCGCGGTGTCAAAATAATTCACTCCGACGTCGATCGCTCGCGCGATGGCGCGCTCCTGGTCGGCGGCTTCGCCGCGCACCATCAAGCCGCCGACGGCGCCGCAGCCGAAGCCCAGCACCGAGAGCTGCATCCCCGTCCGGCCAAAGGCCCGTAATTGCATTGTTGTTACTCCGTCGAATGCGCTCATCTTCTCCCCTCCCCCCACGCGCCCTTGCGCGTGGCGGGGAGGGGTCGGGGGTGGGGGGTGCCTCAGCAAATTCGCTGTCGCAGTACTCACTACGACTCGCAGCGAGTACGCCGATAGACCCCCCACCCCCGACCCCTCCCCGCCGCTTCGCGGGAGGAGGGGAGAAGAAAGCGCCCCACCTTCGCTGATCTCAAAAGAAAATCAAATCCAGCCGTTCTTGCGGAATCGCCAATAGAGCCAGCCGCAGATGGCCAGGATGACGCCGAGCACGAGGGGATAGCCGTACTGCCATTTCAGCTCCGGCATATGCTCGAAATTCATGCCGTAGATGCCGGCGATCGCGGTCGGCACCGCGAGGATGGCGGCACCGGCCGCCAGCCGCCTGGTGATCTCGGTCTGCTCGGCCTGGCCGGTCATAAGCCGCGCCTCGAAAGCGAAGGCCAGGACTTCGCGCAGGCCGTCGATGCCTTCCTGCAGGCGCAGCACGTGATCGGTGACATCGCGGAACAGCGGCTGCATGGCGGGATCGATCGGCGCCACCTCGGCATGCTCCAGCCGGCGGCAGACCTCGACCAGCGGCACCACGGCATTGCGCAGCCGCAGCAATTCGCGGCGCAGCAGATGAAGCTGATGGATGTCGAGTTGCCCGGCGGGCCTGGCAAACACGCCGTCCTCGATCTCCTCGACCTCGGCGCTGAGCGTTTCCAGCACCGGCTGGTAGTTGTCGACGATGAAATCGAGGATCGCATAGAGGATGTAGTCGGCGCCGTTGGCGAGCGTAATGGGGCATGACTCGCATCGCGCGCGCACGGTGGCATAGGAGATCGAGGCGCCGTGGCGCACCGAGACGACATATCCGCGTCCGACGAACAGATGGGTTTCGCCGAACGCGATGCGGCCCTCGATCCGCTGCGCGGTGCGGGCCACGATGAACAGCGCGTCGCCATATTGGTCGATCTTCGGATGCTGGTGCGCCTTGCCGGCATCCTCGATGGCGAGATCGTGCAGGCCGAGCTGCGCCTGCACGCGCGCCAGCAGCTCGGGGCTGGGCTCGAACAGGCCGATCCAGACGACATGGCCTGATAGCGCCGCCCACTCGCCGGCCTCATCGACCGCGATTTCCTTGACGCGGCGGCCGTTGGCATAGACGCTCGAGTTGACGAGACCCGGCTCGCGGCCTGGTCGCTGCGGCGGATTGATGCTGGCGTCCAAGGGACCTCGTTGTCTTGTCTGGAGGTAAGGGTTTGAAGGCGTGTCACTATACGCCCGATTCCGGGCCGTGGATCCCCATCAACAACATTCCGGCGAGCCGGCCGGTTCCCCTTCGACGATAATCCTGTCGGGGCGTGCATCCCTGTCCGAACACGACCCGTGCACGGATCCGATCAGAAAAGCGTGAGCTGCCTCACGCCTGTCGTTCGAGCCCATGAACCCTCGATGAAGGCGGCGCCACAGAACCGTAGCAACGTTCGACAGGAGGCTACGATGTCTGTCATTTCCGATGGTGTTGCCTGGCGTACCGGTCTGTTCGATCTCAAGCGGTCAGGCGCCGCGCGGCGGCGGCTTCGGGTGTTGGTCAGCGGGCAGAAGTTCATCGCCTGCTTCGACCCTCGCGCCAAATCGCGGCTGCACACTTTCCCGGTTCCCGTGTGATCGAACGGCCGCCGGCCCTCATTCAAAGCCCGGCCGCGGCACCAGGTTCATCAGCATGTTGGCATAGCCGCCATCGACGGTGATCTCGTCGCCGTTGACATAGGACGAGCGGTCGCTGGCCAGATACAGGATGGCGTCGGCGATGTCCTGCGGTAGGCCGACCCGCCGCAGCGGCACCACGGCGGACCGCCGTTCAGTAACGCCGGGCGTGTCGTAGAACGACTGGCTCATCGGCGTGATCACCATGCCGGGGCTGACGACGTTGCTGCGGATGCCCTGCGGTCCCCACTCGCTCGCGAGCTGGCGCGACAGCATGATGACGCCGGCCTTGCTGACGCTGTAGGCGCCGCTCTGGCCCTGCGCATGGCTGCCGGCGATCGAGGAAACATGAACGATGCTGCCGCCTCCGAGCGCGCGCATCTGCCGGCCGAAGACCTGGGCGCAGAGGAAATAGCCGGTGAGATTGACCGACAGCACCGCGTTCCATTCGGTCAGCGACAGGTTTTCCAGCCCGCCCGGCCGCAGCACCGCCGCGGTGTTGACGAGGACACCGCAGGGCCCGAGCGCTTTTTCGATGGCTTCGGACGCGGCGGTGATGCTCTCGACGCTCGATGTGTCGCAGCGCTTGACAATGGCGTCGCTGGATATGTTGAGCAGTTCCGTCTGCGTAACCTCGAGGCCGCGCTGGTCGAGATCGATCGCCGCGACACGGGCGCCGGCCCGCGCGAGACTCACCGCCACGGCGCGGCCGATGCCGCCGCCGCCCCCCGTCACCACGCAGACACGGCCGGACAGGCCAAGCCAGTCGGAGGAAGTTTGTTCGGTCATGGCGGATGGCTCCGGGGCTGGGGAGTGCAGCCAACAGAATGACCGGAATTCGTTGTGTGGGCAAAGGCTGCCGCTACCTCGTGCCCCGGACGCAGCGGAGCGCTGCACAGCCGGGGCACGAGAGCGATGACTACGCGATCCCCGCCGCGACCTGGCCGCGCAGCCGTTCCAGGCTGAGCAGCGTGTTGGCGCAGGCTTCCGCGACCTCGACGCCCTTGAGCGCAAAATGCCGGCGGAAGAAATCGAGATGCGCCGCACTCTCGTGGAACTGCTGCGGCGTCAGCACCGCCGAGAAGATCGGCACCTCGGTGCGCAGCTGCACATCCATCAGCGCCTTGATCACGGTGTCGGCGACGAATTCGTGGCGGTAGATGCCGCCATCGACCACCAGCCCCGCCGCGACGATGGCGGTATAGCGCCGCGTCTTGGCGAGGATCTGCGCATGCAGCGGGATTTCGAACGAGCCGGGCACCTCGAACAGATCGACATTGGTGATGTGGCGCGCTTCGAGTTCGCCGAGGAAGGCGATCCGGCATTCCTCCACCACCTCGCGGTGCCAGGCCGATTGCACGAAGGCCACCCGCTGCGGCTTCTGGAACCGCGGATGCGACGGCACCGGCGGATCGATGGTTTCGGGAGCTTTGACTTCAGAAGATTTGACTTCGGGAGATTCGACTTGGGGTTCTTGCAACATCTGATTCATGGCTTTCCTCTTTCAGGACCAGAATCAGGGCATACGGAACGAGCAGCCGCGCGGATTGCGGCTGTCGCGACCGTTCTCTTTCATCCGGACTTTAACCGTCGGCTTCGGAGTCACACCGAATCTGCTGACCCTTCTCACCCGAAAATTCCGGCAAAGAAGGCGCTCGCGGGCTTGGGCTACGTCACCCTTACCGCCGGTGGGGACTTTCACCCCGCCCTGAGAACATCGGCCGCCCGGTATGAGCGACCTTGACGGGAACTATGGCGAATCACCGGGAGGCCAGCAAGCGGCTTCCGCATCGAAAATCTGCATATTCCCCATGTCGGTAGCGCCAGACTCGCGGAGTTCTACGTCATGGCCGGGCTTGTCCCGGCCATCCACGTCTTCTTACTGACCTGAATTACTGACCTGAAGCCAAGACGTGGATGCCCGGGACAAGCCCGGGCATGACGAGCTTAGGGCGGGCGAATCCCCGCCGCCGCAGCTGCATCCGCGCGCCGGACTCGCGCGGCGTGAATCCGATTCCGGTTTGTTCCAAAAGTTAACGACGGCGCTTGCGATCAGCTGTGGATGAGCAGCCCTTTGCCTGTGGACGGAGTCCCCGTGCAGTTGCGGAGATTCGGCAAATCACATCACTTGATCCCGGCAAGCTCACGAACCCACCACAAGGTGGACCCAAGGGATTGCGTCCGGCAGCGACGCGTTATGTCAGCGCGTGTCGGCCTGCTGCGTGCGTATCAACCATCGTAACTCCGATACCAAAACAAGGTCGAGACGGCATGTCCCTGCTCGAAGGCATCATCGATTCCCGGAACAACCCGCTCGCGGTTGTCGAAGACATCGCCGCCGACAACAACTGGTCGTTCGAACGATCCGGCGAAGACGAGGTCACCATCGTCTCCAAGGGCGACTGGACCGACTATCAGCTGTCCTTCACCTGGATGGGCGAGATCGATGCGCTGCATCTGGCCTGCGCCTTCGACATGAAGATTCCGGCCGCGCGCAGGCCCGAGGTCCAGCGGCTGATCGCCGCCATCAACGAGCAATTATGGGTCGGGCATTTCGACATCTGGACCCACACCGGCATGATCATGTACCGGCAGGCGCTGGTGCTGCCGGGCGGGCTGACCGCCTCGACCGCACAATGCGAAAGCATGCTGGTCGGCGCCATCCACGCCTGCGAGCGCTATTTTCCCGCGTTCCAGTTCGTGGTCTGGGCCGGCAAGAATGCCGCGGAAGCCATGAGTGCTGCGATGTTCGATACGCAGGGTGAGGCTTGAAGCCTCAAACACGGGCGCTGCAACATACTCGCTGTCGTCCCGGCCTCCGAGCCGGGACCCATACGCCGTGACACCCGCGTTCACGTAAAGTGCTTGTCCCCTATTCTGCCTTTCAATAGAACCGCTGGTGGTTATGGGTCCCGGCTCGGAGGCCGGGACGACGAGGGTATTTGTCGTGACAGCTTCGAACAACACCAACGCGTTGCAAAACATCACCGGCACCGTCGTCCTCGCCGGCGCCGGCAAGATGGGCGGCGCGATGCTGACGGGCTGGCTGGCGGGCGGGCTTGATCCCAGGCGCGTCGCGGTGATCGAGCCGCATCCTTCCGCCGACATCAGCGCGCTGGCGGCAAAGGGCATCCGCCTCAATGCAACGGCGAAAGAAACCGGAGATGTCGCGACGCTGGTGGTGGCCGTCAAGCCGCAGACATTCCCCGAGGCCGGGCCGGCGCTGAAACCTTTCGTCGGGTCCTCCACGCTGGTGGTCTCGATCATGGCCGGCATCCCGATCGCCGCGCTCGAAAGGGTCTGCGGCGGCAGCGTGGTGCGCGCCATGCCGAACACGCCGGCCGCGATCGGCCGCGGCATCACGGTGGCGGTGGCGGCGAGCAAGGTCAGCGCCGCGCAGCGCGCGGTGGCGGACGCGCTGTTGCGCGCTACCGGCTCGGTCGAGTGGGTCGATGACGAGCATTTGATGGACGCGGTGACCGCGGTGTCCGGTTCCGGACCGGCCTACATCTTCCTGCTCGCCGAGGAACTGGCGCGCGCCGGCGTCGAGGCCGGCCTGCCGGTCGAACTCGCCACCAAACTGGCGCGCGAAACTGTCGCCGGCTCCGGCGAGTTGCTGCATCGCTCGGAAGATTCATCGGCGACGCTGCGCAAGAACGTCACCTCGCCCGGCGGCACCACCGCGGCGGCACTGGAAGTGCTGATGGGCGACGGCGGCCTGCAGCAACTGATGATCCGCGCGGTGGCAGCGGCGACGAAGCGCTCGAAGGAACTGGCGAAGTAACTCGAAAATCGTGGGGTGGGCAAAGCCAGCGGTCGCGCGAATGCGCGTCCGATGGCGTGCCCACCATTCTTGCAGCGACCCTGTTGATAGATGGTGGGCACGGCGCGAAGACGCGCCTTTGCCCACCCTACTTCGGTCCCATCCGCTTGTTGAAACTCGCGAGGTTGACCAGCCCACGCGCATGGCGGCCGTCGCCGATCTTGCGCTCGCCGTCGAAGGCCTCGACCTCGAAGCGGATGACGCGGCGCTCCACCGCGACCACCTTCGCCGTGGTCCGCACCGTGGCGCCGACCGGCGTGGCGGCGAGATGGCGGATGTCGACCTCGGTGCCGACGGTGACCCAGCCGGGCTGCAGATGGCCTCGGATGGCGTCGCCCGACGCCAGCTCCATTTCCAGGATCATCATCGGCGTCGCAAACACCATCGGCATGCCCTGAACGAAATGCCCGACGGTCTGTTCCGGCGGCACCACGAGGGTGCGCTCGGCGCTCATACCGACCTTGATGATGTCGCGTGCGTCCATGGAGGAAGCCGAAAATGCTGTCGTCCCTGCGAACGCAGGGACCCCTACCGCGGGATGTCGAAGGCCACGGGAAGTGCCAATAGCCTGTTGCAGCAGTCGCAGCCACAACTAGACGACCGGGGTTATGGGTCCCTGCGTTCGCAGGGACGACGGAAGCCCTACTTCTTCGCGGCCGCCGCGCGCTCCACGAAGGTCTTGCCGCCCTTCATCTTGTGAGCCAGCGGCGCCTCGTTGATCTGGATCACGACGGCGTCGGCGTCGACGCCGAGGTTCTTCACCAGCGCCTGGGTGATGTCGCGCATCATGCCGGCCTTCTGTTCGTCGGTACGGCCGGCGGCCATGCTCACGGTAATTTCAGGCATTTTTTTCGCTCCCTTTGCTCTTTTCTTTTTCGTCATGGCCGGGCTTGTCCCGGCCATCCACGATCTTCCCCATCAAACAAGACGTGGATGCCCGGGACAAGCCCGGGCATGACGCCAGAATGAATCGCTATCCCCACTTCACATCATGCCGCGCCAGCACCTCGCGCACGGCTTCGACAATGCTGCTCTCATCGACCTCGTATTGCGCCTCGGTCTGCTTCTTCAGGTACTCCTCGCGATCCTTGATCTCGGTCAGGCCCGCGCCGAGGATCAGATCCTTAATCTGGACCTTGCCATTGGCCTTCTCGTCCGAGCCCTGGATGATCACGCAGGGCGAATTGCGCTTGTCGGCATATTTGAGCTGGTTGCCCATGTTCTTGGGATTGCCGAGATAGAGCTCGGCGCGGATGTTGGCGTTGCGCAGGCCGGCGACCATTTTCTGATAATCGGCGATGCGGTCGCGGTCGAACACGGTGACGACGACCGGACCGAATTCCGGCGAGGTGTCGAGCTTGCCGAGCATGGTGAGCGCTGCCTGCAGCCGCGACACGCCGATGGAGAAACCGGTCGCGGGCACCGGCTCGCCGCGAAAGCGCGAGACCAGACCATCGTAACGCCCGCCGCCGCCGACCGAGCCGAACCGCACGGTGCGGCCTTTTTCGTCCCTGGTTTCCAGCGTCAGTTCGACCTCGTAGACCGGGCCAGTGTAATATTCGAGGCCGCGCACGACGGAGGGATCGATCTTGATGCGATCCGGACCGTAGCCGGAAGCCGCGATCAGATTCGAAATCTCGGTTAGTTCGGCGCGCGCCAGTTGAACCGTCTCCGACTCGAACAGGTAGCGAAACGCGGCGTCATCTGCCTTGCCGGGATCGCCGAAGCAGGTCGCAATCGCGTGCGCGTCGGTGGCGCTCAGGCCGGCGCCCTTGGTGAAGTCGCCCTTGCCTTCTTCGCCGCCGTCCCATCGTCCGGGGCCGAGCAGCTTTTCCACTTCAGGGATCGGAAACTTGTCGAGCTTGTCGACGGCGCGCAAGACGATCAGCCGGGTCGCTGCATTTTCGTCGCCGCCGAGCCCGATGCTCTCCATCACGCCATCGAGCACCTTGCGGTTATTCACCTTCACCACATAGCTGCCGCGCGGGATGCCGAGCGCCTCCATGGTGTCCGCCGCCATCATGCACATCTCGGCGTCGGCCGCCGGTGACGCGCTGCCGACCGTATCGGCGTCGAACTGCATGAACTGGCGGAAGCGGCCGGGGCCCGGCTTCTCGTTGCGGTAGACATAGCCCTCGCGATAGCTGCGGTAGGGCTTTGGCAGATGATCAAAATTTTCCGCGACGTAGCGCGCCAGCGGCGCGGTCAGATCGTAGCGCAGCGAGATCCACTGCTCGTCGTCATCCTGGAACGAGAACACGCCCTCATTGGGCCGGTCCTGGTCGGGCAGGAATTTGCCGAGCGCGTCGGTATACTCCATCGCCGGGGTTTCCACCGGCTCGAAACCGTAGCGCTGATAGACCTCGCGGATTTTCGCCACCATCGCGCGGGTCGCCGCAATCTCGGCAGGGCCGCGATCGGCAAGGCCGCGCGGCAGGCGGGCGCGGAGTTTTTGGAGCTTTTTGGGTTTTTCGGCCATGGGGCGCGTTGGTACCAGCCGGGATGCGATGCGGCAACCGGGGCTGGCTGCGCTCCCTCTCCCGCCCTTGCGGGGGAGGGCTGGGGTGGGGGCGACGCGGGCGCTGGTGTTTGCGATGGGCGCCTACGGACCGGCACGATCCCCGACAGTACGACTCGCGGAAACACCCCCACCCCGGCCCTCCCCCGCAAGCGGGAGGGGGGGAAGAAAGAGGCCGCCCCTCAAAACACCTTCTTGATCCAGTCGTGCGGGTCGGGCGCGCGGCCGTACTGGATGTCGACCAGCTTCTTGCGCATCCCCATGGCGACCGGGCCGGCGGCGCCGCCGCTGATGAGGAAGTCGCCGCTGGCCGAACGCACCTTGCCGATCGGCGAGATCACCGCAGCCGTGCCGCAGGCAAAAGCCTCTTTGAGTCTGCCGCTGGCGGCGTCCGCGCGCCACTGCTGGATCGTGTAGGTCTCCTCGCGCACGGGCATGCCGGCATCCCTGGCCAGCGTGATGATCGAATCGCGGGTAATGCCCGGCAGGATGGTGCCGAGCGGCGGCGTCGAGAGCGAACCGTCGTCGAACACGAAGAAGACGTTCATGCCGCCGAGTTCCTCGACGTAGCGGCGCTCGACCGCATCGAGGAACACGACCTGGTCGCAGCCGTGCTCGATCGCTTCGGCCTGCGCGCGCAGGGAGGCGGCGTAGTTGCCGCCGCATTTGACCGCGCCGGTGCCGCCGATCGCGGCGCGCGTGTAATTCTCCGACACCCAGATCGACACCGGCGCAGGGCCGCCCTTGAAATAGGAGCCGACCGGCGAGGCGATGACGGCGAAGATGTATTCCGCCGACGGTTTCACGCCGAGAAACACCTCGCTCGCGATCATGAAGGGCCGCAGATAGAGACTGCCCTCGCCGCCCGGGATCCAGGCGCGGTCGAGACGCACGAGCTGCTCGACCGCTTCGATGAACGCGGACTCCGGCAGCGGCGCCATCGCCATGCGGTCGGCCGAATTCTGGAAGCGTCTGGCGTTGGCGTCGGGACGGAACAGGTTCACGCCGCCGTCGTCGCGCTTGTAGGCCTTGAGGCCCTCGAAAATCTCCTGCGCGTAATGCAGGACGGCCGTGGCCGGATCGAGCGGGAAATTGGCGCGGGATTCGACACGCGCGTCATGCCAGCCCTTGGCCTGGTCGTAGCGAACGATCGCCATGTGATCGGTGAAAACCCGACCGAAGCCCGGGTCCATCAGCTTTGCCGCGCGGTCCTTCTCGGACACAGCATTCGCCGCAGGCTGGATCTCGAATTTCAAACTCATGGCCTTGCTTCCCGCTGTCGCAGCCGAGCCGATGTCCGCCGTCGGCCTGTCTCTGCGGGCCTGCTCGATCGAAACTGCCATGGACGTTCTCCCGGATTGACGCTGGTCTTGCGCCTGTTCTTTGCGACTGCGCCGCGGCGCGGTTGGTTAGCCTGGCCTCCCCCGCCGGTCTTGCGGCCGGTTGCCACGCCGGCATGTCCCTAGGACACGCTTTTGTGGAATGCGGAAGTCCAGTATGTTTGTCGAAATGCCGCTCGACAATCGCACGGTCAACAAATCAGCAGCCTTGTTCAAACTCGGCCGCCACTTCAGGCCTTTCAAAGCCCTTTGGAATTGTACCGCGCTCAGAACGACTTAATGTTTCGTCGCGGCTGACAGTTTTGTAACATTGAACCCAAGATACGTCAATATGGCTGACATAAATTTCTCGGCATCCTCCACAGACCCCGATTCGAGGGCCGGCGAAGCGCGTTCCCCCGCGCCGGGTCAGGCCGATTTGCGCTGGGATATCATCGAGCTGCTGTTCTTCGCCTACCGGGATTTCGTCGGCGACGCCGACCACGAATTGGAGGCTTTCGGGTTCGGGCGGGCGCACCACCGGGTGCTACATTTTGTCCACCGCTATCCTGGCCTCAAGGTCGCCGACCTTCTGGACGTACTGCGCATCACCAAGCAATCGCTGGGACGGGTACTCAAGCAGCTACTCGACGAAGGCTACATCGTGCAGCGCACCGGCAACAACGACCGGCGGCAGCGGCTGCTCTACGCCACCGCCAAGGGCGAGGCGCTGGTGGGCAGGCTCGCAGGCCTGCAGACTGACCGGATCACCCGGGCGCTGTCGGGTATCGTGCCCGATGGCGTGGAAACCGTCCGCCAGTTCCTGCGCGCGATGATCGATCACGACGATCCCGACAAGGTGCTGGCGACCATTCTCGGCAGCGCAACCGCAAAGGACAGAGCGTGATCCAGGCTGCCACCCTCGCGCGGACTCCGCCGCAACCGGCCGACGATGCCCCGCATCTGCTGCTGGTCGATGACGACCGCCGCATCCGCGATCTGTTGTCGCGGTTTCTGTGCGGCGAAGGCTACCGCGTCACCACGGCGGCGAGCGCCTCCGACGCCCGCGCCAAGCTGCTCGGCCTGCATTTCGATCTCCTGATCCTCGACGTCATGATGCCGGGCGAGACCGGGTTCGATCTCGCCCGCTTCATCCGCACCTCGTCCTCGGTGCCGATCATCATGCTGACGGCGCGCCATGAGGCCGAAGCCCGCATCGAGGGCCTGCAGATCGGCGCTGACGACTATGTCGCAAAGCCGTTCGAACCGCGCGAGCTGGTGTTGCGGATCGGCAATATCCTCAAGCGCACCGCGCCGCCGCCGGTGGAGACGCTGGAGCAGGTCGCGTTCGGGCCCTACGTCTATCACCTCGACCGCGGCGAACTGCGCCAGGGCGAAGAGACCATCCACCTCACCGACCGCGAGCGCGAGATGCTGCGGATTCTCGCAGTGGCGCCGGGCGAGACCGTGCCGCGCAGCGCGCTGACCGGCGACGGCTCCGTCAACGAGCGCGCGGTCGACGTGCAGATCAACCGCCTGCGGCGCAAGATCGAGAGAGATCCTGCCAATCCCTTGTTCCTGCAGGCGGTGCGCGGCGTCGGCTATCGCCTGGTCGCTTCGCCTTGAGCATATCTTCATGAGCACGCTCGACACCGGCCTCACGCTGATCCGCTCCGCCGCCGGGCGCGTCTCCGCCGCCAACAGCTGGATGGGCAATGCCTTCAAGGGCTGGATGCCGACCGGTCTCTACGCCCGCGCGCTGCTGATCATGATCGTACCGATGGTGGTGCTGCAGTCGGTGGTGGCGTTCGTGTTCATGGAGCGGCACTGGAACACGGTGACGCGGCGGCTGTCCGCCGCCGTGGTGGCCGATGTCGCCACCCTGATCGACGTCTACAAGGTCTATCCGCAGGACAAGGACCGCACGCAGCTGCGACGCATCGCCCAGCAGCGGCTCGGGATGGGGCTGGATTTCCTCCCCGTCGGCGACATGCCGCCGCCGGGGCCAAAACCGTTCTTCTCGCTGCTCGACCAGACGCTGTCGGTGCAGCTCAGCCGCCAGATCGCCAGACCGTTCTGGATCGATACCGTCGGCCGCTCCAACCTGGTGGAGATCCGCATCCAGCTCGACGACGCCGTGATGCGGATCTTCGCGCAGCGCAGTGCGGCCTATGCGTCGAATTCGGAGATCTTCATCTTCTGGATGCTGGGGACCTCGTCGATCCTGCTGATCGTCATGGTGCTGTTCCTGCGCAACCAGATCAAGCCGATCCTGCGGCTGGCGGATGCCGCGGAAAGTTTCGGCAAGGGCCGCGAGGCGCCGAACTTCCGTCCCCGCGGCGCGCGCGAAGTGCGCCGCGCCGCCCACGCCTTCCTCGAGATGAAAGCCCGCATCGAGCGCTCGATCGAGCAGCGCACCGCGATGCTGGCCGGCGTCAGCCACGATCTGCGCACCATCCTCACCCGCTTCAAGCTGGAACTGGCGCTGATCGGCGACAGCCCCGAGGTCGACGGCATGCGCAAGGACGTCGACGAGATGGCCGGCATGCTGGAGGCCTATCTGGCGTTTGCGCGCGGCGACAGCGGCGAGCATGCGCAGCCCACAGACATGACGCTGGCGCTGGAGGAGTTGCGCAGCGACGCCGAGCGCAACGGCCACGCCGCCACCGTGACCTTCCACGGCCTGCCGGTGGTGACGGTGAAGCCGGCATCGTTCAAGCGCTGCCTCGCCAACCTCGTCTCCAACGCGGCCCGCCACGCCAACGCGATCTCGATCACCGGCCACCGCGACCACCGCTATCTCACCATCACGGTCGACGACGACGGCCCGGGCATTCCCGTCGAGATGCGCGAGGAAGTTTTCAAGCCGTTCCTGCGGCTCGACGACGCCCGCAACCAGGACGAGGGCGGCACTGGCCTGGGCTTGGCGATCGCCCGCGACATCGCCCGTTCCCATGGCGGCGACATCACCCTCGGCGACAGCCCGATGGGCGGGCTGCGGGCGGCGGTGCGGATACCGGTGTAGTCTTCTTACCCTCCCCTGGAGGGGGAGGGTCGACGCGACTGAAAGGAGCGGCGGGGTGGGGTGACGGTCCATCGTATCGAACAGTGAGCGAGTGGAGAGACTGTCACCCCACCCCGCTCGCTACGCGAGCGACCCTCCCCCTCCAGGGGAGGGTAATAAAGCCCTACTTCGCCGCCGGCTTGGGCAGCAGGCCCTTGATCTTTTCCATGTCCTTGATGTTCATCTTCATGCCGCCCGGCATCATGATGTCGCCGGGCTTCTGGCCGGGCTTGCAGGCGCCCAGCCACTTCGCCTCGATGATCGTCGTCGAATCGCCGGGCGCGCCGGGCGGGCCACCCTTTGTGGTCGAGGTGGATTTGACGGTATAGGCGGAATTGAAATCGCCCGTGGTTTCCGAATGCGACGTCATCGACATGCCGCCGAAGCTGCATACGGAATCGCCGACGTAACCGTTCGCGGTCTTCTGGATATCGTTCTTCGAGCAGGATTCTTTCGCCATCGGCGAAAATGCCGTGCTCATGGCCTTGTCGGTGCTCTCGTCGGTGCACTGCTGCATCGTCATGTCGGGCGTCGACGAACCGGCCCGCATGGTCTTCATTTCCCACAGGCCGGCCTTGCGCACCGGTAGCTCCACCGCGCTGGCGTCGGGCGCCGCGAACGCCACCAGCCAACAAGCGCCCAAAGCCAATGAAACGAACTGTCGCGTCATGCTGCGCACTCCCGGCTGATCGATTCCGACGGGTGGGATGATCCGGTTCAGTAACGGGCGCGCACGGCCCCGTCCGTCCGGTAATACGGCACCCAGCGGCAGGCGAACGAGATGTAGCCGCCCTCGTAGGCCTGCACGCCGAGGAATTTCACCACCTTGCCGTAACCCGCGCAGTGGTCGATCGCCATGGCGCGGATGTCGGTCTGCGACGCCAGCCCGTAGGCGATGATGCCGCCGGTGTCGTTGCCCTTGAACGGCGGCACCCATTGGGCCTGCGCCGGCGCGCTCGCCAGCATCCCCATCGCAACCAGGCTCGCAGCCCCAATCATTCGCATCGCAGACTCCATTTGGCTGCAAGCACCTTAAGGCGCATCGGCCGCCATGAAAAGAACGGCGGACGGCCGAGCGCCGGGTTATCGGCAGGTGTGGCCGCCTTGCACTTGACCTCGTGCGGGCTTCGCGGCACCGTCCCCGGCGTTGGAACACCGGCGGA
>NZ_JAURXB010000147.1 GCF_030654605.1 Bradyrhizobium sp.
TGGCGGCCGGTTCGACTGGCGCGCTTCCGGCAAGTTTCCACAGTTGACCGAACCCTATGCCGGCTATCACGGCATCGTCTTCGACGAGCAATTCGGCCAGGCCGCCTTCATCATGCGGGCGCGCACCGAAGGCCTGCGCGACTTCGGCGCCTGTCTGTCGCCGACCAATGCCTTTCAATTGCTGCAGGGCGTCGAGACGCTCGGCGTCCGCATGGACCGCCACATCGCCAATACCCATGTGGTGCTGGAAGCCCTGACCGCGAACAAGGCGGTCGAATGGGTCTTGCATCCCTCGCTGCCAAACCATCCCGACCATGAACTCGCCAGGACGCTGCTGCCGCGCGGCGCGGGCTCGATCGTCAGTTTCGGCATCAAGGGCGGCCGTCCCGCGGGCAAGAAGTTCATCGAGGCGCTGCGCATGATCAGCCATCTCGCCAATGTCGGCGACGCCAAGACGCTGGTCATTCACCCCGCCAGCACCACCCATCAGCAGATGGATGCCGCACAGCTCAAGGCGTCGGGAATCGGCGAGGAACTGGTGCGGCTGTCGGTCGGCATCGAATCCGTGGCCGACATCGTCGACGATCTCGGCCAGGCGCTCCGTATTTCGCAGAAGGCTTGAGCCATGCAACTCACCGTCAACGGCATTGATACCTTCGTCGCCACCGGCGGCCGCGACTTCGACAAGTCGCTGCCAGCAATCGTGCTGCTGCACGGCGCCGGCTTCGATCACACCACATGGGCGCTGCATTCGAGGTGGTTCGCGCATCACGGTTTCGGCGTGCTGGCGCCGGACCTGCCGGGCCATGGACGCTCAGCCGGCGCGCCGCTTGCCACCATCGCCGACATGGCCGACTGGACCGCGGCGCTGCTCGATGCGGCGGGTGCGGCGACGGCACGGCTGGTCGGTCATTCCATGGGTTCGCTGATTGCGCTGGAGACCGCTGCGCGCCACCCGGCCAAGGTGACCGGGCTGAGCCTGATCGGCACGGCGGCCACCATGACGGTCGGACCCGATTTGCTGAGGGCGGCCGAAGCCAACGATCATGACGCCGTCGACATGGTCTCGATCTGGGGCCTCGGTTTTCAGGCCGAACTCGGCGGCAGCCTGGCGCCCGGCCTATGGATGCACACCGGCGCACAGCGGGTGCTGGAGCAGTGCCGGCCCGGCGTGCTGTTCAACGACCTCTCCGCCTGCAACGCCTATCAGGGCGCGCTTGCCGCCGCCGCGCAGATAAAAGTTCCGGCCACGCTCATCCTCGGCGAACGCGACATGATGACGCCCGCACGGGCCGGCAAGGCATTGGCCGCGGCGCTGCCGAATTCGCGCACCGTGGTGATGGCGGGCGCCGGCCACATGATGATGGTCGAGCGGCCGGACGAGTTGCTGGCGGCGCTGCAAAGTTAAGCGGGGTTGTTTTTTGACGCGATTGCTTTGCGCGAACTGCGTATCCACCCCGGATCGTGTCCGGGACGCCTTCGCTCGAAAACGCCTCAACTACGCAGTGAACCCATAATTCTGCTGAGCGGACGGCTGGCCAAGTCCGCTATACCCCGATAGCCGACGTATTGTTGCATAGCAGCGAAATGACGCTATGTGCCAGTAGGGTGCATCGACTTTGCTTTGACGGACGCCGTTCTCGCGTCCGGTTTCGGAGCACCAACGGACTGCCCCACGATGCTAAACCGCTTCCTGTTCCACGCAAATTGCGAAGGAATCCTCCTTGCTCAGAGGCTCATCGAGCAGCGCGCAGCGGGCATAGCCGCCTTTTGATCCTGACGACGGTTCGAAGTGCCGGCACGTTCGGCAGACGCCGAACGGCTTGCCGCCGTTGCGCGCCATGGCGCGGGCAAGCGTGTCGCGCAGCAGCGTGACGACCGCGGCGAGATCTGCGGATCGGCTTCCCGCAATATCAGCAGCAAGGTGAGTTAATGGATCATCGACTAGTGCCGCTTCGCCTTGCGTCGTCAAAGACAAATCGACAGAGCGCTTGTCGCGGCTGCTCTGGGTGCGCGTGATGTGTCCTTTCTCCTCCAGAGAAATGAGG
>NZ_JAURXB010000150.1 GCF_030654605.1 Bradyrhizobium sp.
GAGAAGGATTTTACGACCTACGGCGAGGAGGTGAAATTCGGCGGCGGCAAGGTGATCCGCGACGGCATGGGGCAATCCCAGGTCACCAACCGGCAGGGCGCGGCCGATACCGTCATCACCAATGCGCTGATCGTCGACCACTGGGGCATTGTGAAAGCCGACGTCGCGATCAAGGAAGGCTATATCAGCGCCATCGGCAAGGCCGGCAATCCGGACATCCAGCCCGGCGTCACCATCGTCATCGGTCCCGGCACCGACGTCATTGCGGGGGAGGGCAAGATCCTCACCGCCGGCGGGTTCGACAGCCACATCCATTTCATCTGTCCGCAGCAGATCGAGCATGCGCTGATGAGCGGCGTCACTTCGATGCTCGGCGGCGGCACCGGCCCGTCGCACGGCACCTTTGCCACGACCTGTACGCCCGGCCCCTGGCACATGGCGCGGATGATCCAGTCGTTCGACGCCTTCCCGGTCAATCTCGGCATATCGGGCAAGGGCAACGCCTCGCGGCCCGCAGCCCTGGTGGAAATGATCAAGGCCGGCGCCTGTGCCTTGAAGCTGCACGAGGACTGGGGCACCACGCCGGCGGCGATCGACAATTGTCTTTCCGTGGCCGACGATTACGACATCCAGGTCATGATCCATTCCGACACGCTGAACGAGTCAGGCTTCGTCGAGGACACCGTAAAAGCGTTCAAGGGCCGCACCATCCACGCCTTCCACACCGAAGGGGCCGGCGGCGGCCACGCGCCTGATATCATCAAGATCGCCGGATTGAAGAACGTGCTGCCGTCCTCGACCAATCCGACGCGGCCATTCACCCGCAACACCATCGACGAGCATCTGGACATGCTGATGGTGTGCCACCATCTCGATCCTTCGATCGCCGAGGATCTCGCCTTCGCCGAAAGCCGCATCCGCAAGGAAACCATCGCCGCGGAAGATATCCTGCACGACCTCGGCGCGCTCTCGATGATGTCGTCGGATTCGCAGGCGATGGGACGGCTGGGCGAGGTCATCATCCGGACCTGGCAGACCGCCGACAAGATGAAGAAGCAGCGCGGCTCGCTGCCGCAGGACAAGGGCAACAACGACAACTTCAGGGTCAAGCGGTACATCGCTAAGTATACGATCAATCCGGCGATCGCGCATGGCGTGTCGAAACTGATTGGCTCGGTGGAAAAGGGAAAACTCGCCGACCTCGTGCTGTGGTCGCCGGCCTTCTTCGGCGTCAAGCCGGACTGCATCATCAAGGGTGGCTCGATCGTGGCCGCGCCGATGGGCGATCCCAACGCGTCGATTCCGACGCCGCAGCCGGTGCATTACCAGCCGATGTTCGCGGCCTACGGCAAGTCGCTGACGGCGTCCTCGGTAGTGTTCACCTCGAAGGCTGCGATCACGGGTGGCCTGGCCAGGAAGCTCGGCATCGACAAGAAGCTTTACGCGGTCGAAAATACCCGCGGCGGCATCTCCAAGAAGAGCATGATCCATAATTCCGCCACGCCGAAAATCGAGGTCGATCCCGAAACCTACGAGGTGCGCGCCGACGGCGAATTGCTGACCTGCGCGCCGGCCGAGGTGCTGCCCATGGCGCAGCGCTATTTCATGTTCTAAGGTCCTGCCCGGCAATCTCCAGCCAGAACAAAAGCCCGGGAGGATCTCGTGATCTACGTCGTCGCCACGCTGACCATCAAGCCTGAAACGCGCGCCGAATTCATCGCCGCCGCCACCGCATGCATCGCGGGCACCCGCAAGGAGCCCGGCAATATCGCCTATGATTTGCACGAGAGCGTCACCGATCCCGCCAAGATGGTGTTCGTCGAGCAGTGGGAAAACGCCGAAGCCCTGGTGCCGCATCGCGGCATGGAGCACATGAAGACCTTTGGCCGCGTCGCGGTGAAATGCATGGCGGCGCCGCCGAAGATCGAAATCATCACGCCCGCCGACGTCACCGTGCGCTGAAAACAACGAGGACGAGGCACATGATTTACGTGATTGCCACCACGCAGGTGAAGCCGGAGGGCCGCGAAGCCTTCATCAAGGGTCACAAGGAATGCATTGCCGAGACGCGGAAGGAAAAAGGCTGCATCTCCTATGAAGGCCACACCAGCATTCACGATCCCAATCTCTATGTCGTGGTCGAGCGCTGGGAGACCCGCGACGATCTCAACGCGCATGGCAAGGCGCCGCACATGAAAGTCTGGCGCGAATATGCAGCACCCTATCGGGCCTCACCGACGGTGATCGAGATCATCAGCGACGGCAAGGTCGAGAAGTTCTGATCATGATCCGTGCGACGCAGGTCAAAGGGCAGCACCGTTGGAGCGAAACGCCGGCCGATACCGTCGTGCTGGATTTCGACGACCGGCACCGGCGGCGGATGGCGATGACCGGCACGCGCGGGCTCGAATTCCTGCTCGATCTCGAAAACGCGGTGGCGTTGCGCGGCGGCGACGCGCTGGTGCTGGAGGATGGCCGGCTGGTCGAGGTGGTGGCCGCACCGGAGCCGCTGATCGAGATTCGCTGCAACGATCCGCTCCATCTGGTGCGGGTCGGCTGGCATCTCGGCAACCGCCATCTGCCGACGCAGATCATGGCGAAGGGCCTGCGGATCCGGCGCGACCACGTCATCGAGGCGATGGTGAAGGGGCTCGGCGCGCGCGTGATCGAGATCGAGGCGCCGTTCGATCCCGAGGGCGGGGCCTATGCCGGCGGCCACGCCCATGCGGAGGCCGATCCGCACGCCCACGCCGCGCACGATCATGCATCGCACGATCATGGCCATCGCGGTGATCACGTTCACGACGAGCATTGCGACCACGACCATCACCACGGTCATTCCCATGCTCATGACCACAAATAAATCGCCGCCACCGGACCATCCCGGCGACATGACGCAAGCCGAGGGCGCGGCGCTGTACCGGCTGATGACCTGGCTGTCGCCGGCGTTTCCGGTCGGCGCGTTCTCCTATTCCAGCGGCATCGAATGGGCGGTGGAAGCCGGCGATATCGCCGATGCGGCTTCCTTGAGCGACTGGCTCGCGTCGATGCTGGTCGACGGCCCCGGCTTTTGCGACGGCGTGTTTGTAGCGCAGGCGTATCGCGCCGCCGCCTCGCATGACGAGGCGCTGCTGCGCGAGGTCGTCGAGCTCGCGGCCGCCTTCGTGCCGTCGCGCGAGCGCCAGCTGGAAACCTCGTCGCAGGGTCGCGCCTTCATCGAGATCGCGCGCTCGGCCTGGAATTGCGACGGGCTCGACCAACTGGTTGCGCAATGCGACGGCGTCATCGTCTATCCCGTCGCGGTCGGCATGGTCAGCGCCGCGCACGACATCCCGCTTGCTTCCACCATGCATGCTTTCTTCCACGCCGTGACCTCGAACTGGATTTCCGCGGGCGCGCGACTGATACCGCTCGGGCAAACCGACAGCCAGCGCGTGCTGGCGCAGCTCGAGCCCGTCGTGGTCGCCACCGCCAGGCGGGCGTTGCAGGCCTCGCTCGACGATCTCGGCAGTGCCACTTTCCGCGCCGATCTCGCCGGCATGCGGCACGAAACGCAATACACCAGGTTGTTCAGGTCATGAGGGGTGCAGCCATGTGCGCAATCAGAACGACGGTCCTGGTCCTCGCAGCATGGATCGCGCTGGCGGCGCCGGGATTTGCCGCGGGCAGCCTCGGCCTCGATGAGGTGCTGGCGGCGGTGGCAAAAGCCCCGGAGCTGGTGGCTGAAATCCGGGCCGAGCTCGACAAGAACAAGCTCGAGCCGGGCGATGTGACCTGTATTGGCGCCCGCCACGGCAATCACTGGAAATATCTCGGCGGCGGCCGGGCGGCGCCGTACGAATGCGAGATCGGCAGACGCACGCTGGAGATCGAGGCCGACCGGATCTATTTCGACGCGCGCGGCAAATCGCTCGGCGATCTCGAAAAGGCCGACCCGAAACGCGCCAAAACCTTCCGGGAAAGCAATTTCAAATGGACGTGGACACCATGAGTGGAAGCACCCTGCACCTGCGCGTCGTCCCCGCGAACGCGGGGACCCATACGCCGCGGCCTCTCGTTTGGCGCGACATCGGAAACCTTCCGTAACGACAACTGCCGGTGGCTATGGGTCCCTGCGCCCCGTGCGCAATTGCGCACTAGGCAGGGACGACGGGATAGTGGAATGCGACGAAACAGAAAGAACCCCTGACATGTCCAAATCGCACGGCCCGCTTCGCATCGGCATCGGCGGCCCCGTCGGCTCCGGCAAGACCGCGCTGATGGATCTGCTCTGCAAGGCGATGCGCGAGCGCTATGACATCGCCGCGATCACCAACGACATCTACACCAAATGGGACGCCGAATTCCTGGTGCGCTCGGGGTCGCTGACGCCGGACCGTATCGCCGGCGTCGAGACCGGCGGCTGCCCGCATACCGCGATCCGCGAGGATGCCTCGATGAATCTGGCCGCCGTCGCCGACATGCGGGCGAAATTTCCCGGCCTCGACCTGGTGCTGATCGAATCCGGCGGCGACAATCTCGCCGCCACCTTCTCGCCGGAGCTGGCCGACCTCACGATCTATGTCATCGATGTCGCCGCCGGCGACAAGATTCCCTCCAAGGGCGGCCCCGGCATCACGCGGTCGGACCTGCTGGTGATCAACAAGATCGATCTCGCGCCCCATGTCGGCGCGTCGCTGGAGAAGATGGACACCGATGCGCGGCGGATGCGCGGCGAGCGTCCCTTCGTCATGACCAACCTGAAGAAGAGCGAAGGCCTCGATCGCATCATCGGCTTCATCGAGGCCAAAGGCGGCCTCAGCCCGGCGGCGCCGGCCAGGGCGGGCTGAACGCGGTAAAAAACTTCCGCCCGTCGCCGGAACAAAACCGCGCCACCGCGATTAGCACTCTCTGGCCCCGACGGAAAACACCGTCGTCAAGCGATGTCTGGTCCCGCGTCACCAACCGCAGTTGCGTACCGATGATCGCTCCTTCATTATACGAGTCGGCTGGTTTTCATTCTGCTTCGGTTTCTCGCCGTACCGGCGGACGTCAAATGCTCGATCTATTTTCTTCGCCAACGCCTCATCGTTGAGTAAGCGAGTGGTCCGGCTTGGTTTCATCATCGGTTTTATCGCACTGATCGGGGTCCTGTTCTCCGGGCTTGCGGCTTATCGCGTCCACGATCAGGAGCTGATGCTGGAGGGGATCGCGATGGCGCGCGCGATCGACGTTCATGCCAGCCTGGTGCAGGACCGGCTGACCGAGCGTGAGCTGCTCGCCCGCGTCGCATCCGGCCTGTTCCGCGCGCCCGGCGTGATCAAGGCCGACATGCTGCGGCCGCTGCGCTCCTCGATCTATGCCTTCAAGACCGATTTCGTGGTCGCCAGCTGGATCGCGCGGCTGCAGCCAAATGAATTGCCGGCGGCGCGCGCCGAGCTCGCCGGCGCCGGATTCTCCAATCCGGTGATTCGCGGATTCGATGACAAGCCTCTGGATCCGAAGACGCTCGACAAGCCGATCGACCTGGTGATGGACGTCGAGCCGCGCAACGCGGAGACCAGGATTTTTCCCGGCCGCACCCTCGACCAGGATCCGGTGCTGGGGCCGACGCTGGCGCGGGCGATGGCCGAGGGCAAGCCGGTGGCATCCGATCCGATGCCGCTGCTCCGCCCGAACGGGCCGGTCGGTCTCGTGCTGGCGGCGCCCGTGCTGCAGGAGGGCAACGCCGCGCCCGCGGGCTTCGTGACGTTTTCCTATGAGCTGGCGCCGCTGATGCTGGCGAACGACGATCTGTCGCTGTTCTCGGTGGTGCTGAAGGATCCGCGCCATGGCGACCAGGAATTGATCGCGCTCAACCGGGACAACGTCGCCTCGCGGCTGGTCGGATCGGAATCGGCGGCACCCTCGATGGTCAGGAAGATCGGATTCGGCGGCCGTGACTGGTCGCTGGCCTATTACGCCAAGACCAATGCGGTGATGCGCGCGCAGCAGACTGCCGCCATCGTCGCCGCGATCGGCCTGGCGCTGACCGGCATCATCTGCGGGCTGTTCGGCTATGTCGCCTACAACAACCTGCGGCTCAGTCGCGAGATCCAGGTGCGGATCGGCTTCGAGCGTCGGCTGACCGCCGTGATCGACGAACTCAATCACCGCGTCAAGAACATCCTGGCGGTGATCCAGTCGATCGTGACGCGGACGCTGCGCCATGGCTCCGACATCGACGTCGCCCGCGAACTGCTGATCGGCCGCATCCACGCCATGTCGAACGTGGTCTCGCTGCTGTCCGAAAGCCAGTGGCAGGGCGTCAAGCTGAAGGGGCTGTTCGAGGCGCGCGCGATCCCCCATGCCGAGCGCATCGCGGTCTCGGGTCCCGATATCGCGGTGAGCGCGCGCGCCGCCCAGAGCCTGTCGCTGCTGTTCTTCGAACTGGCGTCGCATTCCGACGAGGGGCTGTCGCTGGTCGGCAAGCATCCCCACATCGTCGCGCATTGGGAAGTGACCGGCGAAGGGCCCGAGGCCATCTTTCATTTTCGCTGGGAGGAGTTCAACACCAGCGAGGCGACCCGCCGCGCCGACAGCGATTTCGGCCTGATCCTGCTCGACCGTGTCGCGCCGGAGGCGCTGGGCGGCGCCTCCAAGCGGTTCTTCACCGATGTCAGCTACGTCTACGAACTCACCGCGCCGATGGAGACCGTCGTCGACATGACCGAGCGCGACCGCACCGAACAATTGTCGGCGCCGGTCAAGCGGGTGCGGTGAACTCGGCGAAGCTCAATCAATATGTCGTCCCGGCGAACGCCGGGACCCATACCGCGTGATTTATCGATTTAAGGAAGCTGCTTGACGACCGGTCGTAACCACGAGCGGCGGTGGTTATGGGTCCCGGCGTTCGCCGGGACGACGAATCGTGGGTTGATTCCGGCCACGACAAAAAAAAGGCGGCCCGAGCGGGGCCGCCTTTTCATTGTCGTCGGAAGCCGATCAACCTCCGCTGCCGCCGATCACGGCGCGGACGGTGTTGTCGGGGCCGAAATCGTCGGCGCCGTCGACATAGAGCAGCGCACTCAGTTTCGAGCGCGCGCGGTTGACGCGGCTCTTGATGGTGCCGACGGCGCAGCCGCAGATGGCGGCGGCGTCTTCATAGGAGAAGCCGGAGGCGCCGACCAGGATCAGCGCTTCGCGCTGGTCCTGCGGCAACTTGTCGAGCGCCACGCGAAATTCCTCGAACTCCAGATGCGCGCTTTGCGCCGGCTGGGTTTTCAGGGTCTTGGCATAATTGCCGTCGGCGTCCTCCACCTCCCGCCGCCGCTTGCGATAGTCGGAGCGGAACAGGTTGCGCAGGATCGTGAACAGCCAGGCCGGCAGGTTCGAGCCGGGTTGGAACGAGTCGATATTGGCAAGCGCGCGCAGCAGCGTCTCCTGAACGAGATCGTCGGCGCGATCACCATTGCCGCTGAGCGAGATCGCAAACGCGCGCAAGGATGGGACCGACGCAAGAATGTCGTCGCGAAGTGAGTCTGTGAGAGGCATTAGTCCCTCCCGTCATTTTTTTTGGCAGGATCACCGGTGGGTCCAGGTGCATCGAGCTTCTTGATCAGCTCGGCAAAGCGGTCCGGCACGCCCTGCCGAACCACGTCGTCATACATCGCCCTCAGCTGGTGCCCGATTCTCGATTGAATCTCGGTGTTGAGCCGGCCCGGCTTTCCGGGAGCGGCCACCTTGCTGGCTTGAGACTTTACATCTTTCATGACCTGTTCCACGCTTCCCCGAGAGTTAAGTCCCTGTAGTTTCAAGAATTATCCTTGATTTCGAGGCCTTTTCTGTCGTTCCAATGGGGCTAATTCCAACTGCGCCGGAAAGTTCCCGGCGGACGGGGAACTTTTTGAAGGCTGAGACGTAGTCCCGCACATTCTGGGGGAACCGGGTCACCCCGTCGGCATGCTTTGGCCCAGAGCAGGATATGGAGTGGGGATGTCGCGATCACAGCTTGTTGCTGAACATTTACCGTTGTTGCGGCGCTATGCCCGTGCGCTGACGGGAAATCAGGCCTCCGGCGACGCCTATGTCGGGGCGATGCTGGAAGCCCTGTTGCAGGACCCGGCCTTGCTCGACGAGCAGCACGGTCCGCGCGCCGGCCTGTTCCGGCTGTTTACGAAAATCTGGAATTCGGTCTCGCTCAACGACGATTCCGACGTCGCGACCCTGCCGATGCCGTCGGAGCGGCGGCTGTCGAACATCACGCCGCTGCCGCGGCAGGCCTTCCTGCTGCTGTCGCTGGAAGGTTTTTCCGAAGAGGAAGTGGCCTGGATTCTCGGCATCGATGTGGCCGAAACCCGCAAGCTGGCCGATACCGCCGGCCGCGAAATGGCCGCGGAGATCGCCACCGACGTGTTGATCATCGAGGACGAGACCTTCATCGCGATGGATCTCGAGAGCCTGGTGAAGAATCTCGGTCATAACGTGATCGGCGTCGCCCGCACCCATGCCGACGCCGTCGCGCTGGCCAAGAACCGCAAGCCCGGCCTGATCCTCGCCGACATCCAGCTCGCCGACGGCTCCTCCGGCCTCGACGCCGTCAACGAACTGCTGAAGGTGTTCGAGGTGCCGGTGGTGTTCATCACCGCCTATCCCGAACGCTTCCTGACCGGCGAGCGCCCCGAGCCGGCGTTCCTGATCTCGAAGCCGTTCCAGCCCGCGATGGTCTCCGCCGTCGCCAGCCAGGCGCTGTTCTTCCAGCGCAACTCGCGCAACAGGGCGCCGCGGGTGGCGTGAGCCGAGCGGGAAGCCGTTGGTTGAAATGATTTCGGCGCGCTGCGAGGCGCGCCGAATTTTTTGGTGAAGTCCTAGCTAGGCGCGGAGCTTTAGCTTCTTGCGCCTGGAAACCGCCTTTGGCTGCGGCGACACATCTCTGATCGATGTGATAATGACGGGAGCCCGCTTGGGAAACCGGGCCACCAATTCGAGCGATCCGCCCATCGCTTCGATGTAGCTTCGCATGGTCGAAAGCATCATGTCGCTTCGTTTTTCCAGACGAGAGATGCTGTCCTGACCAATGTTGAGGGTCGCTGCCATCTGCTCTTGCGTCAGCTTCCGCGCCTTGCGGATGTCTTGCAAGGTCAGTTCCTCGGCAATCAGTTCCTGCGCGCGAGCCTCGATTTTCTGTTGCCTTGCACCAGGAAGCTTGCCGATGACATCGTTGAGCGTGCGCATGATGATCTCCTATTTATCTTTTTTCAGCGTCGACTTGATCTTGCGCAGATGATCGCTGAAACGTGCGTCGGCTACCTTGACGAGGCTCTTGTAAAACCTGGTTTGGTTTTCACCTTCTTTGTCTCCCCCGACGAGCACGATGGCTTGTTGAAGGCTGTCGAATGCAAAAGCAAAGCGCCATAGCCCGTCCTTTCGAAATCTGAGCTCCTTCATATTCGGAAAGGATGAGCCGTTGAGCGTATCGACGTTTGGCCGTCCGAGCTGAGGACCGAACTCGGAAAGCACTTTTAATCGAGCCAAAAGCTCGTCCTGGATTTCCTCAGGAAGTTCTTGCAGTTCGAATTCGTCGTGAAAACGCACCTGCCAAACCATAACATAATATGTCATATGATACATATGGCGTAAAGACCATATTTTCGCGATTTGGGGCTGGATACCGGCCCTAGCACCCTTGGCAGGGCATCCCGGCCCGCAGGTGAGGTGACAGCGCGAGGGGGCCTGAAATTTAGGCAAAAAGCAGGGCGCGACCGGCATCACCACAGTCGCGCCCTACGTCACCGGTCAATGGGGCAGGGGGGAAGACCGGCTGTCTGGATGACGCACAGGCCCCCGAACTCGTTCCCGTCGTCGGAAATTTTTTCGCACACGGTTAAGTGATGGCCGGTTCCCCGAACCCGGCGGGTTCCCTCGCGTTGTGGCTGTGATCGCCAATGGGGCGAGGGACCATCCAACATGTCGCAGATTTCAAAAGCGGTTTTTGGCGCGATCGCGGTTTCACTGACGCTCGGCGCGGTTCAGTTCGCGTCCGGCCACGATCTCGCTGAGAGGTGGGAGGCCGTCGCGGAAGCGCGGACCACCGGGATCGCCAGCGCCATCAATCGTTCCGCCAAGGCCGATCGCGCCAGCGTCGTCGCCGGATCAGGCGAACAGACCCAAACCGTCTCGCTGCGGCCGGAGAGCCTGTCCGACACCACCGTCCTGGTCAGGATTCCCGCCAAGTCCTCCGCCCGTTCCTCCGAAAAGTCGCCCGAGACGGATGCCCGCAACGCTCCCGCCGCGCCCTCGCTGTTCAAGTCCGGCGACCGCCGCAAGGCTACCGTGGCCTGCGAGCCCATGGTCAGCGTGCTGACCGAAGTGGCGAAGCAGCTTCAGCCCGGCCGTTGCGTGACGTGAGCTTGGCTGGCTGGTCATATTCCGCATCCCGAGAGCCTGTGAACGGGAAGTGACCCCAGTCCTTGCCTCCAGGCGACGGCTTCGCCGGCGTCGGTGCTTCGATCACCCGACGGGCAAATCACTTCTGATTTACAGAATTGATGTCAAGCCCCGCGCGGAAAAATATTTCTGTTTTACAGAAGTAAAAATCAGACTATATCGATAGCCATCCCGTCCCATTCAGAGGGGCATTGCCCAAGGTCATCAGTGCGGGACGGGGATGCGGTGGACGCGGATGGCGCTCCCTGACCAGGGTGCCTGAAGCGGACGGCGAAATCGTGTGGTCCCGACACCCCAAGGGCTGGTGTCAAGTTCGCGTCAAGGCGCGCGGGCGACGGTGGCAAAAGCGCAGGGCTCACCGAGGAGAGCAGGTATAAGCCGTAAACCATTGCGCGGGGAATGCCGGGTGATTCCGGTGTGACCTGACTAACGCGTGTGCGTTCTACCACTACCCATTGCACACGCTGCAGCGGGCGCATCGGCCGCCCGGCATTCCCCGCGCCCTCTGATTGGAGAGGGCGGCAAGTTTCCGGCAAACCTCGGGCGAAACGCGCCGCGAGATCGCGAAGGCATGTTTGCGTTCGAAAGTAACCCGGAGCGGCGCAGAGCGCGCCCGACTCCCCTCAGTCCTCGTCGTCGTGCTTCTTGCCGCCGCCGATGCCCTTCAGCTTGGCGAACACCGCATCGACATTGAGGTCGTCGCGCTGCTTCTCGCTCGGCTCGAATTCCGGCTCCTTGCGGGTGGTTTCCGAGGCCGGCAGCAAGGTGGCGCCGCCGTAGGCGGTATCGATCGGCTTTTCCTTGGCGGCGCGCTGCACCTCGAAATCGAGCTCGATCTGCGAGCACAGGCCGAGTGTCACCGGGTCCATCGGGGTCAAGGTCGAGGCATTCCAGTGGGTGCGGTCGCGCACGCTGGCGATCGTGGTCTTGGTGGTGCCGACCAGACGCATGATCTGGGCGTCCTTCAATTCGGGGTGGTTGCGCACCAGCCACAGGATCGCGCTCGGCCGTTCGTGGCGGCGCGACACCGGGGTATAGCGCGGGCCCTTCTTCTTGGCGGCCGGCGGCAGTGTCACCTTGCTCTCTTCGAGCTTGAGCCGGTAATTCGGGTCTTTTTCACCTCTTTCGATCTCCTGGCGGGTCAACTGGCCGTTGGAAATCGGATCCATGCCCTTGATGCCCTGGGCGGCGTCGCCATCGGCGATGGCGCGGACCTCGAGCGGGTGCATTTTGGTGAAATCGGCCACCTGGTCGAAGGTCAGTGCGGTATTGTCAACCAGCCATACGGCAGTCGCTTTTGGCATCAGCGGTGCATTGCTCATGGCAAATCTCCTTAGCGCTTCGCCCACCCTTTTTGGAGGCGAAGCCAGTGGTCATCAGCGATGACGGGAATTACGCCCTATATAAGCCGTCCGGGGCTATCCACGCAATGGTTTGCTGAGCGGCCTTGACAGCGCCCAAAAGCCGTCCCAAGTCCTCCTTTAACGAATTGTCCTTATACGAATTGACCGTTCCTTGCCCGGCGGCGAGGGGTTAGCCGGTCCGAGATTTGCCCCCATGCAGGCCAAACCACCCCTCAAAATCGTGCTTTGCTCGCCCCGCGGCTTCTGTGCCGGCGTAGTGCGGGCGATCGACACCGTGGAACGGGCGCTGACCATCTATGGCGCCCCGGTCTATGTCCGGCACGAGATCGTCCATAACCGCTATGTGGTCGACAGCCTGAAGACAAAAGGCGCGATTTTCGTCGAGGAACTGGCCGAAATCCCGGACAATACCAACGCACCGGTGGTGTTCTCGGCCCACGGGGTGCCCAAATCGGTGCCCGCGGACGCCCGCGCCCGCAATTTCTTCTCGCTCGACGCCACCTGCCCCCTGGTCACCAAGGTGCACCGGGAGGCCGCCATCCATTTCAAGCGCGGCCGCGAAATCCTCCTGATCGGACATTCCCACCACCCCGAGGTGGTCGGTACGCTCGGCCAGTTGCCGGTCGGCGCGGTGACGCTGATCGAGACCGCGGAAGATGCCAAGACCTTCACGCCGAAGGATCCCAACAATCTCGCCTTCGTGACACAGACGACGCTGTCGATCGACGACACCGCCGAGATCGTCGCGCTGCTGAAGGAGCGGTTTCCGAACATCTCCGGCCCGCACAAGGAAGACATCTGCTACGCCACCACCAACCGCCAGCTCGCGGTCAAGAAGGTGGCGCCGGTGGTCGATGCCCTGATCGTGGTCGGCGCGCCGAATTCGTCGAATTCCCAGCGCTTGCGTGAAGTCGCCGAGCGCGAGGGTTGCCCGGTCTCGGTGCTGGCGCAGCGCGCCAGCGATATCGACTGGAAAATGTTCGAGGGCATCAAGAGCCTCGGCATCACCGCGGGCGCTTCCGCGCCGGAAGTGATCGTCGAGGAGATCATGGGCGCCTTCGCCGAGCGCTACGAATTGCATGTGGAGACGGTCTCGGCCGCGGAAGAGAACGAATTCTTCCCGCTGCCGCGTTCGCTGCGGCCCGACGCGGCGTAGGCCACCATGGCGGTTTACACCGACGTCGCCGCCGACGAGCTTGCGGAATTCCTCGGGGCCTACGACATCGGCGAACTGCTGTCCTACAAGGGCATCGCCGAAGGCGTCGAGAACTCCAATTTCCTGCTGCACACCAGCGCCGGCTCTTTCATCCTGACACTGTATGAGAAGCGGGTCGCCAAGAGCGAGCTGCCGTTCTTTCTCGGTCTGATGACGCATCTCGCCTCGCGCGGCATCATCTGCCCGGAGCCGCTGAAGAACCGACGCGGCGAAGCGCTCAGCGAGCTCGCCGGCCGACCGGCCGTTATCATCAACTTTCTCGAAGGTATCTGGCCGCGCAAGCCCAACGCCGCGCACTGTGTCGGCGTCGGCCAGGCGCTGGCGAAAATGCATCTGGCGGGCCGTGATTTTCCGATGACGCGCCCCAACGCGCTGTCGGTTTCGGGCTGGCGTCCGCTGTTCGAACAGGCAGCCTCGCGCGCCGACGAGTTGCAGCACGGCTTGCGTGACTTCATCCGCGCCGAGCTCGATTATCTCGAAAGCGGCGTCTGGCCCACGAATCTGCCGCAAGGCGTGATCCACGCCGACCTGTTTCCGGACAACGTGTTCTTTCTCGGTGAGCATGTTTCCGGCCTGATCGACTTCACCTTCGCCTGCAACGACATGCTGGCCTACGACGTCGCTATCTGCCTCAACGCCTGGTGTTTCGAGAGCGATTGTTCGTTCAACGTCACCAAGGCGCGCGCCTTCCTTAACGCCTATGGCCGCGAGCGCGAATTGAGCGAAGCCGAACGGAACGCGCTGCCGCTGCTGGCGCGCGGCGCCACGTTGCGCTTCCTGCTGACCCGGTTGGTCGATTTTCTCAACGTGCCGCCGGGCGCCATGGTGAAGCCGAAGGATCCGCTGGAATATGTCCGCAAGCTGCGCTTCCAGCAGAGCGTTGCCAACATTCGCGATTATGGCATCGAAACCCCGGGGCTGCCGGCGTGAGCTCACTGCCCGCGGTCACCATCCACACCGACGGCGCCTGCTCGGGTAATCCGGGCCCGGGCGGCTGGGGCGCGATCCTGAAATTCGGCGAGATCGAGAAGGAACTGAAGGGCGGCGAGGCGCACACCACCAACAACCGCATGGAGCTGATGGCGGCGATCTCGGCGCTGGAAACCCTGAAGAAGCCCTGCACCGTCGATCTCTACACCGACAGCCAGTATGTCCGTCAGGGCATCACCGGCTGGATCCACGGCTGGAAGCGGAACGGCTGGCGCACCTCGGACAAGAAGCCGGTCAAGAACGTCGATCTGTGGCAGCGGCTGGACGCCTCGCTGCACCAGCACCAGGTGCGCTGGCACTGGGTCAAGGGCCACGCCGGCCACGACGCCAACGAGCGCGCCGACCAGCTCGCCCGCGAGGGCGTCGCGATGGGGCGGTTGAAGACCAGGCTGGAAGGGTAGGGCGATCCGCTCATCCACCACCCATTGTCGTCACCCGCGAAAGCGGGTGACCCAGTATTCCAGAGGCATTTGAGATTTACCGGGGCCGCGGCGTACTGGGTCGCCCGCTTTCGCGGGCGACGACAGTTGTGATTGTGGCGAGCCGTTCGCTCCCGATGCGACGTTACAGCTGCCCGAGCAGCGTATCGCCGCCGGAGACCTCGACCTTGCCCGGGGCCGGCTCGAGGTTGATCTTCTTCACCACGCCGTCTTCCACCAGCATCGAGTAGCGCTTGGAGCGGATGCCGAGGCCGTTGCCGGAAGCGTCCAGCTCCATGCCGATCGCCTTGGTGAAATCGGCGTTGCCGTCGGCGAGGAAGGTGGCTTCGTCGCGCTGGTCGGTATCGCGCTTCCAGGCGCCCATGACGAAGGCATCGTTGACCGAGACGATCGCGATGGTGTTCACGCCCTTGTCCTTGATGGCGTAGGCGTTGAGGAAAATGCTGGGCAGGTGCATCTTGTGGCAGGTGCCGGTATAGGCGCCGGGCACCGCGAACAGCGCGACCTTCTTGCCCTTGAAGATGTCATCGGTGGTCTTGACCTGCGGCCCTTCCGCCGTCATCACGCGAAACTTGGCTTCCGGCAGCTTGTCGCCAACGTTGATGGTCATCGTCAGTTCTCCTTGAATGTGCGGATGTTTCTTAGAGCATTTCCCGGGGGGATGGGAAGCGGGTGAAATCGGTTTGGATCGCGCGAGGCACGCACGAAATCGTCATCCCGAGATGCTAGCCTCTTCGGCGAGCCTCGAAGGATGACTGATCGTGCACGCGGCCCATCCTTGAAGGCGCCGCGCAAGCGCGCGGCTCCACAGGATGACGGTGGCGCTCAGGCCGCCGCGGCGTTCTTTTTTTCGTCGCGCAGTTCGCGGCGCAGGATCTTGCCGACATTGGTCTTCGGCAGGTCGGTCCGGAATTCGACGTGCTTGGGAATCTTGTAGTTGGTCAGTTGCTCGTGGCAGAACTTGATGAGGTCCTCGGCGGTGAGGTTCGGGTCCTTCTTGACCACGAACGCCTTGACCGCTTCGCCCGACTTGGCGTCCTGCACGCCGATCACGGCGCATTCCAGCACGCCGGGATGCATCGCGATCACTTCCTCGACCTCGTTGGGATAGACGTTGAAACCGGAGACCAGGACCATGTCCTTCTTGCGATCGACGATCTTGGTATAGCCGCGCTCATCCATCACGCCGATGTCGCCGGTGCGGAAGAAGCCATCCGCGGTCATCACTTGGGCGGTCTCTTCCGGCCGGTTCCAGTAGCCGGCCATCACCTGCGGACCCTTGGCGCAGATTTCGCCTGGTGTGCCGAGCGGCACTTCGTTGCCGTCATCGTCGCGGATCGAGATATAGGTCGACGGCACGGGAATGCCGATCGAGCCGGAGAACTTGTCGGTGTCGGCAGGGTTGCAGGTCAGCGTCGGCGAGGTTTCCGACAGGCCGTAGCCCTCCGACAGCGCGCAGCCGGTGGTCTTCAGCCATTTCTCGGCGACCGCCTTTTGCGTCGCCATGCCGCCGCCGAACGAGGTTTTCAGCTTGGAGAAGTCGACCTTGTCGAAACCGGGCGAGTTCAACAGCCCGTTGTAAAGCGTGTTGACCGCCGGGAAGCTGTTGACCTTGTATTTCATCAACTCCTTGATGAAGCCCGGCATGTCGCGCGGGTTGGGGATCAACAGGTTGACGCCGCCGGCGCGCACGCCGAGCAGGAAGCACGCCGTCAGCGCGAAGATATGGTAGAGCGGCAGCGCGCAGACGATGAACAATTCGTCGACATGCGGCGGCTTCTTCAGCGCCGGCTGCAGCCAGGCGTCGTTCTGCAGCACGTTGGCCAGGATGTTGCGGTGAAGCAGCGTCGCGCCCTTGGAGACGCCGGTGGTGCCGCCGGTATATTGCAGGAATGCGACATCATCGAGCGTCAGCTTCGGCTGGTTCAGCTTCATGCCGCGGCCGGCCGACAGCGCGTCATTGAAGGCGACCGAGCCTGGAAGCGACCAGGCCGGCACCATCTTCTTGACGCGCCGCACCACCAGGTTGACGATCACGCCCTTGAAGCCGAGCAGGTCGCCCATGCTGCCGACGATGACATGCTTGACCGCGGTCCTGGCAATCACCTGCTGCACCGTGTTGGCGAAATTCTCCAGCACGATGATCGCCTCGGCGCCGGAATCCTTCAGCTGGTGCTCGAGTTCACGGGGGGTATAGAGCGGATTGACGTTCACCACGGCGTAGCCGGCGCGCAGCACGGCGGCGGTCGCAACCGGATATTGCAGCACGTTCGGCATCATCAGCGCGACGCGGGCGCCCTTCGCCATGCCCTTGCTTTGCAGGTAGGCGCCGAGTGCCTGCGACATCTCGTCGAGCTCGCGATAGCTGATCGACTTGTCCATGCAGATGAAGGCTTTGCGGTCTGCGAACTTCTTGAAGCTCTCCTCCAGCAACGCGACCAGCGACGTATACTGGTTGACGTCGATATCGGCGGGCACGCCAGCCGGATATTGCTTGAGCCAGATCCGCTCCATGGTACTTCCTCTCTGATTGTTACCCGTTTTCTGGCCGGGACGCCTTGTTTGGGGCAGTATTGAGCAATGCGGCCGCCAATGGCAAGCGGCTGCGCGCTATCGACGCATTGTCGGTTAAGAATGCCGGTCCGACGGGCCGGGGCGCCCTAACCGCGCGGCGCGGCCGTGGTCTTGGGGTCCGCGGGCTTGGCGGCAGAAGGCTTGGTTTCGCTACTCTTGGGCTTGGCGGCCGGCTTTGCAGCGGGCTTCTCCGTGGGCTTCTCGGAAGTCCTCTCGGCGGTCCTGGGCTTGGCCGGCTTGGCGGCTGCGGCCACGGGTTTTTCCGCAGCCTTGGGGGCGGCTTCCGGCTTGGCGTGGGCCTGCCTGACGGCGGCCGGCTTGGCGGCAGGTTTCGCTTCGGATTTCCCTTCCGTGCCCGCCCGTTTGGCATCGGCCTTCGGCTCAGCCGCGGCGTCCGGTTTCCTGGCCGCGACCCGCGACTTCTTTCCGCGCGGCTTCGTCATCTGCTTTTGCTCGTCGACGGCCACCGCGGCAATCAGGGCGGCGCCGGTCTTCTTCGGACCGGTGTAGATGACCACGGGTTCCGATGCCGCGGGCGCCGCGGCCATCAATTCAGACGGCTTCGCCATCGGCGCCTGCAGCCCGGCGGTGAAGAAGCTGACGGCGGATTCGCCACCGCTGGCACTGCCGTTGCTGGCGACGGTGTCGGCGTCCTCGTCGGTCGCCGGGCGTTTGCGCCTGGGGCCGCACACCTCGTCGCGCAGGTTCGGCGGCGAAGCGTCGATCGGCACCAGGTTGTCGACCGTGCCGAGCGAGGGGCGCAGCCAGGTCAGCGTGTTGTCGGCAAAGCCGCGCTCGAGCAGCTGGGCGGCGCGTACCGCGCGCATGGTGCCCGACGACGAGCCGAGCACCACGGCGATCAGTCGCTTGCCGTTGCGCGTGGCCGAGGCCACCAGATTGTAACCGGAGGCGCAGATGAAGCCGGTCTTGAAGCCGTCGGCGCCGGGGTAGCGCCCGATCAGCTTGTTGAAATTCTGCGTAACCCGCCGGCCGTAGCGGATCGAGGGGGTGTGCATGAAATATTCGTATTCCGGCAGGTCGCGAATGATCGCGCGCGCCAGCATGGCGAGATCGCGCGCCGAGGTGATCTGGCCCTCGGCAGGCAGGCCGTTCGGATTGACGTAGCTCGTCTGCGTCATGCCGAGCCTGGTCGCGGTCTGATTCATCATCGCCGAGAAACCGTCGACCGAACCGGCGACGCCCTCGGCGAGCACCACGGCCATGTCGTTGGCCGATTTCACCATCATCATGTACAGGGCGTTTTCGACCGTGATCAGGCTGCCCGGCTTCAAGCCCATCTTGGACGGTGACTGCGAGGCGGCGACCGGCGACACCGTGAGTGTGCGCTCGAGCGACAGCCTGCCTTCCTTGACCGCCTTCAGCGTGACATAGGCCGTCATCATCTTGGTGACGGATGCGGGATACCAGGGATAGGTGGCGTTCTCCGCCTGCAGCACCTTGCCGGTATCGGCTTCGACCACCAGCAGCGCTTCCGCATGCACGACGCGCGGCGCTGCGACGGCGAGCGCCGCGCCGACCACGATCAAGCTCAACGATATCTTGCGAAGCGAAGGGAAAGGAAAATGCACTATCCGATTCCGGTCCTTTGAGACCCGCCTCTGGAAGAGGAGGTCCTGGGGTGTGACGTGCGGGTTTCAAGCGTGTCCGGCGGGTGCAAATCTATACCGGTCTGCCGGTCCGGAACAGAGCTTGTGGGATTAAATCGTGGACGAAATAGGTCAAATACTGGCGATACTTAAATCTTGACAACCGTGCTGTCGGGCTCTGGCGTCTGGATGCTGGCCCGGGCATTTTCCTGGACCATGAACTGGGCCCTTGCCAGTTCCGCAAAGCGGCCGCCTTGCGCCACCAGTTCGTCGAAAGTTCCGCTTTCGATCACGCGGCCATTGTCGAACATCAGGATCCGCGTGGCATGGCGGATGGTGGAGAGGCGGTGTGCGATCACGAAGGTGGTGCGGCCCTTCATTACCTCGTCGAGCGCGGCGTTGAGCTTGGCTTCGGTGACGGCATCGAGCGCGCTGGTGGCTTCGTCGAGGATCAGGATAGGCGGATCCTTCAAGAGGGCACGGGCAATCGACAGCCGCTGCCGCTCGCCGCCGGACAGCATGCGTCCGCGCTCGCCGGCATTGGTCTGAAATCCCTGCTCGCCGCGCTCGATGAATTCCAGCGCCTGGGCGCGGCCTGCCGCGATCCGCAGTTCCTCGTCCGTCGCGTCCGGCTTGCCGACCCGCAGATTGTCCGCGATCGAACGGTTGAACAGCAGCGCCTCCTGGAACACCACGCCGATATTCCGCCGCAGCGCCGTCAGCGTCAGGCCGCGGACGTCCATGCCGTCGACCCGGATGAAGCCCGACTGCGGATCGAACGCGCGATGCAGCAGTGCGATCGCGGTGGATTTGCCGGCGCCGGTGGGGCCGACCAGCGCGATGGTCTGGCCGGGCAGCGCGGTGAAGGAAAGGTCCTCGACCGCGGGCCGCTTGCCGTCATAGGAGAACGATACGTCCTTGAATTCGACCATGCCCGAGAGCCGGCCGGGATCGATCGCGTCAGGCCGGTCGCGCACCGCCGGCACCGCATCCAGCACGTTGAAGAATTCCTGCAGGCGCGGCGCTTCCATGAACACGTTGTTGACGAAGGAAACCACCTGTTCGAGCTTCTGGATCAGCATGGTGGCGAAACTCACGAACATCACGATCTCGCCGACCGTGGTCAGGCCCTGTTCGTGCAGCGCGATGCCGACGGTGAAGATCGCCAGCACCGTGATGGTGGTCGACGCCCGCGTGATGACGGTGACCAGCGCCCACCATGACAGCACCGGCATCTGCACCGCCAAAAGCTTGTCGGCGACGAAACGCAGGCCCTGCACCTCGGCCTGGATCCGCACGAAGCTCTGCACCAGCGCGACATTGCCGAGCGCGTCGGAGGCGCGGGCGGAGAGGTCGCTGTAATGCTCCTCGACCTCGCTTTGCATGCCGTAGGTCTTGCGCACCACCAGCGTGGTCAGCACCGTGAACACCACGCAAAGGATGAACAGCAGGACCGCCAGCCGCCAGTTGATGTAGAGCGCCAGCGGCAGCAGCACGACCAGCGACAGGATCGCGGCGAAATGCTCGCGGAAAAATCCGAGCCACAGCCGCCACAGCGAGTCGGTGCCGTTCAGCATCACCTTCATCAGCCGGCCGGAATGGGTGCCGGTATGGAAGGTCAGCGGCAGCTGCATGATGTGCTCGAAATAATTCGTCAGCACCGCCTGGCGCTGGCGATGCGCCAGCTTGTCGGCGTGCAGCGCGACCGCGGCACTGCAGAGAATCGTGAACAGGCCGAACGCCGCCCACGCCGCCAGCAGCGGCCAGGCCGAGGACGACGCCAGCGGCCCGCCGGTGGGCTTGCCCGAGAGCACGTCGACGATGCGGCCGAACAGCACCGGCTCGGCGAATTGCGCGCCGGCCAGCAGCAGATTGGCGACGGCCAGGATCCAGCCCAGCCGCGCCTCCTTGCCGAGCAGCTCCAGAACGCGGGTATAAAGGCGGATCATGGACATTCGGGCGGGACTCGAAGGAGGCGGCGGGGCGGACGTCGGTCAGGGCCGCATTCTAATCAGGGGATCGCCACGGAGATACAGCTTTCGCTGCTTTCTCCCTCAATTGATCATCCGGCCGCCAGGCGCGGGAAGGAAGGAATCGTCAAAGATGTCGGCTGCCGCCGGCCGTTTCTGGAACTTGAAATCCTCGGCGATCTGATCGACCGAGCGCTCGAACCTGACGGGGTCGATGCCGCCGATGCCGTTGCGCCTCACTTCGGTGGTGAGGATGTTGTCGCGAATGACAGCGTGCCAGCGTTCAAGTTCGAGATCGCGCGATCCGCCGTCCATCCGGCTCACCACTTCCTCCGCGGCGCGCGTCGGGTCCTTGATCGCGAGATGGGTGCCGGCCATCACCGCGCGCAGAAAACCCTTTACCGCTTCGGGCCTGGAGGCGGCGAAGGCCGGGTTGACGATCAGCGCGAAGCCGTAGGCCTCGCAGCCATAATCGGCGTAGCGCAGCACGGCAAGATCGTCGGCGGGAACGCCGCGGTCCCTCAGATTGACACCCGAAAGGTAGGAAAACCCGGTCACGGCATCGACCTGCCCCGCCGACAGCATCGGTTCGCGCACGGCGGCGCTGATCCGGTTCTGCTTGACGCTGGCGGCCTTGATGCCGTTCTGCCGCGCCAGCGCCGGCCATAGCCGGATCGCCAGGTCGCCCTCGGCGACGCCGAGGGTCTTGCCGTCGATGTCGGAGAGCGCCTGAATGCCGCGGCTCTTGCGGGCAATGATGGCGTAGGGCGCCTTGTTGAACAGTACGAACACCGCCTTGATCGGCCGCGCGCCGGGCTTGTCGCGAAACCGGATCAGTTCGTTGATGTCGACCAGCGCCAGGTCGCTGGTCCCCGCGGCGACGCGGGCGATGCCATCCTGCGATCCGCTGGCGACATTGATGTTGACCGCCAGCCCTTCCGAGCTGAACAACCCCTTGTTCGCCGCCAGCACGAACGGGGCGGCGCTGGCATCGATCGGACGATCGAGCGAAAACTGGATCGCGACCGGCGACCGCGTTTCGCCCGCCGCCGCGCATTCCCCCAGGCCCACCCCAAGACTCAGCAGACCCAACAGCGAAGTCAGGAAGCCGCGAACAATAATGGTCGAAATTCCACGCATTGCGATTACTTCAGGCGGGCCGGACGCCAGCTGCGGCGCCGGCTATGTTTGTTTCATGACGCAGGGGGGCGCCGGAGAGGGGCATTCTGTCGCATCAAGCCTGAACGGCCAATGAGTGCCACGATTTCGACACCGATCGTTCAGCTTGCATTCGGATTGGGGAACTTAACATGGAGCCAGTGGTTAGCCATATTAGGCCTGCCAGGCCAGACGACCACGGAGGACATTGAGATGTTCGCGCGTAGAACCTTGTTTTCATCGATCAGCCGCGTCGTTGCCGTGGCGACCATCGCCGCCGTGGCGGTGACCGCGTTCGAGCCTTCAACGGCCCGCGCCGGATCCGCGCCCGCAGGCCAAGGGCCCGCTCAGGGCCTGTCGTCGGCCGCGACCAGCGATGCCACCGACTTCAGCGCCCGTCGCCGGCATTATCGTCGCGGCGGCGGCGCCGCTGCGGCGGCCGCTTTTGCCGGTATCGTCGGCACCGGTATCGCAATCGCCGCGACACAGAACCGCCGGCACTATTACTACGATCAAAGGCCGGCCTATTACGGTGGCGGCCCGGTCTATTACGGCGGCGGTCAGCCTTACTATCGCAGCCAGCCCTACTATGGCGGCGGACACTATGGCGGGTACCCCAGCAACCACTACGGCCGCGGCGGCGCCTTCGATACCCTGACGCCCCATCACCGCGAGTACTGACGCCCCATAGCGACACGGCCTGCCAGGCCAGACGACCACGGAGGACATCGAGATGTTCGCGCGCAAGACTCTACTCTCATCGATCGGCCGCACCGCCGTCATGGCGACCGTCGCTGCGGTGGCGCTGACCACGTTCGAGCCGACGACGGCCCGCGCCGGATCCGCGCCTGCAAGCCAAGGCCTGTCCCAAGGCCTGTCCCAAGGCCTGTCGACGGCGGCCCCGACCGGCGACGCCACCGACTTCAGCGCCCGGCGCCGATATTATCGTGGCGGCGGCGGTGCGGCGGCGGCGGCCGCTTTCGCCGGTATTGTCGGCACCGGTATCGCCATCGCCGCGGCCCAGAACCGCCGGGACTATTACTATGGCGGTGGCCCGGCCTATTACGGCGGAGGCCCGGTCTACTATGGCGGCGACCCCTATTATGGCGGCCAGCCCTACTACGGCGGCGGCGGTTATTATGGCGGAGGCTACTACGGCTCCAAGGCGAGCGTGCCCCACTTCAACGGTCACCCGATGGCCGGCTGGTAACCAGCGCTATCCGAGAGAATGGATCCGCCGGCACCTTAACGATGCCGGCGGATTTTTCTTGGCCCGATGCGGCCGGGGACCGGCCGTTAACACGCTTTGCATCGGTTTCGACTAGGTTCTGAAGATGGGTGATTCGCTCGAACGGCTTTATCTGGCTGTCCTCGCGGCCAAGGATCTCGATCCGGCCACGTCGCGAACCGCACGGCTGTTTCAGCGTGGCCCGGCCAAGATGGCGAAGAAGCTGGCGGAAGAAGCCATCGAGGTCGTGATCGATGCCGTCAACGGCAATTCCGATGCGGTGGTCCGCGAGAGCGCCGATCTGCTCTACAATCTCACCGTTTTGTGGGCATCGGCCGGCGTGCGCCCCGAGGACGTCTGGCGCGAAATGGAGCGGCGCGAGCATTTGCAGGGAATCGCCGAGAAACTGCCGAAATCATCGTCCAAAATACGGATGCCAACCACAGCAACGGCCGCGCCCACAGCGGCGCCCTCGGTCGGCCGGCGACGAATTGTCGCGCTTGAAGGCCGCAGCCTGCGAAAGCGGCACTAAACCTCCCGAATTTCTCCCATTTCCCGGCATGGACAAATTCGCTCCGGGATGGTTCATCGCGCCATGCTGAGACGAATTTACGATTGGTGCATCGACTCCGCCCACAAGCCATATTCGGTCTGGATCATGGGCGCGGTGTCGTTCGCGGAAAGCTCGTTTTTTCCGGTGCCGCCGGACGTGATGCTGATCCCGATGTCGCTGGCGCGGCCGGAGCGCGCCTGGTTCTATGCCATGGTCTGCACCGTGACCTCGGTGCTGGGCGGCATCGTCGGCTATGGCATCGGTGCGCTGCTCTATGATTCGCTCGGGCAATGGCTGATCCAGATTTACGGCCTCAGCGGCAAGGTCGAGGCTTTCCGCGCCTCCTATGCCGAATGGGGCGCCCTGATCATCATCGGCAAGGGCCTGACGCCGATCCCCTACAAGCTGGTCACGATCACCTCGGGCTTCGCCGGTTACAACATCTGGCTGTTCGTGCTGTGCTCGATCATCGCCCGCGGCGGCCGCTTCTTCGTGGTCGCCATCCTGCTCAACCGCTACGGCGAATGGATCCGGGCCCAGATCGAGAAGCGCCTGGGGCTATGGGTGGCGCTCGGCGCCGCCGTGCTGGTGCTCGGGTTTGTCGTCGCGTTCAAGCTGATCTGATACCCGGTCGTGAAATGCTTTGCCGGTCCGCCGCTTCGGGCTACGCTTCAGGCATGCTTGATTCAACCGGCAACTTCCCAGCGCTGTTCAGGACGCGGGTAGCGACCGCCAGCACGGTGTTCTCTATATGCGTGCTGGCCGCATCAGCGGCGTGGCCGCAGGCGGCGCCGTCGCTCGCCATCCAGTCGCCGGCCCAGCAGTCGAGCCCGGACCGGCCGCAACCGGCGCCGCAGCAGAACGAGCCCGCACCGCCGTCGCCGCCGGAGAATCCGGGCCTGATCAACGAACTCGGCAAGCTCTGGGACAAATCCAAATCGATCCTGCCCACCATCAAGAGCCCGCAGGAGGCGATCGATGACCTGAATGCGCGCACCAAGGGTGCCGGAGAGGGCCTGTCGCGCCTGGCCAAACCTTCGCTGATGGTGACCGGACGCATGGCCTGTCCGGTTTCAGGCAATGGCGCGCCGGACTGCAAGGCCGCCGCCGACAAGCTCTGCCAGAGCAAGGGCCACACCGAAGGCAAGAGCCTCGATACCGATGCTGCGGAAAAATGCTCGGCCAAGGTGTATCTGCCGGGCCGAAAGCGCGAGCCGGGCGACTGCCGCACCGAAAATTACGTCACCCGCGCGCTGTGCCAGTAACGTCGAACGCAGCGTCAAAACGCAATACTTGACACTGGAAAGATTGCCTTGTTGGTAGAGCGTCTGGCAGCCCCGGGCTGCCGCCTGGCCCGTTACGAATAACCAGAAGGATTTTTCGAATGTCCATGCCTGCTCTGTTCAAGGGCCGTCTGTCGATTCCGGTGATCGGCGCGCCGCTGTTCATCATTTCGGTGCCCGATCTCGTGATCGCGCAGTGCAAGGCGGGGATCGTGGGATCGTTCCCGGCGTTGAACGCCCGCCCGCCGGCTTTGCTCGACGAGTGGCTGGTCCGGATCAGGGAAGAGCTTGCCGCGCATGACAAGGCGCATCCCGAGCGGCTGTCGGCGCCGTTCGCGGTGAACCAGATCGTGCATAAATCCAACAACCGGCTCGATCAGGATATGGCGCTGTGCGAGAAGCACAAGGTGCCGATGATGATCACCTCGCTCGGCGCCCGCGAAGAACTCAATCAGGCCGCGCATCGCTGGGGCGGCATCGTGTTTCACGACGTCATCAACCAGAAGTTCGCGCACAAGGCGGTCGAGAAGGGTGCCGACGGCCTGATCCTGGTGTCCGCCGGCGCCGGCGGCCATGCCGGCGTGATCTCGCCCCTGGCGTTCGTGGCGGAGACACGGCAATGGTTCGATGGACCGATCGCGCTGTCGGGTGCGATCGCCAACGGCCGCGCCATCCGCGCGGCGCGCGTCCTCGGTGCCGATTTCGCCTATATCGGTTCGGCTTTCGTCGCCACGACGGAAGCCAATGCCGTTGAGGCCTACAAGCAGATGGTGACTGCGTCCTCCGCCGAGGACATCGTCTATTCCAACCTGTTCACCGGCGTGCACGGCAATTACCTGAAGCCGTCGATCGTCGCGGCCGGCATGGATCCGGACAATCTTCCGGAGTCGGATCCCTCGAAAATGAGTTTCGGCACCGACGCCTCCGGCGAGCGCGCCAAGCCGAAAGCCTGGAAGGAAATCTGGGGCTCGGGCCAGGGCGTCGGCAGCGTGGCCAAGATCGTGCCCGCCGCCGAATTGATCGCGCGGTTCAAGAAGGAATACGACGAGGCGATTGATCCGCCGCTGTGAGGCGTACGTGTCCCGGACGCGGTGCAGCGCCACTTGGCGGTGCGCCGCAGAGCCGGGACCCAGCAATGCTCGCGACAACATGGACCCCGGATCAGCAGCGCATCACTTCGTGCTGCGCTGCGTCCGGGGAACGCAAACTGAAAAAACGGAATTAAATGGACGCCATTTTTCGCGTGGACGGCAATCGCGTCTTCACCAGTCCGAACGCCGCCGGGCCCTGGGATCCCGGCATGCAGCACGGCTCCGCGCCGGCGTCGCTGGTGGTGTGGGCGGCCGAGGCGATTGCGACGCCGGTACCGATGCACATCGCGCGCGTCACCATCGACCTGATGCGCCCGGTGCCGGTGGCGCCGCTGACGCTCGAGACCGAAGTGCTGCGCGAGGGACGCAAGATCCAGCTGTGCGCCGTCCGGCTGCGCGCTGGCGACGCCGTCGTGGTCGGCGCCACCGTACTCAAGATCAAGGCCCAGGCCCTGGCGCTGCCGCCTGACGTCGCGGACTTGCCGGTCGAACTGCCGGGGCCGGACCAATCGCGCGTCGAGCCGGCGAATTTTTCCTCGAGCCCCTTCGTATCGGGCATGTCGCTGCGCGCCGCCCGCGGCAGTTTCGGTGTGCCCGGTCCCGGCGCGATCTGGTACCGCGCCGACCGCCCGCTGGTCGAGGGCTCGCCGGTGTCGCAGGCGATGCGGGCGGTGGTCGCGGCGGATTTCTGCAACGGCACTTCCGCGGCGCTGGATTTCCACGAATGGACGTTCATCAATGCCGACCTCACCGTCAGTTTTGCGCGGCAGCCGGTCGGGGAGTGGATTTTGCTCGATGCGGAATCCTGGATCGGTCCCGATGGCGCCGGCCTCGCGATGGCGCGGCTTGCCGATGAACGAGGCTATTTCGGCCGCGCCGTGCAGAGCCTGGTGATCGAGAAGCGGGGATAGACGAAAGCGTGACGCCATCGTGTCCCGGATGCCGCGCAGCGCCATCAGCGCGTTCACGCGCGTCTTCGACGCGATGCGCTGCTGATCCGGGACACGAGAGTTTTCACCCCACCATCCGGTCCCGCCCGACCCAGAACCCCGCCTTCAGCACCTTCTTGTCGACCTTGCCGACGCCGGTCATCGGCAATTCCGTGACGAACTTGATGTGCTTGGGCGCGTGCGCCGCGCCCTTGCGCGCCTTCACCAGAGCGATCAATTCGTCGGCGTTCGGCCGGCAGCCTTCGCGCGCGACCACGACCGCGGTGACGGCCTCGCCCCATTTGTCGTCGGGCACGCCGACCACGGCGACCATCGCGACGTCGGCATGCTGCGACAGCACGTCCTCGACCTCGCGCGGAAAGATGTTGAAGCCGCCGGAG
>NZ_JAURXB010000151.1 GCF_030654605.1 Bradyrhizobium sp.
ATCCGGCGAGGAACCTTCAACGACGTCACCGAACTCAAGACCGCAATTGACGAGTGGATCGAGCATCGAAACCAAAACCCAAAGCCCTTCAAGTGGACCGCCAGCGCCAAATCCATCCTCTCAAAGCACCGCCGAGCCAAAAAGCGCTCGTCATCGCAAAACGGGATGCAAATGAATGAGTCAGAACACTAGGGGTGCTGTGCTACAATCTCAAACGGGTGATCAGCATCCTCGGAGTACCGGTGCTGCTGGAAGCGCTGGAGCCCTCTACCGCCTGACGAAGATTCTTGTGCCCTCCGTAAACGCCGCCGTGTCCTAATCCAAAAAAAACCGCGACTTCTCACACAGCCTGGTTCGCGGGGACGACGAAAGAGATGAACCCTACGCTACCTGTTCTTGTTCACCGGCTTGCGCTTCTCGATGAACGCCGCCATGCCTTCGGCGCGATCCTCCAGCGCGAAGGTCGAGTGGAACAGGTTGCGCTCGACGTTCATGCCTTCCGCCAGCGGCGTCTCGAAAGCGCGGTTGATGGCTTCCTTGGCCATGGCGGCCGCGGGACGCGACATCGCGGCGATTTTTTCCGCGGCCGCCAGCGCTTCCGCCATCAACTTGTCCGCGGGCACGACGCGGCTGACCAGGCCGGAGCGCTCGGCTTCGGCGGCATCCATCATCCGGCCGGTGAGGCAGAGGTCCATCGCCTTGGACTTGCCGACCGCGCGGGTCAGCCGCTGCGTGCCGCCGATGCCGGGAATGGTGCCGAGCGTGATTTCCGGCTGGCCGAATTTGGCGGTGTCCGCGGCGATGATGATGTCGCACATCATGGCCAGTTCACAGCCGCCGCCCAGCGCATAGCCGCTGACCGCGGCAATGGTCGGCTTGCGGCATCGGGCGACGCGGTCGCCGCCGATCGTCGTGAAATCGCTGGAAAACATGTCGATGAAGGTTTTCGGCTGCATTTCCTTGATGTCGGCGCCGGCCGCGAAGGCCTTTTCGCCGCCAGCCAGCAGGATGCAGCCGATCGTGTCATCGGCCTCGAGATCGTCGACCGCCGCGGCGATCTCCCGGAATACGCCGAACGACAGCGCATTGAGCATTTTCGGGCGGTTCAGCGTGATAATGCCGACCGCGTCTTTGGCTTCGACAATGATGTGTTCGAACGTGCTCATGATCCACCCCGGCGCCTGATTGCGCCGGCAATGTGCCCGCTCGCGGGATGGGCTTCAAGTGGGGGATTACGTGTCCCGGACGCGGTGCAGCGCCATGGCGCTGCGCAGCGTTCGGGGAAGGAGACGAACTCACGCCATGAACATGCGCGCGGCGGAGGCCATCGTCAGCAGCGCGCCGAAGGCGATGAAGATCTTCCCGATCAGCGAGGTCTGGTCCCAGGCGGAATCTTCCTTGCTGGCGGCCATGACGGGCGCGGCAGCGGTGGCAGGCGCTTCGGCCGACGCCAGCGTCATGGCCGGCGCAGCGGGCTTGCCGTCGGGCCTGGCTTGTTGCAGCGCGCGGTCGAGATCGTTGAGCTGATCGGAGGCGACGACGTCGGCTTCAGCGGCCGGTTGGGCGTCAACCGGCTTGTCCGCGGCGGCCAGCAGCATCGTGTTGGCTTTCGCCGACATCGCCATGGCGCTGCCTGCGGGCGCCTCGGCGGAGGCCAGTTGCGCGTTGGCATTGGCGATCGACGGCGGGATCGCGGTGGAATCCTTGTCGGCGTCATCCGCGACGAGGGTCGCCTTCCCGGCGGCCGAGGATTTCAGCGCCGCCTTGCCGGATTTTCGCTGCGCGATTTTTTTCGACTGCCGCGGCTTGGCGTATTTGTTGAGCTTGATCGGCGCCCCGCTGGCTCTTTCGGATTTCGAACTTGCGGCCGCCGTGTCGTCCCCCGGCGCCGCCTGCGATGGCCCCGCGAAACACACAAAGAGCCCTGTCGCTAGAATCAATGCCGAGCGCCCGCTGGCTTTGATGATCATGTGGCAATCTCCCCATTTGCCCGCCCCCAAGGCGAAATGAGACCCCACCGCATGGCCACAGCGCGGCCAAAAAAGGGAATCTTCGGGCGAGACCGGGCGAAAGCAGGGCAGCGACGCCCTGCCGGGTCACGCGGTCGCCGGGCCCTCATTCGCATCGCATGTCGAAACAGACGCTGTGGGTGTCAGCGGAACCGATCGATGTTATGAGCCATCCGGAGCGGAATTCGCAGTCGCGATTCCTGAAGCCGGGGTACGATGGTCTCAAGGCCGCCGGGAGCCTGGATCACGACTTCGTGATCGGTGGTTGTCGGCGTAACAAATTGAAAGATCGACCGAATTGCAATGTGGGAGCGCGCGTGCGCGAACGTGAGGACGAATGGACCGGCCTGATGCGGTCGGCCATTTCAGGCGACGATGCGGCGTATCATCGCCTGCTCAGGGCCGTCACGCCGGTGCTCCGGGCCGCGGCGCGCCGCGGCCTGACGCGGGCAGGGCAACCGGCCGACCAATCCGAGGACATCGTGCAGGACATTTTGTTGGCGGTGCATCTGAAGCGGCATACCTGGGACGCCAGCGCCCCGTTTGCGCCATGGCTGTTTGCGATCGCCCGCAACAAGCTGATCGACGCGCTGCGCCGCCGCGGTCGCCGGGTGTTCGTCAACATCGACGATTTCGCCGAGACGTTGCCGGGTGAGCCGGCCGCGGAGACCGTGCCGGCCGGCGAGGTCGAGGCGCAGCTAAAATCCCTGCCGGCGCGTCAGCGCGATGTGCTGCAATCGATTGCGGTCGACAGCGCGTCGATCCAGGATACCGCGAAGAAATTCGCGATGAGCGAGGGCGCGGTGCGCGTGGCACTGCATCGCGGGCTTGCCAACCTCACCGCCAGGCTACGGGGACAATGAGAATGGAGACCGATCAGCTCATTAGTACCCTCGCCGCCGACAACGCCCACCGCGCGCGGCCGGTCGGGTCCGTGCTGACGCTGTCGCTATTGCTGGCGGCGCCGGTTTCAATCGTGATTTTCCTGACCGAACTCGGCGTTCGGCCTGACGTCATGACCGCGATGCGCAATCCGTTTTTCGACCTGAAATTTGCGGTGACGCTGGCGCTGGCGATCCCGGCCATCGCCATCAGCCTGCATCTGTCGCGGCCGGAAGCCTCGCTGCGGGGCTGGGCATGGCTGCTGCTGATTCCAGTCGGGCTTCTGGTTGCGGGCATCGGCGGCGAGATGATGATGCCGCAGCGGCCGCCGATGATGACGCGGTTGGTGGGGCGCAATGCGTGGAACTGCCTGACGTCGATCCCGCTGATGGCGTTACCGCTATTGGTGGCGGCGCTGCTCGGCTTGCGTCACGGCGCCCCCACACGGCCCGCGGTCGCCGGCGCGATCGCCGGACTGCTGTCGGCGGGCCTGGCGGCAACGCTCTACGCCTCGCATTGTACCGACGACTCGCCGCTGTTCGTCGCGACCTGGTACACGATCGCCGCCGCGCTGGTCGCCGCTATCGGCGCGCTGGCGGGGCCGAGGGTGTTGCGGTTTTAATGCGGTTGAAGCCTTACGCCGCCGGTGCGGCGCTCGCCTGCTGCATACGGTGGAAGCGCAGGACCTGCTGTGCGGTCGAGGACCGCAGTCGTTCATAAGTAGCCTTGCAGGCCGCAAGATCGGTCGGTTCCAGGCCGGACAGTTCGTCGCGCATGTTGATGATCGCCTTGACGGTCGACCACGACATGGCCGCGACCTTGGCCAGGATCATGACGCCCTCCGCACGGGTTTCCAGCATCATGTTCTCGGCGATCGACACCGGCACGTTGGCGAGGGCGGCAAGCGCCGCGTTGGCTTCGTCGAATTTACCGGCCTCGGCGAACGTCGCGACCTGGAATTCGTCGAGCCGGCCGTCTTCGTAGAGCGATTTGACCAGTGCGTGGGCGATCGCGGTGTCCCTGGTGATCGCCACGGGCGCCGAGCGCGCCAGCCGCGTCGCTTCGCGCACGGCGGTCGGCACCTCCCCTGCCTGCTTCGGATGGGCGGCCTCGAGGCGCTCCCGTACCGTGGCGGAAGCCTTGGCGATCAGTTTCAAATAGAGGTGCCGGGGTATCGTCGGGCGCATGCCGAGGCAGGTTGCGAGATTGTCGTCGCCCTCGGCGCGATTGACCAGCCGGGTGAAACCGCGTTCGGAAAACTCCGCGCCGGGATTGTTGACGGTGCTCTGGATCACCTCGTCATTGCCGCGCAGCACCAATACGTCCGTCACCGCGCCGCTCAGCACCCGTCGCAGCGAAATCGCCAGCAAATGTGCCTGGCTCTTGTTGCGCGCGGTCTCGATCAGCACCTCGTCATCGAGGCGCTCCGATCTCGACAGCACCGGAGCGGCGACCTCGATCAGGTCGTCGAACGCCAGCGCGCGGATCGTGCCCGGCGGTGCGGTGTCGATCGGAGCCAGACGATTGGCGAGCAGCTCCCTTGCGGAAGTCTCGATGTGAACCATCAGGCACTGGAAAACGTCGTCGAACAACCCGATCTGTTCGTCGGAATAATCCACCGCGCCGTTGATGAAGAGGTCGGTGACCCGGCGCAGGGTCTCGACCCGGCGCGCCACGGTTCCATGCGCGAGCGTGGTCTGCAACTCGTCGAGCAGACTTTCGGTGGTGGCGGCAGGCTTCGAACTCATGACTCTATCCTGGAGCATTCGGACATTCAGGCCGTCGACGGTTTCTCCGTCGTCCGGAAACGGAATTGGTCGGATCAGGCGCTGGCGATGCGATTGCGTCCCCGTGCCTTGGCTGCGTAAAGCGCGCTGTCGGCGCGCGCGAGAATGATGTCGGGCGTCTCGTTCGGTTTCAGCGTCGCGACGCCGGCCGAGATCGTTACCTGCATGCCGGGCGAGAACGCGCTCCAGTCGAGATCGGCGATGATCGCGCGCAGCCGGTCGAGGATGCGCGCGGCGCCTTCATCTGAAGTGTCGGGAAGCAGCAGCAGGAATTCCTCGCCGCCGTACCGGCCGAACTTGTCGATGGGGCGGACGTTGGCGAACACGGTAATGGCGAATGTCCGGAGCACTTCATCGCCGGTAGGGTGGCCGTAGGTGTCGTTGATGCGCTTGAACCAGTCGAGATCGATCAGGGCGACGGAGAAGGGCGCCTGGTTGCGATGGGCGCGGGCGATCTCTTCGTCCAGCACGCCCATGATGCAGCGGCGGTTCAAAGAGCCGGTCAGATCGTCGAGTTCGGAGAGTTCTTCGATGCGCTTGTAGGCCTCCTTCAGATCGACGCCGCTCTTGTAGAGCGATTGGCGCATCGCACTGGAGAAAATGCCGATGAACATGCAGCGCCCGATGGTCAGGATAAACACCGTCATCGTGGCGAAGCGCTCGATATAACTGCCATGCGGCATTGCAATCGGCTTGTCGGTCAAAAGAAACAGCGCGGCGAGCCCGAATGCCATCGCGGTCCAGACCATCGCCGTCTGTTGCGGCGTCGAGCGTAGCGAGCTGAAACTGAACACGACGAAAAGGGTGCACAGGAACATCACGCCGACCTCGGGGGCGATCCAGATGAAAGCCAGCATGATCACCATGTTGATGATCGACTGCGGCGCGACCAGGTAATGATCCCTGAACCGCTCGTTGAACCCCAGCTCCGAGAGCGCAATCGAACCCACGACAAAGATCAGCCCGCAGACGGCAAATGCCGGGCCGATCGTGGCCGGAATCGTGCCGGCATAGGCATAGATCATCAGGAGAGCGGCATCGATGAGGTAACTGGCGCCGATCATCACCAGGATTTGGCGACGCTGCCTGGCGCGACGCGCCAGCGCCTTCGCCGTCGGCTTGGGGCCCACGCCTTCCAGTTCGGCCGCAATCGGATTCAGGAACGAGGACGCAGCGGTGGCCATAATCTCGCCGGTGATGGAACCAAAGTTCCGAAAAATCTAAGTGAGAAGCCTTTAGGTTTGGTATCTTTCGTGCCGGATCCGGGCTGTCTGGTAGCCGCGATCGCCATTGTTTCGTAAGGGAAAATTGGCAGGAACGGGGTACCGTCGGGCGATCTGGCCAAACCGGCGGGGATCGCTTGACGTCCGGGCGGTAAGGAAGTGCTGCTTTGCCGACGAAGCCTTGATAATATCCGCGCGGTGGACACGGGCGTGAAGAAAGAATTTCCGTATTATGATACCAGTTTTTCGCTTATCACCCCGACTGTGGGGTAGATCACACGTGAAATCGCAGACTTGCGATAATTTCAAGAATCTTGCCCTTCCCGTCGAACCACCCGCCAACCCAATCCGACCAACCTTGCGAGACGGCCATTGAGTGCGACACAGGCGGCTACGGACGATGTCCTGATCGCTCGGATCGCTCAAGGCGACCGGCTCGCCATGCAGGTGCTGTACGGAAGGCACCATGTCAGGGTGTTCCGCTTCGGGCTTCGGCTGGTTCGGGACGAACAGGTTGCGGAAGACCTCATCAGCGAGGTTTTTCTCGATGTCTGGCGGCAGGCCGGCAAGTTCGAAGGCCGATCCGCTGTTTCCACCTGGCTCCTGGCAATTACGCGATTCAAGGCCCTGTCTGCGCTGCGGCGCAGGAAGGACGCCGAACTGGACGACGAGGCCGCCAACGCGATCGAGGATACGTCCGATGATCCCGAAGTGGCGGTGCAAAAGAAGGATACCAGTGTAGCGTTGCGCAAGTGCCTCACCGCACTTTCGCCAGAGCATCGGGAGATCGTCGATCTCGTCTACTACCACGAGAAATCGGTGGAAGAGGTCGCTGAAATCGTCGGGATACCCGAGAACACCGTGAAGACGCGCCTGTTTTATGCGCGCAAGAAATTGGCCGACCTTTTGAAGGCGGCCGGCATCGAACGAGGTTGGCCATGATGGCAGCGAGCAAACAAGTGCTGGATCAAGAACCCAGCGAAATCGAAGTGCTGCTGCCCTGGCATGCGGCCGGCACCCTGAACGCGCGCGATGCCCGCCGCGTCGATGAAGCGCTGGCGCGCGACCCTGAGCTTGCCAGGCAGTATGCCGTGATCCGGGAAGAGTACGCCGAAACCATTTCGCTCAATGAAAGCCTCGGCGCGCCCTCCGCTCGCGCCATGCAGAAGCTGTTCGCTGCGATCGACGCAGAACCGGCGCGCGCGCCGTCGACCTCGCTCAATTTATCGGCGCGGATCGCCGGGTTTTTCGCTGGCCTGTCGCCGCGGACGCTGGCCTGGTCGGCGAGCCTGGGGGCGCTGGCACTGCTTCTGCAGGCCGGCGTGATCGGCGCGGTGCTGGTGAAGAACCAGACCTCGTCGTTCCAGACGGCCTCGCTCAGCACCAATGCGCCCATCACCCGCGACCTCGGTGCGGCGGCAGCGCCATACGCGCTGGTGCGGTTCGCGCCGGAAGCGCGCATTGCCGATATCACCGCACTGCTCGACAGCTATCAGGCCGTCGTCACCGACGGCGCCAAGGGGGGCATGTTTCGGCTGCAATTCGGCAATAAAGCGATGAGCAAGGACGAGGTAGCCGGGCTTATGAGCAGGCTGCAACGCGAGAAGATCGTCAATCTCGCCGTGGCTGCGCCGTAGGCCGCGCTTCCGCCGCCCTGCGTAAACCCGAGGCCCCATGATCCACGATCGTGCGAACTGGCGGATTGGAATGCGGCGTACGGCGTTGGCGTTGACCGCCGCGGCGTTCTCGCTGGCATGCCCCGGTATCCCGGCGGTTCAGGCGCAAAGTGTCATGCGCTCGCCCAACCTCAACATCCAGTCACGGATGCCCACCATCAATCCGACCGTGGCGCCTCGGATCAATCCGGTTGTCGGAATCAACAGAACCCCACCCGGTATCAATACCCCCCGCGTCGGGGTGACCTCGACGCTTCCGAATGCGCGCTTCTCGCCGAACCTTTCGTCAGCCTGCAGTTATGCCCATCGTGACAGCGGTGGCGAATGCCGGGAGAAGCCGGTTTCGTTGTCCGATGGCGGCGGCGCTGGCAAATCCGCCAAGAACGGCAAGAGCGGCAAGGACGGCAAGAACGGCGGCGCCGGTCGCAGCGGGCCGCTGGCGGCGCTCAACCCGACCGCGGTTCCCAATGAGTTCGTGGCCGAGATCGATGGTTCGCTGTCGGACGCGCAGGCCGATGCGCTGGCACGGCGTCACGGCCTCGTGCGGCTGCAATCGCTGAATTTTCCGCTTGTCGGCGCCACCATCGGCCTGTTCCGGATCACCGACGGCCGCCCGGTGGAGAAGGCGCGCCGCTCATTCGCTGCGGCTTCCGGCGTGCGCTCGGTGCAACTGAACTACCGCTATTTTCTGCAGGACCAGAAGGCGGCGCCGACCGAAGGCGACCCCGCGCAATACGCGCTGGCAAAACTTCGACTGCCGCAGGCCCATACGCTGGTCAGCGGCGCCAACGTGACCATCGCGGTGATCGATTCCGGAATTGACGACAGGCATCCGGAGCTCTTGAACTCGGTCGCGGACAATTACGATGCGCTCGGCAGCAAGGAAGGCCCGCATGTTCACGGCACCGGGATCGCCGGCGCGATCGTGTCGCACGGGCGGCTGATGGGGAGCGCGCCGCAGGCCAGGATTCTGGGAATCCGCGCCTTCGGCACCGCGGCGAACGGCGCGGAAAGCACCACCTTCGTGATCCTGAAGGCGTTGAACTATGCCGTGCTGCACGGCGCCCAGATCGTCAATATGAGCTTCGCCGGTCCGAAAGATCCGCTGATCGAGCGCGGTATCGGCGCCACGGCGGCGAGGGGCATCGTGATGGTCGCTGCCTCCGGCAACGCCGGTGCGAAATCGCCGCCGCTATATCCAGCCGCTAACGCCAATGTGATTGCGGTCAGCGCTACCGACGCCGGCGACAAATTGTTTGCGGCTTCGAACCGCGGCGGCCATATCGCCATCGCGGCCCCCGGCGTCGACATCTTTCTGCCGGCTCCGGACGGAAAATATCAGATGACGTCCGGAACCTCATTCTCCGCCGCCTACATCAGCGGCCTTGCGGCCCTGATGCTGGAGCGCAATCCTGCGTTGAAGCCGGGCGAACTGCGCGCAATCCTGATGAGAACTGCCCGCGATCTGGGCAGTCCCGGTCGCGACGATCAATTCGGCGCCGGCGAAGCCGATGCCTTTGCGGCGGTCTCGGCGATCACTGCCCCGCCGGCGGTGCCGGTCGCCGCGGTTCCGGCCGCGCCAGCGGTTGAAAGTGTCGCGGGCCGGCAACAGGTACTCCCGACACGGGCTCTGAACCAGCCGGCGGCCGCCATGGCATCGGATAAGTCAGCCGCCGGCGAGGCCAATCGCCCCGCCGCGCAATAGATTTCCGTCCAAAAACGCCCGGCAAAAAATCGAAAAAAATCGTGCGGTCGTTTGAACGTCTATCGCCCCTGCTGCGACTTATATTCGTGGGAGCGGTCATCCCTCCCCATCGAGGCTGTATTCGGCGCGAGCGCCCATCCACCCCAAGCGCCCATATGGCTTGACCCGTCCGGTTGTCCCCCCGGACGGGTCTTTCGTTTCTGGGGCTGGTTACCGCCGCGCCATGCGGGAAGTCTCGCCCGATTAAATCGGTGGATACGCGCGGGTGCCAGCGGCGCAGCCCGGCCATGCCAGTATGCATCTTGACGGCGGATTGGCCGAAATACCCCGCATGACTACGGCTTTTGGTCGATAAACGGCATCCAGCAACGTCGTTTGATAGACTTCGTTAAGGTTTTCCACAAAATATCACTGTCACGTTTGCCTGATTCGTTTTCGTTGCGTCTGCGTCCGTTTTCTCCTTTACGGGCTGGTTCATGACACATCGATTGGACGTGGCAGATGGGCGCGACGTTATCGCGCGCTGGTGCAATCTGGCCGAACAGCGGCTGGAATACCTCACCGAGCTGTTCGAAACCGGCCGCTGGCGCCGCTTTCACACTGAACTCGCATTCCTCGAAAATATCCAGGAGGCCAAGACCGCGGTCGAAACCTGGCGCAGCCTGTCGATGCGCGAGGCGTTGCCGAACAATTCCGCTGTCGACATGTCCTGGCTCGGGCACACCCAATCGGCATTGCCGCGCGCCGAAAAGCTGCGCGATCAATCCGATCGGCTTCCGTCGCCGCCGGTGGAGATAGTTGCCGAACTGCCGCCGGAGGATATTTCGATTGCCGCGGAACCCGGGCATGTCGCTTCAGACGAGGCGCCGTCGGCGCCAGCGATGGACATGCCAATGCTGGAAGACGTGGAAGATGCTCACGGGCTGACGCCGGACGCGATCGCGCAACGCTACCCTTTACTGCGTAACGCGCTGTAGGCGCCGGGCCGCAAGCCAGTTATTGCGCTTTGGTCGTCTCTTGCAGATGGGGGCGCGCCGCAACCGCCGCGCCGTTGCCGAATATGCTCCACAGATCGCGGGTGCGCCCGGTATCGATGCTGACATAGGCGGTCATGCCGGCGCGCAGCGGCGGCTCGCCCGGCCGCTCCAGCAGCCGCAGCCGCACCGGCAGGCGTTGCACCACCTTCACCCAGTTGCCGGAGGCATTCTGCGCCGGCAGGATCGCAAACTCGGCGCCAGTCGCCGGGCTGATGCTTTCCACCTCGGCATCCCAGGTAATGTCGGGATGCATATCGAGGATGACCTTCGCCTTTTGTCCTGCTGTCACGTGGGTCAGGTCGGTTTCCTTGAAGTTGGCTTCGAGCCAGGGTCGGCGATCGGTGACGATCGCGAACAACGGCGTCTGCGCCTTGACCTGCTCGCCGAGCTGGAGCTTGAAATTGACGACCACGCCGGCGCGTGGGGCCTTGATCTCGGTATGGCTCAGATCCAGCGCCGCGCGATCGCGCATCGCCTGCTTTTCGCGGACCGCGGCATATTGATCGGTCGGCCTGTCGGGATTGCCGCCGAGGGCGGCTTCAACACGGGCGATGCGTTGGTGCAGCACCGCAAGGCGGTCTTGCCCTTCCTGTTCCTCGCTGTTGGCCTGCTCGACCCTGGTAGCCGAAGTGACGCCGCGTCCGGACAGATCGCGATGTCGTTTGGCCTGGGTCTGAAGATACGACAATTTGTTCTCGGCCTCGGTGGCCTCGGCCCGGATCTCGCGCAGGCTCACCTTGAGTTGCTCGACGGCGGCACGCGCGGAATCGGTTTCGGCTTCGGCCTTGGCGAGGGCCAGCTGGTAGGGCGCGGGATCGAGGCGGAACAGCACGTCGCCTGCCTTGACGGCCGCATGGTCCCGAATACGCACGTCGATAATGCGGCCGGGCACTTCGCCGGCGACCTGGGTGATATCGGCTTTCACGAACGCGTTTTCGGTCGAGGCGTACCGGCCGCCCTGCAGCCAGACCATCAACGCTCCGAGCAGGACGAGCGCCGGAACGCCGATCAGTGCCCAAGTCCGCAGGCGCTTGCTCATGGCGCGGCCTTCCCATTGAGACCGCGCGCGCCACGTGACGCAGCTCTGCGGCCGGCAACCACAGTCCTCCCGGGCGGGACGGCATCCACGGCGGAAACCAGGGTCTTCTTGATGCGCTGCAACAACGTCATCAGTTGCCGGCTTTCCTGCGCCGAGAGGCCGGTGAGGGCGTCTTCCACCGTCGCCTCGGCGACGCGCCAGATGCGCTTGTGCACGCGTTCGGCTTCCGGTGTGAGATACACCCGTTTGACGCGGCGGTCGTCACGCTGGGTCCGGCGCGCCACCCAGCCATTGGCCACCAGCCGGTCGATCATGCGGCCGGCGGTCGCCTTTTCCACCTCCATCATCTCGGCCAGCTCCGAAAGCGAGGCGCCCGGATGCCGGTGCAAGCGGGTCAGCACCAGCCATTGCGCCCGGGTGATGCCGAGCCGGCGCACCCGGCGATCGAACTCCGTGCGCAACAGGCGGGCGACGTCAGAGATCACGACACCAATGTATTCGTCGGTATTCGGCATGCCGCAATTGTAGCCGCCGGCGAATTAGTAAGCTAGGTTATTAATTAGTAAGCCAGGTTATTATCCGCCTATTGGGCGCCGCAGGGGTCATGGCCGCAAGCTCAGCAAGCGTCGCTACCGAGGGCCCGGCCCTGACCGCGGCGCAGCGATATTTGACGCTGGCCACCGTGGTGCTGGGGTCCTCGCTCTATGGCACGGCGCTGCTGACGACATCGACCGTGCTGCCGCAGATGCAGGGCGCGATGTCGGCAACCCAGGACGAGATCGCCTGGGCGATGACGTTCAACATTCTCGCCACCGCGGTGGTGACGCCGATGACCGGCTGGCTGGTGTCCCGCTTCGGCACCAAGCGCGTGGTGGTGTATTCGATTGCCTGCTTTACCGCCGCGACGCTGCTGTGCGGGATGGCGCAATCGCTCGAAATGCTGGTGCTGTGGCGCATCCTTCAGGGCGGCGCGGGTGCGCCGGTGGTGCCGCTGTCGCAGTCGATCCTGTTCGCCACGTTCCCGCGCCACCAGCATACCATGGTGATGTCGGTGTTCGGGATGGCGGTTGCGGTCGCGCCGGTGTTCGGTCCGGTGATCGGCGGCTATCTCGCCGAGATCCACAGCTGGCGGTGGTCGTTCTACATGCTGGTGCCGATCGGCATCTGCGCCACCATCGGCATGCACTTGACCTTGCAGTCCACGGTGCAACTGGAAAAAGTTCGCTTCGACTGGACCGGCTTCCTCGCACTCGCCACCGCTCTTGCCGCTATTCAACTCGTACTCGCGCGCGGCGTGCGGCTGGACTGGTTCAACTCGACCGAGATCGTGATCGAGTGCCTGGTCGCAGCACTCGCATTCTACGTCTTCATCGTGCACAGCCTGAGCACGCGCGCGCCGTTCCTGAACCTGAAGCTGCTGACCGACCGCAACTACGCGATCGGGCTCGCACTGGTGACGATCTACGGCATGCTGAATTTCACGCCGATGGTGTTGCTGCCGCCGCTGCTGCAGCAGCATGTCGGATTTTCGGATGCGCTGGTCGGGCAGGTCATCGGATGCCGTGGCATTGGAATGCTGATGGGCTTCCTGGCCGCGGGCTTCATGAGCCGGATCGATCCGCGCATCAGCATGGCGTTCGGCTTTGGCCTGCAAACCGTGGCAGGGCTGTGGATGCTGACCTTCGACCTCAACGTGACCATGGAGATACTGGTCATCAACAGCGCCATCCAGGGTTTTGCGGTCGGCGTCGTCTGGGTGCCGATCACGGTGGTGGCGTTCGATACGCTGGAGGCGAAGGATTACGCCGAGGCGTCCTCGATCTTCCATCTGCTGCGCAACATCGGCTCCAGCTTCTTCATTTCGCTGTCGATCGCGGAGATCGTGCGCACGACCGGCGCCAATTACAGCCGCATGACCGAGATGATCACGCCCTACAACCGGGCAATCGCCATGCCGGAGGTGACGGGAGCGTGGAACTTCGACACCGTCCCGGGCCTCGCCAGGGTGGCGTAGGAGATCATGCGGCAGTCGGTGATGATCGGCTATCTCAACGCGTTCACGATGTACACGGTGGCGTCGGCGCTCGCGGTCGTGTTCGTCCTGATGGTTCGGCGGCGCCGGAGGGCCGCGTCCTGAGACGATTCCGTCGTCCCCGCGAACGCGGGGACCCATAATCCCGGGAGTCGGAATTGAGACCGAGTGTGCAAGTAAAGGCAGCTAGCACTGCCTCTCTCCTATGACCGGCACGGCGTATGGGTCCCCGCGTTCGCGGGGACGACGACAGAGCTATCTTCGCACCGCGTTGGTGCCCACGACAACTTGCGAAAAGCGCTGCGCGCCCTCGGCGGCCAGATCCGGCGTGATCGGCCGCGCGTGATCGAGCCCGACCACGGCGCCACG
>NZ_JAURXB010000153.1 GCF_030654605.1 Bradyrhizobium sp.
GACCGCCAGCGCCAAATCCATCCTCGCAAAGCACCGCCGAGCCAAAAAAGCGCTCGTCATCGCAAAACGGGATGCAAATGAATGAGTCAGAACACTAGCGCGGATAACCCGGCGGCGGGCCATGCTGCCGGATCGCCTCCACCACCTCCCGGTGCCGGCGATCCTCGCGCTTGATGTGAACCACGATCAGCGCGTGCGCCGACGGGACCAGCAGCAGGACCGGGAAAATCAGCCCGAAAATCACGCAAAGCACGATCAGGACCAGGTTGAAGACCGCCGAAAACGGCTGCCCGTTGAGCAGCAGCCCAAGCGGCGGCAACAAGGCGGCGAGGACATAGATCATCGTCGAATCTCCGGCGGCCAAGCCGCGCAGCGAACATTGTCACGCAGGATTTAGGTGGTTTTGCGGTGTCCGCAATGGCCCCTCGCTTGCCGCGATGTTACAGCCGATCTGCCTTCCCATCTCCCTCCCCGCGCCCCTGATCCCGATGACCAAAGAACGCCTGATCCCGCTCATCGTGGCCACCGCCCTGTTCATGGAGAACATGGATTCGACTGTGATTGCGACGTCGCTGCCGGCGATCGCGGCGGACATCGGCACCAGCCCGCTGACGCTGAAGCTCGCCATCACCTCCTATCTCTTGTCGCTCGCGGTGTTCATTCCGGCCAGCGGCTGGACCGCCGATCGCTTCGGCGCGCGCATGGTGTTTTCGGCTGCAATCGCCGTGTTCATGGTGGGATCGATCGGCTGCGCGCTGTCGACTTCCGTCACCCACTTTGTCATCGCGCGCATCCTGCAGGGCATCGGCGGCGCGATGATGACCCCCGTGGGGCGGCTGGTGCTGCTGCGCTCGATCGACAAGAGCCAGCTGGTAAATGCGATGGCCTGGGTCACGGTGCCGGCGCTGATCGGGCCGGTGATCGGCCCGCCGCTCGGCGGCTTCATCACGACCTACTTTTCCTGGCACTGGATCTTCCTGATCAACATTCCGATCGGCCTGCTCGGCATCTTGATGGCGCAGCGCTATATCGACCCGATCCGCAGCGATAACCCCGAGCGCTTTGATCTTTACGGGCTGGTGCTGGCGGGGACAGGTCTCGGCGGCATTGCGTTCGGACTATCGGTCGCCGGGCTCAATCTGTTGCCCTGGACCGTCGTCGCAGCGTTGGTCGGGATCGGCACGGTTTCGATGACGCTCTACGTCATCCACGCCCGGCGCACCCAATCGCCGGTGCTGGACTTTTCGCTGATGCGGCTGCCGACGCTGCGCGCCAGCATCCTCGGCGGCTTTCTGTTCCGGCTCGGCATCGGTGCGCTGCCGTTCCTGCTGCCGCTGCTGATGCAGGTCGGCTTTGGGCTGTCGCCCTTCCACTCGGGACTGGTGACGTTCGCATCGGCAGTGGGCGCCATGGGCATGAAGACGCTGGCGGCGCGGATCATCCGTACCTTCGGCTTTCGCAACCTGATGACCATCAACGCCGTCATCAGTTCGGTTTTTCTCGCGGCCTGCGCGCTGTTCACGGTGACGACGCCGCTGCTCCTGATCATGATCATCCTCGTGGTCGGCGGGTTCTTCCGTTCGCTGCAGTTCACCGCCATCAACACCGTAGCCTATGCCGAGGTCGAGCCGGCGCAGATGAGCCGTGCCACCACGCTGGTCAGCGTCAACCAGCAACTGGCGATTTCCGCCGGCGTCGCGATCGGCGCGTTCACGGTGGAATCCACCATGCTGATGCGCCATGTCACCGAACTGGGCGCGGCCGATTTCGCGCCGGCCTTTATCGTGGTCGCGATCATCTCGGCGATCTCGGCTTACTTCTTCTGGCAGATGCCGGATGATGCCGGCCACGAGATCTCCGGCCACAGCGCGGTCGAGATTTCCAGCCGCAAGGGTGCAGCGAAGGCCGCCGCAAAAGCGGCCAGCGAAACCACTGAAGATGCGCGGGATCAGCGGCTGGGGTGAACAGCAGTCAGGGAGGATAAGTGCGGATGTCAAAAGCGATGATTGCCGCCGCGTTCGCGCTCGCCGCCGTCACGACGCCGGCCGCCGCACAGGAGTGGCCCGCCAGAAACATCACCCTCGTCGTGCCGTTCGCCGCCGGCGGCGGCATCGACGCCAATGCGCGGCTGCAGGCGGTGGCGCTTGGCGAAGTGCTCGGACAAACCATCATCGTCGAGAACGTCGGCGCCGCTGCCGGGACGGTCGGCAGCGCCCGTGTCGCCAAGGCAGCGCCTGACGGGTACACGCTGCTGATCGGCAACACCGGCACGCACGCCTACAGCCAGTCGCTCTACAAGAAGCCGCCTTATGACGCCGCGAAGGATTTCGAGCCGGTCGGGCTGGTTTCGGAATCGCCGCGGATTCTGATCGTCCGCAAGGACCTGCCAGTGAACAATTTGCAGGAATTCATCGCCTACGCGAAGGCCAACCAGGGCAAGATGCAGTATGGCTCGGCAGGCGTCGGTTCGGGCACGCATCTGCCATGCGCGCTGCTCAACATGGCGATCGGCGTCGAGGTCACCCACATCCCCTTTCGCGGTGCAGGTCCGGCGATGCAGGACCTGATCGGAGGCCGCATCGATTACATGTGCGACACCATCCAAACCGGGGCGGCGCAGGTCAAGGGCGGCACCGTCAAGGGCATCGCGGTGATGTCGCCGAAGCGCGTGCCGATCGTGGCGGACCTCGCGACCACCGGCGAACAGGGCCTTCCGGGCGTCGAGGCCACGGTCTGGAACGGCTTCTTCTTTCCGAAGGGGACGCCTGAGCTGATCGTGCGCAAGATGAACAAGGCGCTGGGAGACATGATGGCGCGCCCCGATCTGCGCCAGAAGATGGAAGCGATCGGGCTTGCCGTCGTGCCGCCGGAGCAGCGCACGCCGGAATATCTGGCAAAATTCATGCCGGAAGAAATCGAGCGCTGGGGCAAGGTGATCCGGGCCGGCTCAATCAACATGGATTGATTTGAGGAGAGTTTTAGCAAACTCTCCGACGCGCCCTTAAGCTCCGGCCGCCAGATTGCCCTTGCGGTGCCCAGGGAGATTTCATGATCGACGAAAAAGTCAGAATCAAGTGCAGCAAATGCTCGCAGGTGTTCCGCGAGCGCGCGCAAAAACTCCGCGACGGGTTTCAGACCAACTGCCAGCACTGCAATCGGCTGATTACTTTCGATTCCGGTTCGGAAGACAAAAACATCCGGCGGGCCCTGACCAGCGCCAGGGACGTGCGGATGGCGCTGGAAACCCGGCCGAGGGAAAGCGTGGCGCAGGCTTAGAGGGCTGACGGTCTATCCGACAGATCCTGCGGCATCGTCGGTTGGCGGCTTGGCCTGCACGCCGCGAAATCCCAGCGCCAGCACGTAGCGCTCCGAGGAATCCTTGCGGCTCGAAGCCGGCTTGACGTGCTTGACGGTGGTAAAATCGCGCTTGAGCTGAGTCATCAGGGTCGCATCGGCGCCGCTCTGAAACACCTTGGCGACAAAGGTTCCGCCGGGCTTGAGCACGTCGGCGGCAAAGGCGGCGGCGCTTTCGACCAGGCCGATGATGCGAAGCTGGTCGGTCTTGCGATGGCCCGTGGTGTTGGCGGCCATGTCGGACAGCACCACGTCGGCGCGGCCGCCCATCATGGCCAACAACCTGTCGGGCGCGTCGTCCTTGAGAAAATCCAGCTGCGCGAAGCTGACGCCCGGTATTTCCGGCATTTCCAGCAGGTCGATCGCGATTACCTTGCCCTTGCCGTCGGCAGCGCCGACACGTTTGGCCGCGATCTGGCTCCAGCCGCCCGGCGCGGCGCCGAGATCGACCACCGTGATCCCCTGTTTGAGAAAATGGTACTTGTCGTCGATCTCGATCAGCTTGTAGGCCGCGCGCGAGCGCAGACCGTCCCGCTTGGCCTGTGCCACATAGGGATCGTTGAGCTGCCGCTCCAGCCAGAGTTTTGAGGACAGTTTCAGCCTGCCCGCGCTCTTGACGGTAACCCGCAGCCGTCCGGTGGTATCTTTTGCCATAATCGAGGCTCTAGCACATCGAAAGCCGGCGCGCCTATCGGCATCCGCCCAGGGCGCCGTCCGCGCGCATCATTTCGACCAGCATGCCCTCGCGCAGGCCGCGATCGGCGACCCGCAGCCGCGGCAGCGGGAACGCGCTGCGGATGGCATCGAGGATGGCGCAGCCCGCCAGCACCAGGTCGGCACGCTCGATGCTGATGCAGTTGTTGGCGGCGCGTTCCTGATAGCTCATGCACAGCAGGCGCGCGATGGTGGCGGTGAGATCCGCATCGCTCATCCAGACGCCATCGATCCGGCGGCGATCGTATCGCGGCAGGTTGAGATGGACCCCGGCCAGGGTCGTCACCGTGCCGGAGGTGCCGAGCAGATGCATGCCGCCGAGGTTGGCGCCATGTTCGGCCGCGAACGGCGCGATGTGCTGGGCGACCTCCGCGACCATGTCCGCGTAGGATTGCGGCGTGACGTCCTTGCCGCCGAACCCCTCGGCCAGCGACACCACGCCGAGCGGGATCGACATCCACGCCTTGATGCGCGGGATCGCATTCTCCTGTTCCGGACTGCGCTCGATCCGGACCAGCTCCGTCGACCCGCCGCCGATGTCGAACAGGATGGCGCCCCTCCCGTTGGGATCGAGCAGCGGCGAACAACCGGTCACCGCCAGGGCTGCTTCGGTCTCGCGATTGATCACTTCAAGCCGGATGCCGGTCTCGGCCGCCACCCGGTCCATGAAGCCGTCGGCATTCGACGCCGCGCGGCAGGCTTCGGTAGCGATCAGCCGCAAGCGTTTGGCCTTCTTCGACTGGATTTTGTCGCGGCAAATGCTCAAGGCAGCGATGGCGCGGTCGATCGCGGCGTCGCTGATGCAGCCGGTCGCCGAGATCCCCTCCCCGAGCCGGATGATACGCGAGAACGAGTCGACCACGCGAAAGCTGTCGCCGGTCGGACAGGCGATCAGCAGGCGGCAATTGTTGGTGCCAAGGTCCAGCGCGGCATAGACGCCGGTCGCCGCCGCCGGCGAATGGGGTGCGCCGGTCGTGCCGCCGCGGCGCGACTCCTGCCGCTCGCCGCTATGCGGCGGGCCTTGGCCGTCGTCTCCGCGCGGCCCTGGGCCCTCGCGAAGCCGCGTGTCTTCTTTCATTCAAAATGTCTTTCCGCGGCCCCTTGGGGCCGACGTGGAATTTTCCGTTCACGGAAACTTTAGCAGCGCCGGGCATCCACGCAACAGCCGTTCACATGCCACCATGTCCAATCAGGCGTTGTCGTTCCGATATCGGTGCGTTATCTCAGGGAAATCGCGAAAATCGCACAAAAGTAAGCATTTCAGGTATTTTTCAATGCAAGACCGCACGTCCGCAGCCTCTCTGGAAAACGCTATCGCACTGCAAAAATACGGTGTCGGGCAGCCGGTCCGCCGCAAGGAAGACGACACCCTGGTGCGCGGCAAGGGCAAATATACCGACGATTTCAGCCTGCCCGGCCAGGCCTATGCCTGGATCGTGCGCTCCAGCCACGCCCACGGTATCATCCGCGGCATCGAAACCCGGGCCGCCAAGGCGATGCCGGGCGTGCTCGGCGTGTGGACCGGAACCGATCTTGCCGCCGCCGGCTACGGCCCCTTCACCTGCGGCCTGCCGCTCAAGAGCCGTGACGGCAGCCCGCTGCTGCAGACCAACCGCACCGCGCTGATGACCGACAAGGTGCGCTATGTCGGCGATCCCGTCGCCTTCGTGGTAGCCGTGACGCTGGCGCAGGCGCGCGAGGCCGGCGAAGCCATCGAACTCGATATCGAACCGCTTCCGGCCGTCACCGACGCCGCCGAAGCCGCCAGGCCCGGCGCGCCGCAGCTCTACGATCACATCCCCAACAACGTCGCGCTCGACTACCACTATGGCGACGCCGCCAAAATCGACGCGGCCTTCGCCGGCGCGGCGCATGTCACCAAACTCGACATCGTCAATACGCGGGTCGCCGTGGTGTCGATGGAGCCGCGCGTGGCGCTGGCGGCCTGGGACAGGACGAGCGAGCGTTACACGCTGCAGGTTCCGACCCAGGGCGTGTCAGGCAACAAGGTGACGCTGGCAAAAATCCTCAACGTGCCGAACGACAAGGTCCGCATCCTCACCGCCAATGTCGGCGGATCGTTCGGAATGAAGAACGTCAACTACCCCGAATATATCTGCATCCTGCACGCGGCGAAGATACTCGGCCGCCCGGTCAAATGGACCGATGAGCGCTCGACCAGCTTTCTCTCCGACAGCCAGGGCCGCGCTCAGCTGATGCATGCCGAACTGGCGCTCGATGCCGACGGCAAGTTCCTCGCGGTTCGCCTGCAGGGCTACGGCAATCTCGGCGCCTACATCACCGGCGTGGCGCCGGGCCCGCTGTCGCTCAATACCGGCAAGAACCTCGCCAGCGTCTACCGCACGCCGCTGCTCGGCGTCGACATCAAGACGGTGCTGACCAATACCACGCTGATGGGCGCCTATCGCGGCGCCGGCCGCCCCGAGGCCAATTACTACATGGAACGCCTGATCGATCGCGCCGCAAGCGAGATGGGCATCAACCCGCTGACCTTGCGCAAGCGCAATTTCATCAAGCCGGCGCAGATGCCGTTCGCCGCCGCCTCCGGCGTCACCTATGACAGCGGCGATTTCCAGGGCGTCTTCAACAAGGCGCTGGAGATTTCCGATCACGCCAATTTCGCCAAGCGCAAGAAGGCGAGCCGCAAGGAAGGCAAACTGCGCGGCATCGCGGTCGGCTCCTATCTGGAAGTCACCGCACCTCCGAGCGGCGAACTCGGCAAGATCACGTTCGAGCCCGACGGCTCGGTGAAACTCACCACCGGAACGCTGGATTACGGCCAGGGCCACGCCACCCCGTTCGCCCAGGTGCTGTCGGCGCAGCTCGGCGTGCCCTTCGAGAAGGTCACGCTCGAACAGAACGACAGCGACCTCGTGCGCTTCGGCAACGGCACCGGCGGCTCGCGCTCCATCACCGCGACTGGCCAGGCGATCGTTGAAGCCGCCGCGCTGGTCGTCGCCAAGGGCAAGCAGGCAGCGGCGCATCTGCTGGAAGCCGCCGAAGGCGACATCGAATTCGGAGGCGGCCGCTTCACCATCGCCGGCACCGACCGCTCGATCGGCATCATGGAGCTGGCGCAGCGCTTGCGCGAAGGCAAGGTTCCGGAAGGCGTGCCTGAAACCCTCGACGTCGATCACGCCACCAAGGATACGCCGTCGACCTTCCCCAATGGCTGCCATGTCGCCGAGGTCGAGATCGATCCCGATACCGGCGTGGTGCGGATCGTACGCTACACCGGCATCAGCGACTTCGGCACCATCGTCAATCCGATGATCGTCGAGGGCCAGCTGCATGGCGGCGTGGCGCAGGGCATCGGCCAGGCGCTGATGGAGGAAGTCAGCTACGACGAGAACGGCCAGCCGATCACGGGATCGTTCATGGATTACGCGCTGCCGCGCGCGGGAGACATTCCGCCGATGGTGGTCGGCGATCATCCCTCGCCGGCGAAGTCCAACCCGCTCGGCACCAAGGGCTGCGGCGAAGCCGGCTGCGCCGGCAGTCTGGTCGTGATCGTCAATGCGGCGCTCGATGCGCTCTCGGAGCACGGCGTCACGCAGATCGACATGCCGCTGACGCCGGAACGGGTGTGGCGCGCGATCCGGGATGCGAAACAGAAGGCGGCGTGATTTCGTAGCCGCACGCCCACAACTGTCTTCGCCCGGCTTGACCGGGCGATCCAGTACTCCGAGACATCTATAATAGAGCCGTGAAGCCGCGGCGTACTGGGTCCCCCGCCTTCACGGGGGACGACGACTGAGGTGTTGCGGAGCGACGTGCCCCCCTGTCAATAACAAGCGGAGCGAATGAGTTGCAGCCAGCCATCATCGACGATCTTCGCGCCGCGTTCGATACAACGACGGTGCTGACCGGCGGCGACATCGACGCCCGCTATCACACCGACATGGCTGGGGTCGCGGTCGCGCCGCCGCTCGCGGTGGTGCGGCCGCGCACCACCGAAGAGGTCTCGCAATTCCTGAAACTCTGTCATCAGGCGCGCGTGCCGGTCACGACACAGGGCGGCATGACCGGGCTGGTCCGCGCCACCATGCCGGCACCAGGTGAAATCGTGCTGTCGACCGAGCGCATGACCGCGATCGAGGAGGTCGATACCGGCGGCGGGGTCGTCATTACCCAGACCGGGGTGCCGCTGCAGCGCCTGCAGGAGCGCGTCGAGCAGGACGGCTTCATGTTTCCGCTCGATCTGGGCGCGCGGGGCAGTTGCACCATCGGCGGCAACATCTCCACCAATGCCGGCGGCAACCGGGTGATCCGCTACGGCATGACCCGCGATCTCGTGCTCGGGCTCGAGGCCGTGCTGGCGGACGGCACCATCCTCAAGGGAGTTCGAAAGTACATCAAGAACAATACCGGCATCGATCTCAAGCAATTGTTCGTCGGCACCGAAGGCACGCTCGGCGTGGTCACCCGCGCGGCCCTGCGGATTTTTCCGGCGCCTGCGGAGCAGCAGGTGGCGCTGTGCGCGCTGCCAAGCTTCGACATGGTTCGCGCCTTGCTGACGCTGACGCGCGCGCGGCTGGGCGGCGACCTCACCGCGTTCGAGGTGATGTGGAACAATTATTATCGCCTCACCACCGAGCTGGTGAAAGGCGTCGCCGCGCCACTTGCGACCGACTATCCGTTCTACGTTCTGCTGGAATCCTCCGGCAGCGACGCCGAGCGTATCCGCGGCGATCTCGAAAAATTGCTCGAGCAGGCGCTGGGCGACGAGATCATCCTCGATGCCACGATTGCGAGCTCCGGGGCGGCGGCCGCGGCGATCTGGCGGATCCGCGATTCCTCGGTCGAACTCGGCCGCGCGCTCGGCCCCGGTGTCGGTTTCGACATCAGCCTCGCCATCGACAGGATGGAGGCCTTCGCGGTCGCCGTCGACAAGGGGATGAAGACGATTCACAGCGATGCCTACGCGATCGTGTTCGGCCATGCCGGAGACGGCAACCTGCACGTCAGCGCCAAGTACCCGCCGCCGGCCGACAAGTACGACGCGGTCTCGAAGCTGGTGTACGGCATCACAGGCGATTTCGGAGGCTCGATCTCGGCCGAGCACGGCATCGGCATCCTGAAGCGGCCATACCTGAAACTCAGCCGCACCGCGGAGGAGATCGAGACCATGCGCACGCTGAAGCGCGCACTCGATCCGCATCACATTCTCAATCCCGGGCGCATTTTCACGATGTGAGGTTTCCTCAACTCGTCGCGGGCTTGACGAATTAAAGCAGGCTGCTCATCACACCCACAACTGTCATCGCCCGGCCCTCGACCGGGCGACCCAGTACTCCGAGAAGCCTGAGATGGAGCCGAGAAGCCGCGGCGTACCGGGTCCCCCGCTTTCGCGGAGGACGACAACTAAAGGTGTTGCGGGAGGCGTGCGCCTCTCGCCCGTCTACGCCATCAGCTTCAACGCCCGCTCCAGCAGCTCCAGCCGGTCCTGGCCCCAGAAAATCTCGCCGGATGGCAGCACGTAGCTCGGCGCGCCGAACACGCCAACCTTCAGCGCGTCCTGGGTGTACTGCTCGTGCAGCGCGTCGAGTTCGGCGTCGGAGGGGCCACCGGCGCGCAAGCTCGCGGCATCGAGACCGGCACGGCGGGCGGCGGATGCTACGTGACCGGGATCTTCGAGCGTTTCCTCGCGTTCCCACACCGCGCGGCCCAGTTCTGTCGCCAGCCGGTGGGCGTCCTCGCCTTTCAGCTTGGCGGCGATCACCAGCCGAGTAGCCACGGTGTCGTTGCAGGGAAAACCTTTGGGCTCGAGTGTCAGGGGAACGTCCCGCACCTCGCGCCAGCGCTTCAACTCCATCATCCGATACGCGCGCCGCTGCGGCGAGCGTTTCGGCAGCGGCAGCCCGCCGGTCTGCTCGAAGATCGGTCCGAACTTGCAGGGTTTGATGTTGACGGTGACGTTGTTACGCCTGGAGATCTCGGCAAATGGCGCGCTGCCGAGATAGGTCCAGGGCGACGTCAGTGCCATGTAGTAATCGACGGTGATGGACATCGTTAATCCTTGAATTGGTCTGATGTGGAAACCGGATCGACCGCACCACTCTCACTGGTCATCGCCCGGCTTGACCGGGCGACCCAGTATTCCAGAGAAGCCAGCAATTGAACCGAGAGGCCGCGGCGTACTGGGTCCCCCGCTTTCGCGGGGGATGACGAGTGAGAATGTTGTGAGCGCACCGGCCCTTACGCCGCCGCCTGTTCGCGTGGCTGGGTGATCGCGATGTGCTGGCAATGCGCCAGCGGCATCGTGCCGTTGGCGACCACCAGGGCGTCGAGTTCGACGAAACGGTGGCCCTTCTTGTCGTAATTTCCGGTAACTTTCGCCCGCGCCGTCAATTCATCGCCGATAGCGGCCGCGGACAATAGTTGCATCCTGGTGCCGACATGAATCCAGGGGCCCATGATGGCGTTGTCGACCAGCACCTTGTTCATGACCCGCGGCAACAGGCCGGGATGACCGAGACCTTCCCGTGTGTAGATCGTCTCCGTCTCGCGAATATCCGCCAGATATTCCTTTGCCGCATCGGCGCCCCAGGTGCGCGGCACCGCACCGAGCCACTTGCCGAGGGCGTAAGACGCAGCATCCACCGGCTTGCGCTCGGCTACCGCTGCGACCTCGACATAGTCGGACAACGAAAACGACGGTACCGCCGCCGGCAGCGATGCCGTGCCGGTCGCGCAAAGCGCGCCACGACTCCTGACCTCGATCGAAAGCACGCCGTTGCTTTCCTCAGCCGTGACATCGGCCAGTTCACCGTCATAGACCGGCTTGATAAAACGCGCGTCGATCAGCCCGCGTTCCAGAAAGGCGCGGCCCCATTTGGCGACCGGCAGGTGCATCATGTAGGCCATGACGTCCACGCCCGGCACCAGCCCGCCGTCAAAGCCGTAGCGCTTCGCCACCGTGTCGTCGTGCATCTTGTTTTCGGAGTGCTTTGACGTGTTGTAGGCCGAGACCCGGTACGGCACTGTCGTCATGGCGGTTTCCCCCGTTTTTGGTTGCTTTTCTGCCGCAATGGTACGCGAAGAAAATTCCGTGGCAAGCGCGTTCCCGTCGCCTTTTCCTCGCAATTCCCGCTGCGATGGGGTACCACCCGGCTTCGGGACCGCCCAAAGGGCTCCCGTACCAAATCCTTAACGTGATGACGCCTGTTTTGAACCCCACGACCCGCATCTATGTCGACGCCGACGCCTGTCCGGTCAAAGACGAAATCTACCGCGTCGCCGCCCGCCATGGCCTGCCCGTCAGCGTGGTCGCCGGCAATTTCATCCGCGTACCGCCTGATCCGATGATCGAGCGTATCGCGGCGGGATCCGGAATGGACGCCGCCGACGACTGGATTGCGGAACGCGCCGGAAAGGGCGATATCGTCATCACTTCCGATATCCCGCTGGCGAGCCGCTGCGTCAAGGCAGGCGCCGAGGTGATCGCGCCGAACGGCAAGCCGTTCTCGGAGCAATCAATCGGAATGACGCTGGCGGTCCGCAACCTGATGACGGACCTCAGATCGTCAGGCGAAGTCACCGGCGGCCCCAAGGGTTTTGCGCCTCGCGATCGCTCCGCGTTCCTGTCGGCGCTCGACCAGACCATCAGGCGCATCCAGCGCCAGCGCGCGGATCACATCGCGCAGAACCAGAATTGAATTGAGAAACCATGGCGCCTCCCCTGATCCAGTTGAAAGACATCAAGCTGACCTTCGGCGGCACGCCGCTGTTGTCGGGCGTGGAGCTGTCGGTATCCGCCGGCGAGCGTGTCTGCCTGATCGGCCGTAACGGCTCCGGCAAATCGACGCTGCTGAAGATCGCCGCAGGCCTGGTGGAATCCGACAGCGGCAGCCGCTTCGTGCAGCCCGGCGCCACCGTCCGCTATCTGCCGCAGGAACCGGACTTCTCAGGCTTTGCCACCACGCTGGCCTATGTCGAGGACGGCCTCGGCCCCGGCGACGACCACTACCAGGCGCGCTATGTGCTGGAGCAGCTCGGACTGCATGGCGACGAAGACCCCGCGCATATCTCCGGCGGCGAAGCCCGCCGCACCGCGCTGGCGCGGGTGCTGGCGCCCTCGCCCGATATCCTGCTGCTGGACGAGCCCACCAACCATCTCGACCTCACCACCATCGAATGGCTGGAAGGCGAGCTCGCCAGCCGCCGCTCGGCGCTGGTCATCATCAGCCATGACCGCCGCTTCATGTCGAACCTGTCGCGCGCCACCGCCTGGCTCGATCGCGGCCAGATCAAGCAGATCGACAAGGGTTTCAGCGCTTTCGAGTCCTGGCGCGACGAGGTCCTGGCCGAGGAAGAGCGCGACCAGCACAAGCTCGATCGCAAGATCGTCATGGAGGAACACTGGCTGCGCTACGGCGTCTCCGGCCGCCGCAAGCGCAACGTCAAGCGGCTCGGCAACCTGTTCGCGCTGCGCGACCAGCGCCGCGACTACCGTGGCGCTGCGGGTAACGCCAATCTCGCCGCTTCGGAAGCCGACAAGTCGGGCAAGCTGATCATCGAGGCCAAGGGCATCGGCCGGACCTATGGCGAGCGCAAGATCGTCGACGACTTCTCGATCCGGGTGCAGCGCGGGGACCGCATCGGCATCGTCGGACCGAACGGCGCCGGGAAGACCACGCTGATCGAAATGCTGACCGGCGGCAAGCCACCGGACAGCGGCACCATCCGGTTCGGCGCCAATATCGAAATGGTGACGCTGGACCAGCACCGCGAAAGCCTCGATCCGAAATCGACGCTGGCCGACGCCCTCACCGGCGGCGGCAGCGACAATGTGATGGTCGGCGGCAAGCCGAAGCACGTCGTCAGCTACATGAAGGATTTTCTGTTCGCGCAGGAACAGATGCGCACGCCGCTGGAAGTACTGTCCGGCGGCGAGCGCGGCCGGCTGATGCTGGCCCGGGCGCTGGCAAAACCCTCCAACCTGCTGGTGCTGGACGAGCCGACCAACGACCTCGATCTCGAAACCCTCGACGTGCTGGAGGAAATGCTCGGCGATTACGAAGGCACCGTGATCCTGATCAGCCATGACCGCGACTTTCTCGATCGCGTGGTGACCTCGGTGATCGCGCCCGAGGGCGACGGCCGCTGGATCGAATATGCCGGCGGTTACACCGACATGCTGGCGCAGCGCGGCGCCGACCTGAAGCGCGAGGCCGTCAAGGCCGGCGCCGAGGAGAAAAAGGAAGCCAAGGGCGGCGCGCCCTCGACCGCGGCGAGGCGCAAGCTCAATTTCAAGGACAAGCACGCGCTGGAAACGCTGCCCAAGACGATCGCCGGCCTGCAGGCCGAAATCGCCAAGCAGCAGCGCCACCTTGACGACCCCAATCTTTACAAGAAGGATCGCAAGAAGTTCGACCTGTGTTCGGCCGCGCTCTCCGCCGCGCAAAAGGAGCTCGAGGCCGCCGAGGACAGATGGCTGGAGCTGGAAGTGATGCGCGAAGAGATCGAGCAGGCCTGACCGTCATTGCGAGGAGCTCTTGCGACGAAGCAATCCATTCTTTCTTTACGCTGCGAAATGGATTGCTTCGCGGAGTTTATCATCGGGCGCGCATTCGCGCGACCCGTTGGCTCGCAATGACGAGGAGGCACAATAGGAGTTACTATCGATGACCACCCCCCTCGCCGCAAAAATCGCCCGCGAATACGGCACGCCCTGTGCCGTCATCGACATGGACCGGGTCGAGCGCAACATCGCGCGGATCCAGGCCTCCTGCGATGCCGCCGGGGTCGCCAACCGGCCGCATATCAAGACCCACAAGAGCCCTGTACTCGCCAGGATGCAGATCGCGGCAGGCGCAAGAGGCATCACCTGCCAGAAGCTCGGCGAGGCCGAGGTGATGGCGAATGCGGGCATCGACGACATCCTGATCAGCTACAATCTGATCGGCGAGGAGAAAATGGCCCGGCTCGGCGCGCTGCAGGCCAAAGCCAACATGACCGTCGCCGCCGACAATTCGACTGTCGTGGCCGGCCTGCCGCAGGCGGCAGCCGCGTCCGGGCTGCCACTTTCGGTGGTGGTCGAATGCGACACCGGGCGCAGGCGCGCCGGCGTCGAAACCCCGGCAGAAGCCATTGCATTGGCGCGCGAGATCGCGGCGTCGAAGGGACTGGTCTTCGCCGGTTTCATGCTCTACCCGACCGAGACCGGCTGGGCCGAGGCGCAGCAATTCTACGATGAAGCGCTGGCCGGCGTGCGCGCCCATGGACTGGACGCTGCGATGGTTTCCACCGGCGGCACGCCGAACCTGAAGAACGTCGGAAAACTCAAGGGCGCCACCGAGCACCGGCCCGGCACCTACATCTACAACGACCGCATGCAGGTCGCCGCCGGCGTCGCGACCTGGGACGATTGCGCATTGAACATCTATTCCACCGTGGTCAGCCGCGCCGGCCCGGATCGCGGCATCCTCGATGCGGGATCGAAGACGCTGACCTCGGATACCGGCGGGCTCGACGGCCACGGCCTGATCCTCGAACACCCCGAAGCCAAAATCGCGCGCTTCGCCGAAGAGCACGGCTTTCTGGATCTGACCCGCAGCAACACCCGCCCCAATGTCGGCGACGTCGTGCGGATCGTGCCGAACCATGTCTGCGTCGTCGTCAACATGATGGACGAAGTGGTGATGGTGCGGGGCGAGGAAATCATCGGCACGCTGGCGGTGGCGGCACGGGGGAAGTTGCGGTAGCCATCCTTCCGTCATTGCGAGGAGCTCTTGCGACGAAGCAATCCAGCTTCTTTCTTCGTGCGGCAAAGCTGGATTGCTTCGCTGCGCTCGCAATGACGGTTAATTTGATGGCGTCGCTTCGTTAAGCCAGTTCAACGCTCCCCTTCCCGCCGCAGCCCCCGTCGCGAACGACGCCTGCAGCAGATAGCCGCCGGTCGGCGCTTCCCAGTCGAGCATTTCGCCGGCCGCGAACACGCCGGGCAAACGCCGGATCATGAAGTCGGCGTCGAGTTCGTCGAACGCTATTCCCCCCGCCGTCGAAATCGCGCGCGCGATCGGCGCCACGCCGTTCAATCGAACCGGCACGGCGTTGATCAGGCCGGCGAGCTTTTCGGCAGGCAGCGACGACAGCGACGCGCCGGGCGCCACTGCCGCCTCCTGCAACAACCCGATGCCGACCGGCGACAGGTGCGCCGCCTTGCGCAGCCAGTTCGAGAACGACTGCTTGCCTTTCGGCGCCGACAGCCGCGCCACCAGTTCGTTCGTTGCGAGATCTGGCCGCAACGCGATGTGCAGCGTGGCCTGTCCCGAACTCAGGATGGCCTCACGCAGATCGGCCGAAAGCGCATAGATCGCGCCGCCCTCGATACCGGTTCGCGTGACGATGGCCTCGCCGCGCGCGCGGTGCGGGCCAAATGTCAGCTCGATGCCCTTGAGCGGCTGGCCCTCGAAGCGATCGCGGAAAATGCCGGACCAGGCGACCGCGAAGCCGCAATTGGCCGGTCGCAGCGGCGAGATCGCCACGCCTTTCGAGCCGAGCGTTTCCGCCCACCCACCATCAGAGCCGAGCCTCGGCCAGCTGGCACCACCGAGCGCCAGCACCGTGGCGCGTACTTCGGTGGCGCGTTGTCCGTCCGGTGAATCAAACACCAAACGGCCCTGCTCATCCCAGCCGGTCCAGCGGTGGCGCAGTTTCAGTTGCACGCCCATCGAATCCAGCCGCCGCAGCCATGCCCGCAGCAGCGGCGAAGCCTTGAACGCTCTGGGAAACACCCGGCCGCTGGATCCGATAAACGTCGGCTGGCCAAGTTCCTCGCTCCATTGCCGCAGGCGATCCGGCGGAAACGCCTCGATAGCGGCTGCGAGCTTCGGCATCGCCGCGCGGTACCGTGCGAGAAACACGGGCAGCGCCTCGCTGTGCGTCAGATTGAGCCCGCCCCGCCCCGCCATCAGAAACTTGCGGCCCGCCGACGGCATCGCGTCGTAGACGGTGACCCCGACACCGCCCTGCGCCAGCACCTCGGCCGCCATCAGGCCGGCGGGACCAGCGCCGATGACGGCGATTTGGGTATTGGAAGTCGTCATCGCGGCAGGCAACGCATGCGCTCCCTATCAGCGGGGGAAACCCTCATCCCCGCGTAACGGCTTCGCCGTTATCGCTGGAGGAGCGCGCCTCATGGCGCGCGTCTCGAAGGATGGCCGCGAATTCCGTCGTTGCCGCCATCCTTCGAGACGCTTGCTGCGCAAGCTCCTCAGGATGAGGCTGTCATATGCCGCTACAATTTGATCCCCGCCCGCGCCGCGGCCTGGCCGACATATTTCTGGGTTTGCTCGAATGCCCCCTGCAACGCCCTGGCCTTCGACATGTCGCTGATCTCGGCGAAATGCGCCGCGACCGCGTCGGGGGTCCAGTCGGACTGGGCGAGGTTGATGCCCTCGGTTTCCATGACCTTGATCACCGCGAAGGAGCCTGCGCCCGCGCCCATGATGGTGCGGGTCGGCGCGTCCTCGCTGAGCAGGAACTCGACCGCCGGCGTGATCGCTTCCGGCCGCATCAGGCCGAGCGCCTGCGGCGGCAGCAATTCCTCGGTCATCCTCGTCGCCGCGGTCGGCGAGATGGTGTTGACGCGAATGTTGTTCTTGCGGCCTTCCTCGGCCAGCACATTCATCAAGCCGACCATGCCGGCTTTGGCGGCGCCGTAATTGGCCTGGCCGAAATTGCCGTACAGTCCCGACGACGAGGTGGTGATGACGATGCGGCCGTAATTGCGCTCCCGCATGCCGTCCCACACCGCCTTGCAGCAATAGAACGTGCCGGTGAGATGCACGTCGATCACCTTGGCAAAATCGGCGATCTCCATCTTGGCAAACGACTTGTCGCGCAGGATGCCGGCATTGGCGCAGAGCAGGTCGACGCTGCCCCATTCGCTGGTGGCGCGGGCGACCATCGCCTTGACCTGTTCGTAGTTCGACACGTCGGCGCCGTCGGCCATCGCGGTGCCGCCGGCCTTGCGGATCTCCTCGACGACGGTTTCGGCCGGGGTCAGCGAGCCGCCGGTGCCGTCGCGGGCGCCGCCGAAATCATTGACCACGACCTTGGCGCCGCGGCTCGCCAGTCCCAGCGCATGCGCCCGTCCCAGACCATTGCCCGCGCCGGTCACGATGGCGACGCGTCCGTCAAACCTGATTGTCATGTGTAGAATTCCTGAATTCAGAGGTCATTCTTCCCTTCTCCCCTTGTGGGAGCCGAGACGAGCAAAGCTCGCTCTTAGGTGGCGCGAAGCGCCGGATGAGGGGTTTCTCTCCTCACGCACGGTGCACGCTGAGGCAACCCCTCACCCGTCGCGATGCTTCGCATCGCGCCACCCTCTCCCACAAGGGGAGAGGGTAAGCAAGCCCGGCCATGACGGGCGGGGCGTCAGGCAAAATAGATCAGTCCGATCCAGTCGGCCACCAGCGCAGGCTTCGTCTCACCCTCGATCTCGACCGTCACGTTGGTGCGCGACAGCAATTCCTTAGGCTTGCGCAATGTCGCTTCGGTCAGCGTGAAGCGGCCGCGAACCCGCGAGCCCGCGCGCACCGGTGACAGAAAGCGCAGTTTGTCAAAGCCGTAATTGACGCCCATCGTGGTGCCCTCGATCACCGGCATGACCTCGTAGGACATGATGGACATCAGCGACATCGTCAGGAAGCCGTGCGCTACCGTGTTGCCGAACGCGGTTTCGCGTTTGGCGCGCTCGGGATCGACATGGATGAACTGGTGATCCTCGATCACGTCGGCATAGACGTTGATCCTGTTCTGATCGACCAGATGCCATGACGACACCCCGACCTCATGGCCGACCATCTTCATGTAGGCATCGAGCGGGATCGGCGGTTTCTTCCAGACTTCATTCATTCGTCAGTTCTCCGCCGATCCAGCCGGCATTACCTTCTTCAACTCGGGAAAATCCTCTTCGCGGAATTCGACGCCACGCAGCGAATCTTCGCGATCATTGTCATGCTCCAGACGGCGCAGTTGCACGCGGCGGATCTTGCCGGAAATCGTCTTCGGCAGTTCGGTCACGAGTTCGATCCGCCGGATCCGCTTGAACGGCGCCAGCCTTGCGTGCAGATGCCGGAAGATCGACAGCGCGGTTTCCGCCGATCGTTCCTTGCCCGCTACCAGCAGCACATAGGCCTTCGGGATCGCCAGCCGGATCGGATCCGGGCTGGGAACCACGGCGGCTTCCGCCACCGCTTCATGCTCCAGCAGGATGCTTTCGAGTTCGAACGGACTGATCCGGTAATCCGATGATTTGAACACGTCGTCGGAGCGGCCGACGAAGGTGAGATAGCCCTCGTCGTCGGCGAACACCACGTCGCCGCTGCGATAGAGATCGCCGTCGGCGCCGGAGAGTTTGCCGTCGTCGCCCTGGTAGCCCTGCATCAGACCGGCGGGCCGCTCATCGCCAAGCACCAGCGTGACCTCGCCTTCCTTGGTGACCTGCCCGTCGACATCGGTGATCTGGACGCGGTAGCCCGGCAGCGGGCGGCCCATCGATCCGACTTTTACCTTCTGCCCCGGCGAATTCCCCGCCAGCGCCGTGGTTTCGGTTTGGCCGTAACCATCGCGAATGGTCAGGCCCCAGGCCATGCGCACCTGATCGATCACTTCGGGATTGAGCGGCTCGCCGGCGCCGCAGACTTCGCGCAGCGATACCTTGAAGTTGGCGAGTTGCTCCTGAATGAACAACCGCCACACCGTCGGTGGCGCGCACAGCGTGGTGACGCCGCAGCGGCCGATGGTCGCCAGGAGTCCCTTGGCGTCGAAGCGCGGCTGGTTGACCACGAACACCGTGGCGCCGGCATTCCACGGCGCGAACAAGCAGCTCCAGGCGTGCTTGGCCCAGCCCGGCGAGGAGATATTCAGATGCACGTCGCCGGGCTGCAGCCCGAGCCAGTACATGGTCGAGAGGCCGCCGACGGGATAGCTGCGCTGGCTGTGCCGCACCAGCTTTGGTTTGGCCGTGGTTCCTGACGTGAAATACAGCAGCATCGGATCGTCGGGCTTGGTCGGTCCATCCGGCGTAAGAGCTTCCGGAAAATCCGCCGCCTGCTCATAAGGCAACCAACCCTCCTGCCTCGATGACGCGCCGACCACCACACGAATGAGTTTGTCGCCGCCCAGCCCCGCAAACTTCGCAACCTGGTCCTGCGTCGCCACCACGATTTTGGCGCGGCCGCGATCGAGCCGGTCGCGCAATTCGTCCGGCGTCAGCAGCGTGGTCGCGGGAATCACCACCACGCCGAGCTTCATCGCCGCCAGCATGGTCTCCCACAGCGGAATGACATTGCCGAGCAGCAGCAGCAGATGATCGCCGCGCTTCAATCCCTGCGCGCGCAGAAAATTCGCCACCTGATTGGAGCGGCGCGACAACGCCTCGAACGAGAGTTTGGTCTCGCGGTTGCTGCCGGCGTCGACGATCCACAGCGCCGGGCGGTCCTTGCTGTCGGCATTATCAGCCAGTTCGGCGTCGAACCAGTCCAGCGCCCAGTTGAACGGCACCGGATCCGGCCATCGGAAATCCCTTACGGCCGCATCATAGTCAGTGCGATGCTGGAGCAGGAAGGCGCGCGCGTCCTGGAATGTTGTCATGTCAAAGGCCTATGCCAGCCGGTTACACTGTCGTCATTGTGAGGAGCCAAGCGACGAAGCAATCCATTGCAGCAAAGCTGGATTGCTTCGCTTCGCTCGCAATGACGGTGTCAACTACTTCCCCGCCAGCCCGCGCACGTGCTGGATGATCCCCGAAAAATCCACCCCGCCGTGACCCGCGGCATCAAATGCCTTGTAGATTTCCTGCGCGTGTTTGCCAAGCGGCGTCGCGGCACCCGCCGCGGTGGCGGCGTCCTGCGCCAGGGTGAGGTCCTTCACCATCAGCACCGAGGCGAAACCGGGCTTGTAGTCGTTATTCGCCGGCGAGGTCGGCACCGGGCCCGGCACCGGGCAATAGGAGGTCAGCGCCCAGCATTGTCCCGACGAGGTCGAGGCGACGTCGAACAGCGCCTGATGCGACAATCCCAGTTTTTCGGCCAGCGCAAATGCCTCGCCGACCGCGATCATGGAAATGCCCAAAATCATGTTGTTGCAGATCTTCGCCGCCTGCCCGGCGCCGGCGCCGCCGCAATGCACGATCTTCTTGCCCATGTTTTCCAGCACCGGCTTGGCCGCCGCAAAAGCCTTGTCTTCGCCGCCGCACATGAAGGTCAGCGTCGCGCCCTTGGCGCCGCCGGTGCCGCCCGACACCGGCGCATCGACCGAACCTATGCCGTGTTTGGCCGCCAGCGCATGGGCCTGTTTGGCGCTCTCGACGTCGATGGTCGAGCAATCGATGATCAGTGCGCCCTTGCCCATCGACGGAATGACTTCATTCCAGACCGACAGCACATGCTTGCCCGCGGGCAGCATGGTGATGACGACATCGGCGCCCTTCACCGCGGCGACTGAGCTGTCGGCGATCCCTGCCCCGTCCGCCCTGGCCTGGGCGCGCGAGGCCTCCATCAGATCGAACGCGGTCACCTTGTGGCCGGCCTTGACCAGATTGGCCGCCATCGGCCCGCCCATATTGCCGAGACCGATGAATGCGATGTTTGCCATCTGAAATTCCCTCCGCCTGAGTTGTTGCTGCTTTTTATTGATCGAACTTGAGTTCGTCGGCGCCGATTTCCGCGAAGTAAGGCGCCACCATTTCGGGCGTCACATCCTCGATCCGGGGCGGCGACCACTTTGGATTACGGTCCTTGTCGATCACGGCGGCGCGCACGCCCTCGCGAAAATCGTCGCTGGCGAACACTTCCAGCGCGGCGCGATACTCCCGCACCAGGCATTGCTCCAGCGAGGACGAAGCCCGCGCCAGCCGCATCAGCTTGAGCGCCACCACCATCCCGCGCGGCGATTTCTCGTTCAATGTCTTCAGCGTCGCCTGCGCCAGTTCGGAGCTATCGGCTTGCAGCGCCGCGACGATATCCTGCATCCGGTCATGACCGAACCAGCGATCGATCTGCGGCTCAATCGCAGCAACAGGTCCCGAGGTCTCGCCGGTGGCAAAGCCGTCGATGACGGCTTTCACTTCGGCAGCGGTCACGCCGGGCCGCAGCTTCGTCAGCGCCTCGCGCAGGGCGGCCAGTTTGCCCGACGGCACCACCGCATCGGCAAATCCCGCGTAGACCGCATCCGGGCCATTCATGGTCTCGCCGGTGAGCCCAAAATAAGTTCCGACCTCGCCCGGCGAGCGCGCCAGCAACCAGGTGCCGCCGACATCCGGAAAAAAGCCGAGGCCAACTTCCGGCATCGCGAGTTTGGTGCGCTCGGTAACGACGCGATGGCTGCTGTGCGCGGACAGTCCGACGCCGCCGCCCATCACGATACCGTCCATGAAGGACACATAGGGTTTTGGGAATTTGGCGATGCGGGCGTTGAGGATGTACTCCTCGCGCCAAAGAATTTTGCCGAGGTCGCCCCTGACCTTGGAATCCTCATACAGCGCGCGGATATCGCCGCCGGCGCAGAGGCCGCGCTCGCCGGCGCCTTCCAGCAGGATCACGCCGACCGCCTGGTCAGACTTGAATGCGTCGAGCGCCTGGTCGATGTCGCGAAACATCTCGAGCGTTACTGCGTTGATCGCCTTGGGACGGTTGAGCCGGATCACACCGGCCGCACCCTCGCGCCGCGCGATCAGGTCGGGTTCGACGCCCGCAACAGCAGAAACTGCCGTCATCGCGCGCCCTCGATCAGTTTTCGCGATACGATCAGGCGCATGATTTCGTTGGTGCCTTCCAGAATTTGATGCACGCGCAGATCGCGCACGATCTTCTCGATGCCGTATTCGCTGAGGTAGCCGTAGCCGCCATGCAGCTGCAAGGCCTGGTTGGCGACCTCGAAGCCGACATCGGTGCCGAAACGCTTGGCCATCGCGCACAACATGGTGGCGTCGGCGTCCTTGCGGTCGAGCGCCGCCGCCGCCCGCCACACGAAGGTTCTGGCCGCCTCCAGCTCGGTCGCCATGTCGGCAAGGCGGAACTGCAGTGCCTGGAATTCGTCGAGGCGCTTTCCAAAGGCCTTGCGCTCTTTCATGTAGGCCAGCGACTTGTCGAGCGCGCATTGCGCACCGCCGAGCGAACAGGCCGCGATGTTGATGCGGCCGCCGTCGAGCCCGGCCATCGCGATCTTGAAGCCGATGCCCTCGTCGCCCAAGCGATTGGCGACGGGCACACGGGCATTCTCGAAAATCACCGCGCGGGTCGGCTGCGCGTTCCATCCCATCTTGCGCTCATTGGCGCCGAACGACAGGCCCGGCGTATCGCCCTCGATCACCAGCGTCGAGATGCCGCCGGGGCCATCGGCGCCGGTCCGCACCATCACCACGTAGAGATCGCCCTTCCCTGCGCCTGATATGAACTGCTTCTGTCCGTTCAGCACATAATGATCGCCGTCGCGCACCGCACGGGTGCGCAGTGCCGCGGCATCCGAGCCGGAGCCCGGCTCGGTCAGGCAATAGCTCGCCAGCAGATCCATGGTGCACAATTTCGGCAGCCACTTCTGGCGCTGGCTGTCGTTGCCATAGGCATCGATCATCCAGGAGGCCATGTTGTGGATCGAAATGAACGCCGACACCGTCGGACAGCCCTGCGCCAACGCTTCGAAGATCAGCGCCGCATCGAACCGCGTCATCGCGGAGCCGCCGACATCGTCACGGATATAGACGCCGCCGATGCCGAGACTGGCGGCTTCGCGCATCACCTCGACCGGAAAATGCTTCTCCTCGTCCCAGCGCACCGCATGCGGCGCGATCTTTTCCGCGGCAAATTCCCGCGCCATATCGCGAACCGCAACCTGGTCCTCGTTGAGAGCGAACTGGCTCATTGGGGCCGCCAGTCGGAAAGCAATGTCACGTGGCGAGCGAGACCGGTGCCGGCGATCTTCGCCGTGAACCTTCGGTCAGCCGTAACCAGTTGCGTATCGGCTTTTCGTGCCGCCTCCAGATAAAGCAGGTCATAGATCGGATGCCGAAGCGTGCAGGCATTTTCAAACGCGGGCTCGATCAATTCATCGACATCCATGAGATCGGGCAGAAACAGCGGCAACGAGCTGAAGTGATACGTCGCTTCTTGACGGGTCAGCATCCCCTGCATCGTCTTGCGAGCGAGCGCGTTGGCGATTTCGGTCGTGATCAATCGCGGTGCGATGAGACGATCTCCGGCACCGTAGAGCTCTTTTGCCACGTCGGACATGTCTTCAAGCACGAGCCATTTGAGCGCTACGCTTGCGTCGACAACCAACGTCCTCACATCAAGCCTTCTCTGATCTCATCCAATGTCAGAGAGGGCTGAATGCCCTCGCACCGCGAATGAAAATACCGCGACACAGCCACGCCCTCCTCGGGCGTGAATTTCTCCTTGCGCGCCAGCACGAATTCGACCTCCTGCGCGAATGTACGGCCATTCGCGCACGCGCGGCGCTCGAATGCAGCCTCCAGTTCATCCACACGGCTGCGTGTCTCTGCTTGTGCCATTCGTTTCTCCGCGAATACCCGGTTCAGACACTATCTCATTTCATCGTCGGAATCGAGAACTCCGCACCTTCCTTGACGCCCGACGGCCAGCGCGCGGTCACCGTCTTGGTCTTGGTGTAGAAGCGGATGGAGTCCGGGCCGTGCTGATTGAGGTCGCCGAAGCCGGACTTCTTCCAGCCGCCGAAGGTGTAGTAGGCGATCGGCACCGGGATCGGCACGTTGATGCCGACCATGCCGACATTGACCTTGGCGGCGAAATCGCGCGCGGCGTCGCCGTCGCGGGTGAAGATCGCTACGCCATTGCCGTAGTCATGGTCGGAGGGCAAAGCGAGCGCCTCGTTGTAGTCGTGCGCGCGCACCACCGAGAGCACGGGTCCAAAAATCTCTTCCTTGTAGATCCGCATGTCCTTGGTGACGTTGTCGAACAGGCAACCGCCCATGTAGAAACCGTTTTCATAGCCCTGCATCTTGAAGCCGCGGCCATCGACCGCGAGCGTGGCGCCTTCCTTGATGCCGACCTCAACGTAATCCTTGACGCGTTCCAGCGCCGCCCGGGTGACCAGCGGACCGAAATCGGCGGACGGATCGATCGAGGTACCGATCTTCAGGGCCTCGACACGCGGGATCAGTTTCTCCATCAGGCGGTCGGCGGTGGTCTTGCCGACCGGCACCGCGACCGAAATCGCCATGCAGCGTTCGCCGGCCGAGCCGTAGCCGGCGCCGATCAGGGCATCGACGGTCTGGTCCATGTCCGCGTCCGGCATGATGATGGCGTGATTCTTGGCGCCGCCGAAGCATTGCGCGCGCTTGCCGGTCTGGGCGGCGCGCTCATAGATATATTGCGCGATCGGCGAGGAGCCGACGAAGCCCACGGCCTTGATATCGGGATCGTCGAGGATGGCGTCGACCGCTTCCTTGTCGCCGTTGACGACGTTGAGAATGCCCGGCGGCAGGCCGGCCTCGATCATCAGCGCCGCCAGCGCCATCGGCACGCCGGGATCGCGCTCCGAGGGCTTCAGCACGAATGCATTGCCGCAGGCGATCGCGGGCGCGAATTTCCACATCGGGATCATCGCCGGGAAATTGAACGGGGTGATGCCGGCGACGACTCCCAGAGGTTGCCGCATCGAATAGATGTCGATGCCTGGGCCGGCGCCCTCGGTGTATTCGCCCTTCATCAGATGCGGAATGCCGCAGGCGAATTCGACCACTTCGAGGCCACGCTGGATGTCGCCTTTGGCGTCGGGAACGGTCTTGCCGTGCTCGCGCGCCAGCAGGTCGGCGAGCTTGTCGTAGTCACGCTGCGCCAGTTCGAGGAACTTCATCATGATGCGGGCGCGGCGCTGCGGATTGGTGTTGCCCCACTCGACCTGGGCGGCTTTGGCGTTCTCGACCGCGGCGCGCATTTCCGCCTTGGAAGCCAGATCGACCTTGGCCTGGACCTCGCCGGTCATCGGCTCGAAAACGTCGGCCGTCCGCCCCGAAGTGCCCTTGACCTCGCGGCCGCCGATGAAATGTCCGATTGTACGCATGTGAGAAATCTCCCTGGGTCCCGGCTGGATCGCTTTGATGACCCTTTGGACCCGCATTTTGCAGTATTCAAGTCCGAGATATTGCACCATAGATGTGCGGAAATGCAGGATCAAGCCGGCGCCATCGATTGGGACGACTTCCGCTTCCTCCTGGCCATTGTGCGCGGCGGATCGGTCTCCGCTGCCGCGAAACAGCTCGGCGTCGATCATGCCACAGTGATCCGGCGTGTCGACCGGCTGGAGCGGCATCTCAAGGCAAAGCTGTTCGACCGCCGCAAGACCGGGTATCTGCTGACCGAAGCCGGCCAGCGCGTCGCCGACAGCGCGGAGGCGATCGAATCGACCATCGTCGCCAACCAGGAGGCCGTCGGCGGGTCACGCGCCCAACTGACCGGCACGGTACGGATCGGCGCACCGGACGGTTTTGGCAGCCACTTCCTGGCTCCCCGGCTGGTGCAGTTCACCGAGCGCTACCCGGATCTCGATCTTCAGCTGGTCGCCACGGCACGATTGTTCAGCCTGTCGAAGCGCGAGGCCGATATCGCCATCAGCCTGACGATGCCGAAGGAAGGACGCGTGGTCGGGCGCAAGCTGCTCGATTACAGCCTCGGGCTCTATGCGGCGCCCGCCTATCTCGACCGCTACCCTGACATCGCATCGCGCGTCGACCTGCCCGGCCACCGTTTCGTCGGATATATCGAGGAACTGCTGTTCACGCCGGAACTCGACTACCTGCCGCAGGTCTCCCCAAAAATCTCGGCAAAGTTCCGCAGCGCCAACCTGATCGCCCAGCTCAATGCCACCATTGCCGGATTCGGCATCGCGGTGCTGCCGCACTTCATGGCGACGGCGCATCCCGAGCTGCGCCCGATCCTGCCGGACGAAATCTCGATCTCGCGCAGCTTCTGGCTGTTGATGCACGCCGACAGCAAGGACCTGGCGCGCATCCGCGC
>NZ_JAURXB010000154.1 GCF_030654605.1 Bradyrhizobium sp.
TTTCGATAAATTTCAGGATTATCGGCCTTAACTGCGACGCGGCGTTTGCGCGCGTCGCGATATCGATTTTCCCGGATGATCCACTTCAATGGACGATTCAGTTCAGGTCTGCTGTACCCGATGCAGGAACGTGTTCAGGGACCGCGCGCGCCGGGTCCAGGCCGGCTATTCCAGGCAGTGTCCCTGTTGCGAGGTGGTGTTGTTCTTCGAGGAAACCTCTCTCGACAAGAATATCACGCGCGCTTTGACCTCGGCGCGCGGCCTCCGCAAGGTATTGCGGGAGATGGAAGCCGCCGGTCCGCGCAAGGCGAAGGCTGTGCCGGCGGGCCGCAGGTCGTACTGAGGCGGACACGTGTGAGAACGCGTTGCGGGCCCACTTTAATCACGCCGTAGCGGCAGATCATTTGTCGAAGAAGACACGTGGATCCGGTTCGACTGGTGGATCGTCAGGAATGCCGTCGGGAAGGAAATCTCGTCCGCCAAGTTCATCCAGTCGCGCGAAACACGCCTCCACATCGACAGGCTGCTTTTTCAACGGCTCGAGAATGACCTTGTCGCCGACTTTGCTGACCCGCACCTCGGTGCCCTCGAAGCGGAATTCCTTGGGCAGGAGCACGGCCTGGCTGCGGCCATGCATGAAAAGCTTGGCGGTTGAGCTCATGATCCGCCTCCTTATTGGTAGATACCAATGATATATACCATGCAATCAGCCCGTCGGTTAATCAAGCAGCGTCGGCTTGACGATGCGGCCACGCCCGGCAAATTGCGGCGCCTGACGTAGTCTAGCGCGCGGACCATTGGAGTAATCAAAAATGATTCTGGTCACCGGCAGCATTCTGGCACGGGAGGACACTTTCGCCGATGTCCGCCGCCTCTGTCTCGAGCACGTCGAGCGCTCCCGCAAGGAGCCGGGCTGCATCTCGCATGCGGTGCATGTCGACTGCCAGAATCCGCTTCGGCTGTTCTTCTTCGAGCAATGGGCCGATGAAGCCGCCTTGCGCACCCACTTCGCGGTCGAGGGATCGCGCGAGTTCGTGAGAGCGCTGAAGGGGCGGATCGTCGAGACCACGGGGACGCAGATCTACAGTGCGGTATCGATTGCGAGGTAGGTCGTCCCCCCAAAAACAACCACGG
>NZ_JAURXB010000183.1 GCF_030654605.1 Bradyrhizobium sp.
CTCCGCGGCGCAACTCTGCACATAGGGACGGTCGGAGGGGGCTACCATCGGCGGGAAGCGATGCGGCCAGTCCCAGGGAACGTCCTGGGTGTAGGTGTAACGGAAATCGCCCTTGATCGTCTGATTGACGTCGGCCGCCATGGGCGGCTCGCCATAGGACGACGGCCCATAGGCATAGCCTCCAGGCCAGAACGCTCCGGGATGGCCTCGCCGGTGATGCCCTATGCCCGGCGGGCGGTGAACCGAATGCGTCGAAGCAACGCCTGCGCGGGGCCCGGCCTGCGCCGAGCGGGCGAATGAATCGCTTGTTGCAAGCATCAGCACTGCGACGCTGAGGGGGGCGATTAACGCCCCATACATCCGATACGCCATGGCACGCACCTGTTGTTGGTTACTGAGCAGGCCCTGGCGCAGGCTAGGCCGGCCCCCTCGCGCCCACAAATAGATAATTAATGTTTGGTTAAGACGTAATATTGACGGTGGGAACGGCTCGCCTGATGACGGCAAATCACGCTGGTTGTTGCACCGCCGCACGCGCCTTCGGCGTCTTGCCCTTGCCAAAGCTGGCCGCCGATTTCCCCGTCAGCGCCGCCAGCACCAGCGCCACCATGTGGGCGAGCCGCTCGTCCCGGGCTTGCTTGCCCATGAGGTCGCGACCAAAAATCACGCTCAGCGTCGCCGAGTTCGAGAGATAGAAAAAGCACAGCGCCGCGATCGAGATGTAAAGCTGCACCGGATCGACCGCGACGACGAAATCCCCGCTTTCGACGCCGCGCCTCACCACGGTGCGGATCATCTCGACGAACGGCGAGTGCATCGATTTGACCTTTGTCGATCGCTTCAGATGGCGCGCCTTGGCAAGGTTCTCGGTGTTCAACAGCGCGAGGAATTCCGGGTTCCTGATGAAATAATTCCAGGTGAAGCCGATCAGTCGCTCGATCGCGTCGGGCGGATCGAGGTGCTCGAGATCGAGCCCGCGCTCCTCGGCCCGGATCTGCTCATAGGCGCCTTCCAGCACCGCGAGGTAGAGATCGTCCTTCTTGCCGACGTGGTAATACAGCATGCGCTTGTTGGCGCCGGCCTTGACGGCGATCCGGTCGACCCGCGCGCCGGCCAGGCCATGGGCGGCAAATTCCTGTTTGGCGGCCTCCAGGATGCGAAGCCGCATGCCCTCGGGATCGCGCTGCCATTTCAGTGCTTGCTTTGCCTTGGCCAAGGTGGGTGCCCGGTGAGAGTGTGGAGTGCGGATGTAGCACAACCGTCATTGCGAGCGAAGCGAAGCAATCCGGCTTTCTTGCCACGGGAAGGAAGCCGGATTGCTTCGTCGCCTGCGGCTCCTCGCAATGACGGAATGCTCACCCCGCCGCCGTTCGCTCCACCAGCAGCGTGGGGATGCCGCAGGTGCCGCTGCGCACGGTGAGTACCCGCGTGCCCGGCTTGCGGCCAGTGCGCACCTCGGAGACATCGACGCCGGCGGCGGCGAGCCGGGCCCGTGTTGCATCGGCATCGGCGACGCGCCAGCTCAGGCCCCACAGCCGGTCGCGCGTGGCATCGAGATCGTTGCCGGGCCGGTGCACGATCTCGACGACGAGGTCGCCGCAGCGAAAGAACATCAGCCGGCCCCAGTCCGGATGCGAACGGTCGAACCGCATGTCGAGGCCGAGCCGCGCGCCGTACAGTGCTGCAGCCTGTTCGGGATCGCCGGTCGCGACCACGACATGGTCCATCGCGGAGATCGAGGCCACCTCGGTGCGCACCGAGAGCGGGCGCTCCTTCGCCAGTTCGAGGAAGAACAACCGCACGCCGCGCGTGGCATCGGTCGCAGCCCGGGTCCGCTTCCACGACAGCGTGGCGCCGGTCTCGGTATCCTGGCTGTCGGCCTCCGCGACCGGCTCGGGCTTGAGCGACAGTCGCTCCAGCCGGCGATGCATCTTGTCAATATCAATGGTGCGGAAGCACAGACTTGCCAGCCCCTCGCCCTGCTTGGCAATGACGGCGCGGATCCGCTCCGCGGTGGCGCCCTCGCCGGCGGGCGCCATCAGTTCCAGCGTCATGTTGTCGAGCGTGAACAGCACCCGCGCGGCGCCGTCGCCGCTGCTGCGCCACGCCGGCTTACGCGCGAACAGGGTCTGGCAGGAAGCAGCGGCGGCAGCGAGGTCGCTGACCAGAACGACGACGTGGTCGAGCCCGCTGATCATGGAAAAAGTCCACGGGTGTTCTTGGCGGCCCGGACTTTTTCCACGCCGATCGCCATGGCGGCGGTCCGGTGCGGGATGTTGTCGGCCCTGGAGCGCGCCACCATCGTATCGAAAGCGCGGTCGAGGATCTGATATTCGCGCCGCATCACTTCCTCTTCTTCCCAGAACAGCTGCTGCAGGTCCTGCACCCATTCGAAATAGCTGACAATGACGCCGCCAGCGTTGCAGAGGACGTCGGGAATCAGGAAGATTTCGCCCTGACGTTTTTGTAGCACCAGGTCGGCGTCCGGCGTGGTGGGGCCGTTGGCGCCTTCCGCCAGCACCCGGCATTTCAGGTTTTCCGCAACCTTGGCGTCGATCACGCGTTCCATCGCCGCCGGCACCAGCACGTCGCAGGGCAGCGTCAGGATATCGGCGGGATCGAATTGCAGCTGGCTGGAAAAGCCGGCGATGCTGCCGTGCTTGCCGGCGTGCCGCATCAGCGCCGGGATATCGAGGCCGGCGGGATCGTGCAGCGCGCCGGAGTGATCGCTGACCGCGATCACCTTGAGGCCGAATTGCCGCAACTCCAGCGCCGCGTGGGAGCCCACATTGCCGAAGCCCTGGATCACGGCGGTGGCGCCATTCAGGCTGATCGATAATTCATTCAGCACGCGCTTGGCGAGATGCGCAACGCCGCGCCCGGTGGCTTCGCGGCGTCCCAGCGTGCCGCCGGAGGCCACCGGCTTGCCGGTGACGATCTCGGTCACGGTGCGGCCCTGATACATCGAATAGGTGTCCATGAACCAGGCCATCACCTGCTCGTTGGTGCCCATGTCCGGAGCCATCACGTCGGTATGCGGCCCGACGAACGGGATCATTTCCTGCATGTAGCGCCGCGACAGCGACTCCAGTTCGCGCTTCGAAATGGTGGACAGGTCGACGCGGACGCCGCCCTTGGCGCCGCCATAGGGCAGCCCCACCAGCGCGCATTTCCAGCTCATCCAGATCGCCAGCGCCGCCACCTCGCCGATATCGACGGACGGGGCAAACCTTGTGCCGCCCTTGGTCGGGCCGAGCGTGAGGTGATGCTGCACCCGGTAGCCTTCGAACACCGTGATCGAGCCGTCGTCGCGATGGATCGGACAGGAGATGATCACCGCCCGCTTCGGCAGCAGCAGACGGTCGCGCTCGTCCATCGGGATCGACAGATGATTGGCGATCACCCCGAACTGGTTGACCGCCATCTCGAACACCGGACCGGAATAGACGGTCATCGTTCCCTCCCCTTTTGTCCTGCTGGCAGGAACCCGGAGCGGCACAGGCCGTTAGCCCGGCTGCACGCCGACGACACTTCAGCACGGTCGTAGTCCCGCCCTGCGGTTATCTCAAGCGATTAAGGTGGCACGCTTGCGAATAATTTCAGCGAATAATCCGCCATATACGGTGCTAATGTATCGCTGCCGGCCGGGACCACCCCTCAGCCACCACGGACAGATTTATGCAGGCGCTCTTCATCGGACAGACCTATATCGACGTTACCTTCATCACCGACCATATGCCGACCGGCGACGAGAAGCATGTCGCTTCCGCCTACGCGGTCTCGTTCGGCGGCAACGCGGTCACCGCCGCATTCTGCTGCGCCAAGCTCGGCATCATTCCCGACCTGATCGCCACGGTCGCCAATGACTGGCTGGGACGCATGTTCCAGGACATGAGCGCGAAGTACGGCATCTCGATCCATCCGCGCAAGGTCAATTCCTCGTCGCTGTCCTTCATCATGCCGAAGGACGGCAAGCGCGCGATCGTGCGCTGCCGCGACGACGAGCATATCCATCCCTTCCCGCTGTTGAACCTCCGCGGCTGCCGCGCGCTGCATGTAGACGGCCACCAGCCGGACGCCGCGATCCACTACGCCAGACTGTGCCGCGAGGCCGGGATCCTGACCTCGCTCGACGGCGGCGGCCTGCGCACCAACACCCACGAGCTGCTGGAATTCATCGACGTCGCCATCGTCGCCGAGCGGCTGTGCGAGCAGATGGATATGACGCCTGAGAAGATGCTGGATTATCTCAAGAGCCGCGGCTGCCGGGTCGGCGGCGTCACCCTCGGTGAAAGAGGTCTGCTCTGGTATGACGAGACCCGCGCGGTTCACACCCTCCCCGCGCTGCCGATCCCGCGCGAGCGCGTGCTCGACACCAACGGCGCCGGCGACGTGTTCCATGGCGCCTATGTCTATTCCTATCTCGCCAATCCCGGCAAAAGCTGGCACGACCATTTCGAGTTCGCGCGAGCGGCCTCGACCTACAAGATCCAGCGGCTCGGCAACGAAGCCGGATTGCCGACGCTGCCCGACATCGAAGCCGTCAGGCAGGAGTTTGGTGTCCGGGTCTGATCACCTCTCGCATCACCTCTCGTCGGACTTCCTGGGGACAAGGCATGGGTTCCGTATTCGTCGCCGGCAGCATCAACATGGATGTGGTGGCGACGACCGACCGGCATCCCCGCATCGGCGAGACCGTCTCCGGCACCGCGCTGCTCTACTTTCCCGGCGGCAAAGGCGCCAACCAGGCGGTTGCCGCCGCAAAGCTCGGCGCCCCGACGACGCTGATCGGCCGGCTCGGCACGGATGCGTTCGGCGATCAGTTGATGGCGTTTCTCGCCACACAGGGAGTCGACCTGGGTTTCGTGCAGGCAACCGCCGGCGCCCATACCGGAACGGCGGTCATCACGGCAGCCAATGCCGACAACACCATCGTCGTCATTCCCGGCGCCAATGCGCTGGTGAGCGCCGCCGATGTCGCCTCGCCTGTCCTCGCCAGGGGCGACATCGCGGTCAGCCAGTTCGAGATTCCGCTGCCCACGATCGGCGCCTTCTTCAAACGCGCCCGTGCCGCCGGCGCCACCACCATCCTCAATCCGGCACCCGCCGTCGAATTCGACGCCGAGCTGTTCGAACTCGTCGATATCCTGGTCCTCAATGAAACCGAACTCGGCTTCCTGACAAAGACCGAGCTTCGCGACACCGACGATCCCGCGCGCTACATCACGTCCGCGCGTTCGCTGCCGATCGGCAAGGACAGCGTCATTTGCGTGACCCTGGGCAAGCGCGGCGTGCTGGCGCTCGTCAACGGCGAACCAACGATCGTTGCGGGCCGAACGGTGAAGGCTGTCGATACCACCGGCGCCGGCGATTGCTTTGTCGGCGCGGTCGCCGCGCAGCTCGCTGGCGGCAACTCAATAGGCGACGCGCTGGCTTACGCCAACGCAGCGGCCTCGATCTGCGTGCAGCGGATGGGCGCCGCGCCGTCGATGCCGACGGCAGCAGAGGTTGAAATGGAAATCGCTATCTCCGCGAGTCGTCCCCGCGAACGCGGGGACCCATAACCACCGGCTTCAATTACTACAAAAAGTCTCTACCATATTGCCTTACCGCAAGGCCTCAGCGTATGGGTCCCTGCGTTCGCAGGGACGACAGCTATTTCAACATTCCCATGGTGCGCGGCAGCCACAGCGTCAGTTCGGGGATCATCGTGATCGCGATCAGCGACATCATGAGCGGTATCAGCCAGGGTAGAATCGCCATGGTGGTGCGCTCGATCGACAGTTTTGCAATTCTCGACAAGACGAACAGCACCATGCCGAGTGGCGGATGCAACAGTCCGATCATCAGATTGAGCGTCATCACCACACCGAAATGAACCGGGTGGATACCCACCTTGAGGATGATCGGCATCAGCACCGGCACCAGAATGCTGATCGAGGCGATCGGTTCCAGGAAGCAGCCGACGATCAGCAGCAGCACGTTGATCAGGAGCAGGATGATGTATTTGTTGTCGGTCAGCTGCAGCAGCGCCTCGGCGCCGGCTTCCGTCAGGCGCGTCGTCGTCAGCACCCAGCCGAACAGGGAGGCCGCGGCAACGATCAGCAGCACACCGGACGTGGTCTCGATGGTGTCCATCGTAACCTTGTAGAACTGCTTCAGCGACAGCGAACGGTACAGGAAGATGCCGAGCATCAGCGCCCAGGTGCAGGCCGCGATCGCGGCTTCAGTCGGCGTAAACCAGCCGAAGGTCATGCCGCCGACGATGATAATCGGCGTCATCAGCGCCGGCAGAGCCGCGATGAAGGTCTTGAACAGAACGTCCCAGCGAAACGACTGATCGCGGCCCATGCCGTAACGCCGCGCGCAATAGCTGACATAGAGCATCATGAACAGCGTCATGACGACGCCGGGGATGAAGCCGCCGAGAAACAGCGCGCCGATCGAGACGTTGCCCATCATGCCGTAAATCACGAACGGCAGCGACGGCGGAATGATCGGACCGAGCGTGGCGGAGGCCGCGGTGACGCCGACCGCGAATTCAGTGCTGTAGCCGTGGTCCCTCATCGCCTTGATCTCGATGGTGCCGAGGCCGGCGGCGTCGGCAATCGCGGTGCCGGACATGCCGGCGAAGATCACCGATCCGAAGATGTTGACGTGGGCGAGCCCGCCCTTCATCCAGCCGCAGGTCGCCACCGCGAAGTCATAGATGCGGTTGGTGATCCCCGCGGAGTTCATCAAATTGCCGGCGAGAATGAAGAACGGCACCGCCAGCAGCGGAAAACTGTCGAGCCCCCCCGCCATCCGGTGCAGGATCACGAAATCGGGAATCCCCGCGATGAAGTGGGTGTAGAGCAGCGACGAGAACGCCAGCGCGATGAACACGGGAATTCCGGCCAGCAGGGTCGCAAAGAAGACGAAAATCAGGATCGGCATCGGTCAACCCGGCTTTCAATCGGCGTGAATTTGATCGGCGACGTCGGGCGCCCGCCGCCAGCCGTCGCGGGCGTTTCTCCAGACAACCTGGAGCTGGCGCGCCAGCATCATGAAGCAGCCGAGGCCGACGAGGCCGTAGACCAGACTCATCGGCATGTCGAACACGGTCATCGGCTGCGAATGCATGCGTTCGACGATCGTCACCGAAAAATACGCCAGCAGGCCCATGAATCCGAGGGTGATGAAATCGACCAGCGCCAGCAGCGCAGCCCGAACGGGGCCAGGACCCATCAGATTCGACACCAGCTCGACCGCGATATGCGCCTTCTTGCGCGTCACCACCGCGCCGCCGATGAACGCCAGCGACATCAGGCCGTAGCGCGCGATCTCCTCGGTCCAGGCCAGGCTGTCGTTGAGGATATAGCGGGTGAAGAACTGCAGGAAGACGATGAAGGCGAGCGCCCAGAACAGCACGAATGCGATCCAGTCCTCCGGATGGTGCTCGATCACGACCTCTTCGTCCTCGACGACGATCAAATGGACGTCGTCGAGCGGCGTGGCGTTGGTGGATTTGGGGTTGGTGTTCATGGCGGAGAGTCTCGCATATTTCTCGGTGTCGTCCCCGCGAAAGCGGGGACCCATACGCCGCGGCGCCCGGGTGGACAAAAGGTCTCTGCGACCTTGCGCTACCGAAACGACACGGCGTATGGGTCCCGGCGTTCGCCGGGACGACGAGCTGAGAGCTATTACTTCAGCGCCTGCAGGGCGTCGTATTCCGCCCGGCTCCAGCCGGCGCCGGCCGAGGCATCGTTGTGCAGCGGGATCGCCGCCTTCCGGAACGCTTCGCGATCGACCGTGACCACGGTCTTGCCGAGCTTGCGCAGTTCGTCCGCGATCTTCTGCTCGGACTCACGAATCTGATCCGAAGACTTGGCCGCCGCCTGCACCAGCACTTCCTCGAACACCTTCTTGTCGGCATCCGACAGTTTCGACCAGACATGGGTGCCGGTGATGGTCAGCAGCGATTCGATGATGTGCCCGGTCAGCATGACGTGGCTCTGCACCTCGTAGAACTTCTTGGCCATGATGGTGGGCAGCGGGTTCTCCTGGCCGTCGACGGTGCCCTGCTGCAGCGCGAGGTACACCTCGGCGAACGCGATCGGCGTGGCGTTGGCGCCGACCGATTTCGCCAGCATCAGATAGAGCGGCGCCGGCGGCACGCGCAGCTTCATGCCCTTCATGTCCTCGGGCTTCTTGATTTCCTTGTTGGCGGTGACCATGCGCTCGCCGTAATAGGTCAGCGCCACGATCTTGTGCCTGGTCTTGTCTTCGTAGCCCTTGGCGATGTCGCGGAACAGCTTGCTGTCGCGGTAGGACTTCCAGTGATTGAAATCGCGCACCATGAACGGCGCGCCGGAAATCGCCAGCGGCTTGTGGATCGAGCCGGCGAACGACGTGCCGGTGTAGATCATGTCCACGGTGCCGAGGCCGAGACCCTCGTTGATCTGGTTCTCGTTGCCGAGCTGGGACGCCGGAAACACCGAGATTTCATAGCGACCGGAGGTGCGCTTCTTGATTTCCTCGGCGGCCCACAGCGCCTGGGTATGATAGGGTTCGGCGACCTCGTAGACATGCGCCCATTTCAGCTTGGTCTGGGCCGAAGCCGGTCCTGCAATGGCTGCTGCGATGATGAATGCCGTCGACAAGACTGCACGGCGCGTCCAAACGGACATGATTCGCTCCCCTTCAAAATCATTACCGGGACCTCGTTGACGGGCCCTCAGTCGACAACGTCGCCGATATGAAGTTCGGATGCAAGTGGCGGCAAAGCCAACTTAAGTAAGGGCCGCCTTCAGATCGAAACTCAAATCCGCCGCCTGTTCCGGCTCGATCGAACGGCCCAGCGCCAGGATCTTGCGTCCGAACACGTGATCCGACGCGCGGTTGACGGACTCGACGCCGACAAGCTGCCCGGATTTATAGCAGAAGGCCGAGAACGATCGCTGCGCCGGGTCGCCGCGCACCACCACGCGATCGTAGCCGGTGGTCAGGCCGGCAATCTGCAGCTTGTCATCGCCCTGGTCGCTCCAGAACCATGGCAGACCGTCATAGGTCCTGGCATCGCCGGTCAGCCGAGCCGCCACGCAGCGCGCCTGATCGGTGGCGTTCTGCACCGACTCCAGCCGCAGCGAGCCGCCGAAGCGCGGGCTTGCGAACAGCGCGCAGTCGCCGATCGCCGAGATATCGGGATCCGACGTCAGCAATTGTTCATCGACGATGATGCCTGACGCCACCTTCAGGCCGGCCTCACCCGCCAGCTCGACATTGGGCAGGACACCGACGCCGACCACGACCAGGTCTGCCGGTATATGACGGCCGTCGCTGAGGCTGGCCCCGGTGACGCGGCCGCCGTCGCCCTCGATGGCGGTGGCCTGCACACCGAGATGGATGCGGATACCGGCCGCGGTGTGCCTGGCTTGAAAATATTCCGAGATTTCCGCGGTCACCGCGCGCGCCATGACGCGGGCGCCGAGTTCAATCACATCCACCTCGAGGCCCTTGGCCCGCGCGGTAGCGGCGAATTCCAGCCCGATGAAGCCGGCGCCGATCACGACGACGCCCTTCCCCGACGCGATCCGCTGGCGCAACGTCTCGCTTTCATCGAGCGTCCGCAGATAACGCACGTCCTCGAGACCGGCATTGGGAATGTCGAGCAGGCGATTGCGTGCGCCGGTCGCCAGCACCAGGTGCCAGTAATCGAGCGAGGCGCCCGATGCGAGTTGCAACTTTCGCGCGCCGCGATCGATCGAGACGGCGCGATCGGCGATCAATTCAATGGTCTGATCGCGATAAAACTTGTCCGGCCGGAACATCAGGCTGTCCGGCCGTCCCTCACCCTTCAAATAGGCCTTCGACAGCGGCGGTCGCTGGTACGGCAGATGGGCTTCATCGTTGAGCAGGCAGACGCGCCCGGCAAAGCCGTGCTGGCGCAACGACGCCGCGACCTGAAAACCGGCGTGGCCGGCTCCGACAATGACGACCGTTCCCTGCGTCATCGGGACAGCCCAACTGGAAGGGCACAGGGATTACCCATGTCATCTCCTTAATATCAGCCGATTTGGTGCTTGCCCACCTGATCCCGGGCTGCGGCGCTCGTGGCCGCGTCGTGCAGGACGGAGGCATCGCTCGACCTCATGGCTCGTGCATGAGGGCTGGAACAAGCCTCGCAGACTTCGGCGGGATTGTCACCTGTCCCCTTCTGCGATTTAAATGCCCGCGCCCTTAAACCCCCGAGGTCCCCCGCAATGCCGACACCCGATCCGGCGACTGCCTCCCTGCCCGACGATCCGGCGCTGCTCAGGATCGACGGTCCGATCGCCACCATCACGCTCAACCGGCCCGGCGCCTTCAACTCGATCGACCTTTCGATCGCCAAAAAGCTCGAACAGCTCGGCGCCGAGGTCGAGGCCAATGACGACATCCGGGTGCTGGTGATCGAGGGCGAAGGCCGCGCCTTCAGTGCCGGCGGCGATCTGCAGACCATTGGGGCCGCCGCCGAAGCGGACACCATCGCGCCCGTGGTCGGCGAACTGCTCAAACATTATCACGCCTTCATCGAGACCGTCAGGCGGATGCCGAAAATCGTGCTGTCGAGCGTTCACGGCTCGGCGGCCGGCGCCGGCATGGGCCTCGCCTTCGTCGCCGACCTCTGCATATCAGCCGATACCGCCCGCTTCACGCCGGCCTATGCCAAGATCGGCGTCTCGCCGGATGGCGGCAGCACCGTCGGGATGGTCGGCACCGTCGGCGTCCGGCGCGCGTTGCAGATATTTCTCAGCGAAGACAGCTTCTCCGCACAGCAGGCGTATGATTGGGGTCTGGTCGCCAAAGTCGTGCCGGCGGCCGAGCTGAAAGCGGAATCGCGAAAATTCGCCGAACGGCTGGCGCAGAATCCGCCGGCCGCCATCGCGGGCACCAAGTCGCTGGTCTACCAGGCCGCGGTCACCCCGACCAAACAGCAGCTCGATGCCGAGGAAACCAAGATCATCGACGCCATGCACACGGATGATTTTCGCGTGGCGGTGAAGAAATTCACGAGCAAGGGGAAGTAGCGGACGCTCTCTCCCCTCGTCGTCCCTGCGAACGCAGGGACCCATAACCACAGGCGTCAATTATTTCAGAAGGCATCAACCATATCGCTCCCACCGAGAGGTCAACGCGGTATGGGTCCCTGCGTTCGCAGGGACGACGTTGACACTACTAATCCTTCCCCTGGCCGCGCATGAAATCGAAATCGCAGCCTTCGTCGGCCTGCAGGATGGTCTCGTTGAACAGGTGCGCGTAGCCGCGCCTGGCCCATTCCGGCGCGGTGGCGGGCGCCAGCGCGGCCTGCCGCTTGGCGAGCTCGGCGGCATCGACCAAGAGATCGATGCTGCGTTTGGCGACGTCGAGACGGATCATGTCGCCGTTCCGCACCAGCGCCAGCGGGCCGCCGACCACGGATTCCGGCGTGATGTGCAGCACGATGGTGCCGAACGCGGTGCCGCTCATCCGCGCGTCCGAGATCCGCACCATGTCCTTGACGCCGCCGCGCGCCAGCTTTTTCGGAATCGGCAGATAGCCCGCTTCCGGCATGCCCGGCGCGCCCTTGGGGCCGGCATTGCGCAGCACCAGCACGTCGTCGGCGTTGACGTCGAGATCGGGATCGTCGACCCGCAGCGTCATGTCCTCGACGGATTCGAACACCACGGCGCGGCCGGTGTGCTGCAGCAATTTCGGGCTCGCCGCCGAATGCTTGATCACGGCACCGCGCGGCGCGAGATTGCCGTGCAGCACCGCCATCGCGCCCTCCGGTTTGATCGGGCTCTGTCGGGCCCGGATCACATCCTGTCCCGGCACTTCCTCGGCGGCGGCGACGACATCGCGCAAGGTCGCGCCGGTGATGGTTTTGGCATCGAGGTCGATGAGGTCGCCAAGCTGCGCCATCAGTTTCGGCAGGCCGCCGGCATGATGGAAATGCTCCATGTAATGATCGCCCGACGGCTTCAGGTCGATCAGCACCGGCACCTCGCGGCCGAGCTCGTCGAAATCTTCGAGATCGATACGGTGCTCGGTGCGGTTGGCGATCGCGGTGAGATGAATGAGACCGTTGGTCGACCCACCGATGGCCTGCAGCACCACTTGCGCGTTGCGGAACGACGCCTTGGTCAGGAACTCGCTGGGCTTCGGCCCCTTGGCCTTCGCCATCTCGGCCGCGACCTTGCCGCTGGCTTCGGCGGAGCGAAAGCGCTCGGCATGCGGCGCCGGGATCGTCGCGCTCATCGGCAGTGACAGGCCCAGAGCTTCGGTGATGCAGGCCATCGTCGAGGCCGTGCCCATCACCATGCAGGTGCCGACAGACGGCGCGAGCCGGCCGTTGACCGCCTCGATCTCGACATCGTCGATTTCGCCGGCGCGGTATTTCCCCCACTGCCGCCGGCAATCGGTGCAGGCGCCCAGCACCTCGCCCTTGTGATGCCCGACCACCATAGGCCCGACCGGAATGACGACGGTCGGAAGATCGGCGCTGACCGCGGCCATGATCTGCGCCGGCAAGGTCTTGTCGCAGCCGCCGATCACGACCACGGAATCCATCGGCTGGGCGCGGATCATCTCCTCGGTATCCATCGCCATCAGATTGCGCAGATACATCGAGGTCGGATGCGCAAAACTCTCGGCGATCGAGATGGTCGGAAACACCATCGGCATCGCGCCCGCCAGCATCACGCCGCGCTTCACCGCCTCGATGATGTCAGGCACGTTGCCGTGGCAGGGATTGTAATCGCTGTGGGTGTTGGTGATGCCGACGATGGGGCGGTTCAGCGCGTCGTCGGAATAGCCCATCGCCTTGATGAAGGCCTTGCGCAGGAACAGCGAAAAGCCGGCGTCGCCGTAACTGGTCAAACCCTTGCGCAGCCCGTCCGCCATCGTGACTATTCCTTGTCGCCCTGTTTCCCCCCACTTATGAAGTCCGCAGAATTATTGTCAATGTTTGATAATCATCATGGTCGGCCGGTCGAAAATGCCAACCGCAAGCCGCCATTATTGACAATGAACGCCGCGCCGTGCTGACTTGAGCGATTGATCCGAAGCGAGTGCCCATGAAAGCACAGGCGGCGTCACCGGAAATGTCCGCGCTCTCGCGCGAGGAAGAACAGGCCGACGTGATCCGCCGGCTCGAGGAAGACATCATCTTCGGCCGCTTCGCGCCGGGCTCGCGGCTGGTCGAGGACACCTTGATGGCGCGTTACGGCGCCAGCCGGCATTTCGTCCGGCAAGGCCTGTTCCAGCTGGAGCGCCAGGGCATCGTGCTGCGCGAAAAGAACATCGGCGCCACCGTGCGCTGCTATTCCAGCGAGGAGGTCCGGCAGATCTACGAGGTGCGGGAAATGCTGACGCGGCAGACGGCGCTGATGATCGCCCTGCCCGCGCCCGCAAGCCTGATCGAGCAGCTCACCGAGCTGCAGCGGCAATATTGCGTCAAAGCCGACGCGCAGGACCTCCGCGGCATCCATGAAGCCAACGACGCCTTTCACGTCGCGCTGTTCTCCGCCTGCGGCAATCCCTATCTGGTGCGCTCGCTGCAGGATTACATGAACCTGACCCTGCCGATGCGGGCGAAAAATCTCGCCGATGCAGAGGGCCTGGCCCTGTCGCGCCGCCAGCACGAATTCATGATCGAACTGCTGCGTGGCCGTGACAACTGGGCGCTGGCGCAGCTCAGCGTCGACCACATGCAGTTCAGCAAGTCGGATTATCTCGAACGGATCGCGGGGGAGAAGGGCGCAAACTAACGACCGTCACTTCCAGTCGACAATCCTGCTCATGTCGCCATCGAACTCCATGCCGCAAAACGCCCCGCCCTGGTAGAAGTCGCCGACGGGATCGGGCTTGAGTCTGGCCTGCTCGGCCATCGCGTGCTCGCGATGATCCTCGCCGCGGCCAGTCGGGCGATAGCCGAGGTCGTAGGCGCGGTGATTGTCCCACCAGCTACGCTCGTTGTAGGACGCGCCGTACAGAATTTCGAAATGGATGTCGGGATGATCGAGCCCGATCCGGCAGAGCTGCACCAGGTCTTCCGGCTTCAGCCAGATCGAGAGCCGGCGGTGATCCAGCGGCACTTCGCCGAAATTGCCGATGCGCAGGCAGGTGACGCCGAGCCCGTGCTTGTCGGCATAGAGCGCGCCGACCGCTTCGCCGAACACCTTGCTGACGCCGTAGCGGCTGTCCGGCCGCGGCGTCACATCGGTGCCGATGCGGTGATGGCGCGGATAGAAGCCGACCGCGTGGTTCGACGACGCGAACACCACGCGCTTGACGCCCTTTTTGCGCGCGGCCTCGAACAGATTGTAGCAGCCGATGATGTTGGACTGGTGGATCTGGTCCCAGGTGCCTTCCACCGAATGGCCGCCAAAGTGCAGGATGCCGTCGACGCCCTCGCAGATCGCCTCGACCTGCGCGAGATCCGCCAGATCGGCGGTCTTGAATTTTTCGTTCGCGCCGAGATCGTCCGGCGCCTTCAAATCGCTCAGCAGCAGGTCCGGATAGACCGGCGGCAGCAGCTTGCGGAGGCTCGTGCCGATGCCGCCCGCGGCGCCGGTCATCAATATGCGTGGCATTTCATTTCCTCGTTCTTATGATTTGAGACGAGTATGGCGCGCTGAATGCGATGCAACAAGACTCTCTCAACGTCATTGCGAGGAGCACTTGCGACGAAGCAATCCAGCTTTCCTGCCCGTGGCGCGATGGATTGCTTCGCTGCGCTCGCAATGACGGGTGAAGCATCGGTTGCTTGCTGCCAAACCGCACGGATGATAGCAAGACGGACCCGCGAGGAAACGCAACAGCAACGAGAACAGCAAATGTCCGAGGCTTTACCCCGCGCCGGCTGGCAGCCGGCGACCTGTTATCCCGATCCCGCCATTCACGCGCTCGATCCGCGCTTCGAAAAATACTGGTGGAAACTCTCGGCGGTGGAACGGCTGACCACGGGGCTGCGCTGGGCCGAAGGCCCGGTGTGGTTCGGCGACGGGCGCTATCTGCTGTGCAGCGACATTCCCAACCAGCGCATCATCAAGTGGGAGGAGGAAACCGGCGCGGTCAGCGTGTTCCGCAAGCCGTCCGGTTTCGCCAACGGCAACACCCGCGACCGCCAAGGCCGTCTGGTCACCTGCGAGCATGGCGGCCGTCGCGTCATCCGAACCGAGCATGACGGCGCCATCACCGTGCTGATGGATTCCTTCGACGGCAAGCGGCTCAATTCGCCGAACGACGTCATCGTAAAATCCGACGGCTCGATCTGGTTCACCGATCCCGTGTTCGGCATCCTCGGCAATTACGAGGGCTACAAGGCCGAGTCCGAGATCGACATGAACGTCTACCGGATCGATGGCGCCACCGGCAAAGCCAGCATCGTCGCCGAGGGCATTCTGGGGCCGAACGGGCTGTGCTTCTCGCCGGACGAAAAAATTCTCTACATCATCGAATCCCGCGGCGTGCCGACCCGCAGGATTCTGGCCTATGACGTTTCAGCCAGCGGCGAAAAACTTTCCAACAAGCGCACCTTCGTCGACGCCGGCCCCGGTACCCCCGACGGCATGCGCGCCGACATCGACGGCAATCTGTGGTGCGGCTGGGGCATGGGCGATCCCGAACTCGACGGCGTCGTGGTGTTCGCGCCCGACGGCGTCATGATCGGCCGCATCGCGCTGCCCGAACGCTGCGCCAATCTGTGTTTCGGCGGACTGCAGCGCAACCGGCTGTTCATGGCCGCGAGCCAGTCGATCTACGCGCTGTATGTCAACACGCAGGGCGCGCCGGGGGGATAGCAACACCCCAGCTGTCGTCCCTGCGAACGCAGGGACCCATACGCCGTGGCACCTCGTTCGGGCAATTTGTCAGAGACCTTGCGCAACTACAGACGACCGGGGTTATGGGTCCCTGCGTTCGCAGGGACGACATCGAGTTTGTTGACGCGTCACACCCAAACGCAAAAACGCCGGGGCGGATGATCCGCCCCGGCGCTGCATTCTCTCTCGTGCAGAACTTACGCGGCGTTGTAACCCGCGACCGCCTTCACCTCGAGATATTCCTCCAGGCCGTACTTGCCCCACTCGCGGCCGTTGCCGGACTGCTTGTAGCCGCCGAACGGCGCGGTGCGGTCGTTGGGCTGGCCCTGCAGGTTGACGTTGCCGGCGCGGATCCGGCGACCGACCTTGCGGGCATGCTCGACGGTATCGGCGAAGACATAACCGGCCAGGCCATACGGCGTGTCGTTGGCGATCTTGACGGCGTCTTCCTCGTCCTTGGCGCCGAGGATGGTGAGCACGGGTCCGAAGATTTCCTCCCGCGCGATCGTCATGTCGTTGGTGACGTCGGCGAAGATGGTCGGGCGCACGTAGAAGCCCTTGTTGACGCCTTCCGGCAGGCCGGGGCCGCCGGCGACCAGAGTGGCACCTTCGTCGATGCCCTTCTGGATCAGGGTCTGGATCTTGTCCCACTGGATGCGGGATACGACCGGGCCGATGGTGGTGCCTTCGGCGCGGGGATCGCCCGCCTTGGTCTTGTCGGCCACGCTCTTCGCGATCGCGGCGACTTCCTTCATCTTCGACAGCGGCACGATCATGCGGGACGGCGCGTTGCAGGACTGTCCGGAATTGTTGAACATGTGCATGACGCCGCCGGTGACGGCCTTGGCGAGGTCGGCGCCTTCCAGGATGACGTTCGGCGACTTGCCGCCGAGTTCCTGGCTGACGCGCTTGACCGTGGGGGCGGCACGCTTGGCGACATCGACACCGGCGCGGGTCGAGCCGGTGAACGAGATCATGTCGATGTCGGGATGCTCGCTCATGGCGGCGCCGACCTCGGGCCCGAGGCCGTTGATCAGGTTGAACACGCCCTTCGGCACGCCGGCTTCATGGAGGATTTCCGCGAAGATCAGCGCCGAGGTCGGGGTGAATTCCGACGGCTTCAGGATCATGGTGCAGCCGGCGGCGAGCGCGGGCGCCACCTTGCAGGCGATCTGGTTGAGCGGCCAGTTCCACGGCGTGATCATGCCGATGACGCCGACGGGCTCGCGCACCACCATGGCGGAGCCGACCGGTTCCTCGAAATGATAGTTCTTCAGCACTTCCAGGGTGGAGGCAATATGGCCGAGGCCGGCGCCGGCCTGCAGCCTTTCCGCCATCGGCAGCGGCGCGCCCATCTCGTCGGACACGGCGGCGCCGATGTCCTTCATGCGGGTCTTGTAGACCTCCATGACCTTGGTCAGCAGCGCGACGCGCTCCTCGCGACTGGTCTGCGAATAGGTCTCGAAGGCGCGCCTGGCGGCGGCAACCGCCTTGTCGACGTCGGCCTTGGATCCCAGCGCAACCTCATACATCGCCTCTTCGGTCGCCGGATTGACGACCGGGGTGGACTTCTTGACGGCGGGATCGACCCAGGCGCCATCGATGTAGAATTGCATGCGGTTGACCATCGGAAACCTCTTTATTTCGAAGTAAATGGAGGAGGAACGGAGCGTTCGGCAGGCATCCTTGCACGAAAGCCGGGGGAATTGAACCGCCATATGCGGGACGCCGCGATGCGGCAGGCGCGGAATATAGGGTGAGGTTCGTGATGGAAGCAAGACGCTCCGTCGCCCCGGCGAACGCCGGGGCCCATACGCCGTGTCCTCACGTTTTTGCGCAAACGATAGACGCCTTCTAAACCATTACCGCCGCGGAGTATGGGTCCCTGCTTTCGCAGGGACGACAGGCTATACCGCCATTTTGCGGTGCCGCACCGGGGCGCCCGCCGTGAGGCTTTCGGCGGCATCGATGATGGCGTTGGCGTCCATGCCGTGGTGGCGGTAGAGGTCGGGAATCGAGCCGGTCTGGCCGAAATGCTCGACGCCGAGCGCCTCGACGCGGTGGCCGCGGACGCTGCCGAGCCAGCCCAGCGTGGCCGGGTGGCCATCGATCACGGTGACGATGCCGCAATCGCGCGGCAGCGGCGCCAGCAGTTTTTCGACGTGGCTGAGGTGTTGCACCCCACGGCGGTCGCGGCGCAATTTTCGCGCCGAGGTCCAGCCCGCATGCAGCCGGTCGGCCGAGGTCACCGCGAGCAGGCCGACGTCGCGGCGGCTCTCGCCGATCAGGCCGATCGCCTCGATCGCCTCCGGCGCCACCGCGCCGGTGTAGGCGACCACCGCCTCGCAGTTCTCGCCGGGTTTTCGCAACCAATAGGCGCCATCGGTGATGCTGCGTTGCAGCTCCGGCGTCATGATCCGTTGCGGCTGGTCGATGGTGCGGGTCGACAGCCGCAAATAGACCGAACCGCCCTCGCCCGTTTCCTCGCGCTGCATGTGCTGGAATCCCCAGCCCATCATCACGGAGAGTTCATCGACGAAGGCCGGCTCGAACGAGGCGAGGCCATCCTGCGCCATGCCGATCAGCGGCGTTGCGATCGACTGGTGCGCGCCGCCTTCCGGCGACAACGTCATGCCCGATGGCGTCGCCGCCACCATGAAGCGGGCGTCCTGGTAGCAGGCATAATTCAGGGCATCGAGGCCGCGCTGGATGAAGGGATCGTACAAAGTGGCAACCGGCAGCAGCCGCTCGCCGTTGATGGCATGCGACAGCCCCAGCGCGGACATCAGGATGAACAGGTTCATCTCGGCGATGCCGAGCTCGATGTGCTGTCCCTTGGGCGAAAAGTCCCAGTTGAAGGTCGACGGGATCTTCTCGCTGCGGAACAGGTCGGCCTTCTCGGCGCGCGCGAACAGCCCGCGGCGGTTGACCCAGGCGCCGAGATTGGTCGAGACCGTGACGTCGGGCGACGCGGTGACGATGCGCGCCGCCAGCGCGCTGTCGCCGCGTGCGAGTTCGTTGAGCACCAGCCCAAATCCCTGCTGCGTGGACATCTGCGGCGATGGCTTGAAGGACAGTCGCTCGGGGACGTCGATGACGGGTGCGGTCAGCCGGCGGCGGCCGTCGCGGTTGAACGGCGCATCGGCCAGAAAGGCTTCCAGCACCGCCGGATCCTGCGCGAGACCCTCGAATTTCTCCCACTCATGGCCGGCGCGGATGTTCTGCGCGACGCGCCACTTTTCCATCTGGGTCACCGTCATCAGCCCGGCATGGTTGTCCTTGTGGCCCTGGAACGGCAGGCCGATACCCTTGATGGTGTAGGCGATGAAGCAGACCGGGCGGTCGTGATCAACAGACTCGAACGCCTCGATCATGCTGGCCATGTCATGGCCGCCGAGATTGGACATCAGCGCCAGCAACTCGTCGTCGCTGCGCCGCCCGATCAGCTGCGACACCGCGCCCTGGTCGCCGATCTCGTCGTCGAGATGTTTTCGAAATGCCGCGCCGCCCTGGAAACACAGCGCCGCATACATCGCGTTCGGGCAGGCATCGATCCAGCCTCTCAGCGCCGCGCCGCCGGGCTCGGCGAACGCCGCCTGCATCAGACGCCCGTATTTCACGATCACCACGTCCCACCCGAAATTGCGGAACATGGATTCGAACTTTTCCCACAGCCCCTCGCGCACCACCGCGTCGAGGCTCTGCCTGTTGTAATCGACCACCCACCAGGTGTTGCGCAGGCCGTGCTTCCAGCCTTCCAGCAGCGCCTCGAAGATATTGCCCTCGTCCATCTCGGCGTCGCCGACCAGCGCGATCATCCGCCCCTCCGGGCGGTCCTTCATCCAGCCATGTGCCTTGACGTAATCCTGCACCAGCGAAGAGAACAGCGTCTGCGCCACGCCGAGGCCGACCGAGCCGGTGGAGAAATCGACGTCGTCGGTGTCCTTGGTGCGCGACGGATAGGATTGCGCGCCCCTGAAGCCGCGAAAGTTTTCCAGCTTCTCGCGGGTCTGGTGCCCGAACAGATACTGGATGGCATGGAACACGGGACTGGCATGCGGCTTCACCGCAACGCGGTCCTCCGGCTTCAGCACCGAGAAATACAGCGCCGACATGATGGTGGCGAGCGAGGCCGACGAGGCCTGGTGGCCGCCGACCTTGAGCCCGTCGGCATTGGGCCTGATGTGGTTGGCGTGGTGGATGGTCCACGACGACAGCCACAGCACCTTGCGGGCCAGCGCGGACAGGGTTTCGAGGCGTGCGGGATCGATCGGCATGGCAATACTCCCGGCAGGGCGAAATATCCGGAAAGATTAACGCTTTGGCCGCCCTCAAAAATCTCAAATTTCCGCGACATACCTGCCAATATTGGGATAAAATCCCAATCCAGAGCCCAGTGAACCGAGTCTATCCCAATGCACGCCCTCGATGCCATCGACCGCAAGATCCTCACCCAACTGCAATCCGACGGCCGCACCACCATGCAGGAACTGGCCAACAAGGTCGGCCTGTCGGTGTCGCCATGCCATCGCCGTGTCAAGCTGCTGGAACAGCGCGGCGTCATCACGCGCTATATCGCCACCGTCGACCAGAAATCCCTGGGGCTCCACGTCAGCGTCTTCATCTCGATCAAACTGGCGCGGCAGAAGGAGGAAGACCTCAACCGCTTTGCCAAGGCGATCTCGAAATGGGACGAGGTGCTGGAATGCTATCTGATGACCGGCAATCGCGACTATCTGCTGCGCGTGGTCGCCGCCGACCTGTCATCCTACGAAGCGTTCCTGAAAAACAAGTTGACCCGCCTCGACGGCATCGCCTCGATCGAGTCGAGTTTTGCGCTAAGCCAGGTTAAATATTCCATCGCACTGCCGGTTTGAGCCACGCTCCATCATCCGTCGTCCCGGCGAACGCCGGGACCCATAATCCCGGTCATCTGTTGTTGAAGGAAGCCGTCGACCATCATGCCATGCAACTTCCGCCCCGGCGTATGGGTCCCGGATCAGCACTCGCTTGCGCTCGCTTGTCCGGGACGACGTGGAGGAACCGGAGTGAGATGAGTCCCCGTTCCAACTGTTGGATGTTTGCAACACTCCGCGCGTGAATTTCCAGCGTCACAATCGCGCCGCACGAAAAACCAATTCGAAAATGCAACTGCCCGTTTCGACGCAAATCAGGGGACACTGAATGCGGCAAGCACGACTTTCGATAAACGGCGATGGGCAGCCGGATGGATACACTTTCTTCTTTCAGATCGCGACCGATGGCGAACGGCGCGCCTGTTGCGTCAAGGTAGACGCGCCTGACATACATGAGGCGTCGGCGCTGTTTCGGGAGAAATGGCCCATCATCGAGTCGATGGCGCGCGACGGCATCAAGACGGGCACCGTCGAAGACGGTGTCATTACGCTCGTGATGCCTTGACGGGTGCTTGCCAGCGCGGACCGTAGGGTGGGCAAGGGCGCCCTTGCGCCGTGCCCACCATCACCTGCACGATGCGAGATGGTGGGCACGCTTACGCTGTGCCCACCCTGCGAAGCAGCCTTACAGAATCTTCCGCTTCGCCAGGTTTCGCATCAATTCGCCGATGCCGAAGGTCCAGGGTTCGCACTCATCGCTGGTGCGCATGCGGTTGACCAGTTTGCCGAGTTGGGGCGCGGATATCGTGACGATATCGTCGCGCTTGTGCGTAAACCCCTCGCCCGGCGCATCGCGGTCTTTCACCGGCGCGAACATGGTGCCGAGGAACAGCGCAAAACCATCGGGATATTGATGCACCGGCCCGATGGTCTGGGCGACCAGGTCGGTGGGGTCGCGGCTGATCTTGCTGATCGACGAATGACCATCGAGCACGAAACCGTCCTGCCCCTTCACCGTCAATCCGACGTCCATCTTGCGCACATCGTCCAGCGAAAAGCCGGTGTCGAACAGCCGCAGCAGCGGGCCGACGGCGCAGGAGGCGTTGTTGTCCTTGGCCTTCGACAACAGCAGCGCCGAGCGTCCCTCGAAGTCCCGCAGATTGACATCGTTGCCGAGCATCGCGCCGACAATCGCGCCGCGGCTCGACACCGCCAGCACCACCTCCGGCTCCGGATTGTTCCAGGTCGATTTCGGATGCAGGCCGGCGTCCATGCCTGTTCCGACCGAGGACAGCGTCGGCGCCTTGGTGAAGACTTCCGCGTCGGGTCCGATGCCGACCTCCAGATACTGGCTCCAGGCGTTTTGATCGATCAGCACCGCCTTCAGCTTCATCGCTTCCGGCGACCCCGGCTTGAGCTTTGTGAGATCGTCGCCGACCAGCCGCACCACTTCCTTGCGGATCGCTTCCGCCGAGGCCGGGTTGCCGCGCGCCCGCTCCTCGATCACGCGCTCGAGCATCGAGATCGCGAAGGTGACACCCGCCGCTTTCAGCACCTGCAGGTCGAGCGGCGCCAGCAGCCAGGGTTTTGTCCGGTCGCGGCGATCGGGCGGCGTGTTGGCAACGATGCTGTCGAGATCGCCGATCCGCATCCCCGCGGTTCCACGCAGCGCGGCCGCCGGGTTGGCTTCCTCGCACAGTGCGCTCACGGTGGAGAACCGCGCGCTGACGTCGAACACGCCGTCATGGCGAACCGCGACCACGGCCGGGCCTGCCAGGTCAGGCACCCAGACCCGCCCCACCAACGTGCCGCTGGCGCCGTCTTCCGGCAGGACGTCCTTTGAGGTCAGCGCGATCATGTTCCGTCTCCCCTTGCCACTCAATTTTTATCACTCTATCGCCACGGCCTCAAAATAGACAGTTGGCGAATGCTTGCGCGACGCCACGGCGGCCGCCTCCTCTGGTGCGCCAACTAGCCGTATGGAATCTCCGCCAGCCGCCACACGCCAAGGCTCTTGTCGCGCCAGCCGCCGCCGGCCTCCTGGCAATTCTCGTTGAGCAATTCAACGGGCGGCCCCCAATTGAACGGCGCGCGCTCAAAATTCAGCGCGCGCCAGTCGCCGTCCTCGCAGTCGGCGTTGCCCTGCCATTCCGGGAACGTGGTCGCGATCAGCCACATCGCGCCGGACGCCTGAAAATTTGCCACCGCGCGCCCGATATTGGCAAACGACAGATGCACCAGGCAGTCCCGGCACAGGATGGCGTCGCACCGCGGCAGAGGTTCCGACGTGATATCGGCGAGATGATACTCGCCGGTGACTTCGCCTGACGCGGCGCGGTCCCGCAGCCGCGCGATCAGTTCAGGCACGATGTCGACCCCGACATAGCGCACGCCGAGATCGGCCTGGTTGATCCAGCCGGCATCGCCGCAGGGCGCATCGAGCAGCGAGGTCACGCCGAGCCTTTGAAAAAGCCCTGATAATTCCGCGCGCAGCACCGCGGTGGCGTCCAGTTCCGAACCGAGCCCGGATGTTGAGGCCACAGCACCCCACAGATTGGTGTCGTGAATGCGCCGGAAGCGCTGCGCCAGATCGAGACCCGCGAAAGATTCCCGGTCATCGACAAAGCGCTGATGCGCGAGCACGGGCGGACGATCGGAATCATCAGGGGTCATGGCGCATCATAGCGCACTGCCCTCACCCTGGGGAGCGTCCACTTGGACGCGTCTCGAAGGGTGAGAGATACGGGCTCTCATGGTTCGAGACGCGCGAAGACGCGCTCCTCACCATGAGGAAGCTGCGGCCTACCGCCACGGCTCGACGATGATCTTGGTGTGGCGCCCCGGATTGGCGAGATCGGCGAACGCCTGGGCAACCCCGTCGATCCCGACAGTCGCGGTGACCAGCGCGGCGGCGTCGACTTGCCCCTCCGCGATCAGGCGCAGCGAATGGGCGAATTCGTCGGGCGTGTAGCCCAGCACATATTGAACGTTCAGTTCCTTCATGATGCCGAGCATCGGTTCGGAGCGGTCGGATTCCATGCAGACGCCGACCACGACGATGCGGGCGTCGCGCGGCGCGCCCTCGAACACCTGCTGGATCAGGCCGGGAATGCCGACGCATTCGAAGATCAGCGCGGGCTTCAGCGCCGGCAACAGGGCCTGCAATGGCGGTCGCGCCGCCTTCTGTTCCGGCGACATCGCGGCATGCTCGGCCCAGGTCGCATAAGGCTGCGTGCGCGCGGGATCGACCACGATGTCGGCGCCCATCTTCTCCGCCAGCGCGCGGCGCGCCGGCGAATAATCCGCGGCGACGATCGGGTGCAACTCCTTCAGCTTCAGCGCCGCGATCACCGCCAGCCCGACCGGGCCGCAGCCGATCACCAGCGGCACCTCGTCGCCCCTCACATTGGCCTTGGCGACGGCGTGAACGCCGACCGCGAGCGGCTCGGTCAAGGCGGCGTGCTCCGCCGCGAGGCCATTCGGCACCTCCAGCAGCAGCGCCTCGCTGAGCAGCATGCGCTCGGCATAGCCGCCGGGATTGTCGTTGGAATAGCCGATGCCCTGCGGGCCTTCCGCCGTCAGCAGCGCCGGCAGCGAGCAGACGCGGGTGCCGGCTTTCAGCCTGCGCTCCGTACCCGGCCCGTAATCGAGGATCTCGCAGCAGAATTCATGGCCGAACACGATGTCGCGCGAAAGGTCCATCGGCTTGCGCCCGGGGAAATGCTTCGCCAGCTCGACCATGCGATGCGCATGCTTGCGCGCGTGCAGGTCGGAACCGCAGATGCCGCAGGCCAGCGTCCTGACCAGCACCTGCCCCGAAGCCGGCTTCGGCTCGGGCAGCGCATCGACCACGATCTCGCCGTTCCTGAAGATGGCTGCGCGCATCGGCGTTTCCTTCGCGTTCTTGTTATTGCCGTGTTCAGCCCCGGGCCTTCACCACGTATAGCGCGCAACGCCCTTGCCAGCATAGGACCGCGTGACGTGGGAGAATTCGCCCTCGAAGGTAGCGGCGGCGGACCAGCCGTTCAGCCACTTCATCTCCGCGGACGCCGTCGTCAGCGCGGCATCGCGGGCCTGCGCCGCGCCGTTGACGACGAAGGCAGCGCCCGGCAGCGTCTGGAACACCGGGGTGATGCTGCGGTCGGTGTTGAAATTATGCGCCCAGGCGGCACGGCCCCGCAGCGTCAGGATCGCGGTCTGCATCGCGAACGATTTGTCGGTGCGGATGCCGAGTTCGGAGCGCGACGCGGTAACGTCTTTGGCCGCGTAGTTCAGCGCGAAGGTGTTGGCGCCCGACACCACCTGCTCGGCATAGGCCGGCAGGCTATAAGTCGTAAGTTGCCCGGCAGCATAGGGCGTAATGCCCATCCACGGCGTGACGAAACGGTAGCCGCCCTCGACCCGGCCGGACCATGCGTTGGCGGTGAACTGCGCGCGCAGCCGATCGATCCCGGCCACGGTAACGGTGCGATCCGTCGTCACGTCCTGCCAGGCATAGGCGGCAGCAGCCGTCACATAGGCCTTGCCCATGGTGTGGCGCACGAAGGCGCCGGCCTGGAACAGGTCCGAACGTCCGGAGCCGAAGCCGTTGACGTTAAAATTCGTGCCGCCGCCGGCCAACGCAAAACCTGCCAATGTCGCCGGCGAAATCCGGTAGTCCGCGCCGGCGGCAAAGCCGAACGCGCGTGCCGTGGCGTTGTTCGATCCCAGCGCCGTGTTGCCGTCGGTGGAACTGCTGCCGCCATAGGCGCTGCCCCACACGCTCCAGCGCGGATCGAACAGGTCGTTGCGCGCGACCTCGGCCTTGGTCGGGAGCTTGGCGAAGGCGTCGCGCGCGGCATTCGACTTCTTCCCGGCATAGGCGGTCGCGGCTTCAGCGGCGAACGGGGTCGCGCCCGGGCCGCCACTCGATCCGCCGCGTCCGCCGATGAACGGATCGGTCAGCAATCCCAGAAACAGGTTCATCGCATCGAAGGTAGCCTGCTGCGTGCCGGTGGCGGTCTCGCCGGAAACCTGGCTGAGGTTGAACGGCACATTGCCGCTGAAGATGCCGCCCAAATTACCGGAATTGCCAATCGTGTTGAAGGCGGCGTCGAGCGCGTTGCCCACATTGCGCTGGTTGACGTTCAATCCCGTTACCCGTCCGAGTGCGGACACCAGCGTCAGGTTCACATCGGTTGCGGTATAGCTGAGCACGCCGTTGATGCCGGTGGGCACGATCAGCGAATTGAACTGCGTTGGGCCGAAGCCGCTATCAAAGCCGCCCTGCGCCGTCAGGATCGTGTACGGCGAACTGAAGCGGTAGGTGTTATCGAGAGACCTGACCCGCACCGCCCCTGCGAGACTGGCAATTCCCGGGGCGAAATTCGGAACGACCACTGTGAGATCGTTGCCGGTCGATGTCACCTTCACGTCATAGAACGTGCAATTGCAGAACAGCAGCAGGTCGTTCACGGTCAGGGTGCCGAGCGCGGTCGGCAGGCCGGGCGCCAGCACCGCCCCGCTGGCAAGAGTGGTGAACGGAACCGTGCCGGTGCCGCCCAGCGTCGCGCCGTTCTCGACGGCTACACTCGCCGAGGGCGCGATCGAACCGGTCACCAGCAAGGTGCCTGCATTTACGAAAGTCAAACCGGTATAGGTGTTGGTACCCGACAGGGTGAGCGTGCCGGTGCCGACCTTCTCCAGCGAGCCAGGTCCCGGCGAACAGCCGCAATCATCGGCAATCACGCCGCTGACCTCGGTCGACAGATTATTGCCGCCGACCACCAAAGTGTTGCCGGCGCCGATGTAGTAGATTCCCGAGCCCGCGATCGAGCCGGCGTTGATCCGGCCGTCGCCATTGGGACCGAGGCTGCCGGCGAAGTCGACAACGCCGGTGCCGACCGTGATGAACTGCGCGGTGCCGCCATCGGCGTTGTCGTGAAAGAACGTGGCGCCGCCATGGTTGGTGGTAATGGTCGCTTTGCCGGCGGTACTGGAATCGAAGAAGTTGGTGCCGCCGCCGTCATGATTGGTGATACTGGCGGAAGAGGCGGTCGCGAAGGCGTTGAATTCGGTACTGCCGCCCATTTCGTTGGAAATGGTCGCCGTACCGGCGCTCGGAGCATCGGTGCCAACCGGGGTTCCGAATATGGTCTGGCCGCCAGGCCGGTTGGTGATGCTGGCGTTGCCCGCGGTGCTTGAATCACCAAAGAAGGTCCCGCTGCCGGACTGGTTGATGATGGTGGCGTTGCCGGCCGTGGTCATCGCCAGGAACGCCGTCGAACCGCCGTTGCTATTGGTAATGACGGCGTTGCCGGCCGTCGCGGTATCGATCCCGGCGGCGACACCGAAGGCGGTTGCGCCGCCGTTGTCATTGGTGATGGCGATGCTGCTGGCAGAGCTGGCGTTGAAAAAGGTCGTCGTGGCAAAACCGAAAGTGCCGTCATTGATAATCGAGGTGATGCCGGCGGTATTGGCATTGACGATGTTCAAGGCGCCTTCGTTGGTAACGGCGCCGACGATGCTGCCCTGGGTGGCGAGCGTCCCAAGCTGCAGCGTCACACAGCTGCAGATCGTGGTCCCGCCGCTATAGGTATTGGTGTTGGTGAGGATCAGGGTGCCGCCGCCGAAAGTGTCCAGCACCGTCAGCGCACCCGTACCGCCGACCACCCCGGAGAACGTCAGTGCGACGCCGTTGGTGTCGACCGCGCTGCCGAAAGCAGGCGCATTGAGCGTGAAATTGTTGCTGAACGCCAGATTGCTCAATCCATCGGCCAGAAACTTGCCGCCGTTTAGGGTCACCGCACCCGAGCCGACCGAACTGTTGTTGGTCACCTGCAGTATGCCGGCGCCGATGATGGTGCCCCCCGAATAGGTGTTGGCGCCCGACAGCGTCAGCACGCTGCTATCGAGTTGCTGCACCTGAACGCCCGCGACCGTTTCCCCGATGTTGTTCGAGATCGAAATCGCCTGACCGGCATTGGCGTTGTTGATGATGCCGCCACCGGTTCCCGCGATTCCGAAATTTATCGCAGCGCCATCGATGACATAGTTTTGCGAGTTTGCGTTGAAGGTCCATGAGCCCGGCGCAATCGGACCGGTCGTTACCGTGATGGCGTTCGATCCCGTCGCATCGAAGATCGCCGATTGGCCGGCGGCAACCGGCGGCGCGCCCACGGGCGGATTTCCCCAGTTGGTCCCGAGATTGTAATCCGTCGTATTGGTGGTGCTGCCGACATCGCCCCAGGTGAACGCTTGCGCCTGCGCGGCGGAAATCGATCCCAGGCCCGCGGCGACCAGCACCGCTCCGCATGACAGCATAGCCACGCCTCGGCGCAGCCGGCCCCGCACCCGCAATGGCAATAGAAAACCCAACGCCAACCCCACAGCCCTGTCGTCCAGCGCTCTGCGGCGCTGTCCGGGGCTACGCTAGCACAGGGCTCCCCGTAATTTTACGGCTCGCCGCGGAATCCCATGATTCAACGCGAAAACGGGCGTTTTCGGGCTCCACTGTTGCCTGCACGCAACGGCCGTGGCTCGACGCTTCTCATCCTGCGCACGGATCGGCGCTTTGGGGGCTGGCCCGGGGATCAAGCGTTGGGCGAGGACTCGCCCTCGACTGCCAGCAGTTGCGAGCGCCTGACACGCTCGCGGTGCGCGGTGTAGAGGCCGCTGCCGACGATGAAGACGGCGCCTGTGATGGTCCATGCATCCGGCACTTCGCCGAACACCAGGAAGCCGAGCAGGCTGACCCACAGCAACTGGGTGTAGGAAAACGGCGCCAGCACGGAGGCGTCGGCATAACGAAAGGCCAACACCACGATCCACTGCCCGGCGGTAGATGCCAGGCCGATGAAAACGCCGAAGGCGATGTCATGCCAGGTCGGGGTGACCCAGACGAACGGGACCAGCACCGAGAGAATGCACAGCCCCGCGATCGACGAATAAGTCATGGTGGTGAGAACGTGTTCCCGCCCGCTCATCATGCGCGTCAGGATCAGGGTGCAGGCCCAGGCCAGCGCCGACACCAGCGGAAAGAACGCGGCGGCATGAAACGCCGACGTGCCCGGCCGCAGGATAATCAGCACGCCCATCAGCCCGACCGCGGTCGCCAGCCAGCGCCGGACGCCTACCTTCTCGGAAAGAAACACGATCGACAGCGCGGTGACGAACAGCGGCGCCACGAAGCCGGTGGCGGAGGCCTCGGCGATCGGCAGATAGCGCAGGCCGGAGATGAAGAACAGCGATGATCCCAGCAGCGCCGCGCCGCGCATCAGCTGCAGGCCGAGGCGTTCGGTGCGCAAGGCGAACAGCGGCGATCCGGGGAACATCGCCGGCGACATGATCAACGCGAAGGTCAGGAACCTGATCCAGGCGATCTCGACCGATGGCAGCGTCGCCGACAGATATTTCGCGGTCACGTCCGAGGCGCCGAGAAACACGGTCGAGGCGAGGATCAGCGCGATACCCTTGAACGGATGATCGGCGCGCGCGGGCGCCTTGCGCGCGGAGGGCTTCTTCTCGGGCAACGGCAGGGGAACGCTGTCCAGCCTGACGGCTGCGGCGGGGGGCGGTGTCACGGGCAATCTCGGAGGCAATAATTTTCGATTCGGGCGAGCCTCCAAGAACCCCAATCGGGGGAAATCGACAAGACACGAAACCGGGACGCCGATATGCGCGATTGCGCACGGCGTGCCGCCGCGCCGCCCACAATTTCGCCTTATCCTGAGGAGCCGCGCGCGCTTCGCGCGGCGTCTCGAAGGATGGCATCAGGTCATGTGCCAGATGGTTCGAGACGCGCGCCGGACAGCGCAACGGCGCTGCCCGACGCGCTCCTCACCATGAGGGAGCGCGGGGTGGTTCGAGGGACTCCGCTACAGCATCGGCAGACCGCGCGGTTTCGGACCGCGCGGAAACGCCGTGTCTAGCGCGGCGATTTCGTCGTCTCGGAGCACGAGTACGCCGGCGGCTGCGTTGTCAGCGGCATGCTCCGGCGTTCCGGCTTTTGGAATTGCAAACACCGATGACCGGCGCGTCAGAAAGGCCAGCGCGACCTGGCGCGGTGAAGCGCCATGCGCTGCTGCCGTGGTCTGCAGCAGCTGGCCCGCCGGACTGCGCGCGGACGGAAAATCATTATGACCGAACGGTGAATAGGCCACCACCGCGACGCCGTGTTGCTCGCACCACGGGATCACCGCGTGCTCGATGGCGCGCTCCTGCAGATGATAGAGCACCTGATTGCAGGCGATCTTGCCTTTGCCGGCAACCGCGAGCAATTCGTTGAGATCGTCGGTGTCGAAATTGCTGACGCCCCAGCTGCGGATTTTTCCCGAGGCCACCAGTTCATCGAACGCCGCGACCGTTTCCTGTAGCGGATGGGATCCGCGCCAGTGCAGCAAATAGCAGTCGAGCCGGTCGGTCTTCAATCGTGCCAGCGAACGCTCGCAGGCGGCGATGGTGCCGCGCCGCGACGCGTTGCTCGGCAGCACCTTCGAGACCAGGAACACCGCGTCGCGCCGCCCCGCGATCGCTTCGGCGACCACGGGTTCGGCATCGCCGTACATCTCGGCGGTGTCGATGTGACTCATGCCGAGATCGAGGCCACGACGCAACGCCGCGACCGCGCTCTTGCGATCGCCGCGGTCGATATACCAGGTGCCCTGCCCGATCACGGACACGTCGGGACCATTGCCGAATTTTCTGGTTTGCAAGATCGCCTCGTTCGCCGGAGAAGCCGCGTTGGCCCGACCTTAGACGAACGTGATTCAAAAGTCCTTCTGGAACCATCGCAGCCGTCGTCACCCGCGAAAGCGGGTGATCCAGTATTCCGGAGACGTCACCGATTTGACCGAGGTGGCACGGCGTACTGGATCGCCCGGTCGAAGCCGGGCGATGACAGGTGTGATTATGGCTAGTTAGCCACCGCCAATTGAGGTTGCTTCGAATCTGCCGCGCCAGCCTGCGCGATCAGCCGCTTCATCTCCGGAATGCACGAGCCGCAATTGGTGCCGGCCTTCAGCTTCACGCCGATCTCGGCGGCACTGCCCGCTCCCGCCGCAATAGCGTCGCAGATCGTGGTACGGCCGACGCCGAAGCAGGCGCAGACGATCGGCCCGGCGCTGGCCATCCCGTCGATCGACTTGCCCGACAGCAGCATGCGGCGCTGGTCGTCGCTGAGCACGCCGGCGGCGAACAGCTGCTTGATCACGTCCCAGTCGCCGGCGTCGTGCGCCGGTCCAATGAACAGACATGCTTCGATCCGATCGGCGGCAAACGCCGCGGCGCGGTAAACGCCGCCACCGAAATCCTTGTACTCGGCGAGATCGTCCGAAGTCGCCGAGCGCAGCCAGGATTGCCAACCTCCGAGGTCCGCATTGTCGGCCAGCAGATAGCCATGGCCGCCGGGAACCGCGACGTGGGCCCACCACGCATGGTCGGGCAAGACCAGCGGCGTGCGCGACAACGCAAAACCCCGGAACACATATTCATAAGGCGTGATCGAGGCCGGCGTCGCCTTGTTCTCGGGCTGGCCGGAAAACCCGTCGGTGAACGGCGCCACCAGCGCGCCGACCCGCGAACCTGTGGCGGTGGCCTCGCTCCAGTGGATCGGCGCGAACAGCATGCCGCGCTGCTGCCGCTCGCTGACGACGACCTTGAGCGTGCATTGCCCGTAATCGGTGGTGACGCGCGCAAAACTGTCATGGGCCACGCCGAATCTCAGCGCGTCGTCGGGATGCACCTCGACGAACGGCTCGGGCAAATGCTGGCCCAGCCGCGGGCTCTGGCCGCTGCGGGTCATGGTGTGCCATTGATCGCGGATGCGGCCGGTGTTCAGCCGCAGCGGCCGCGCGGCCGTCGTCACGCTGCGCAACGCCGGGATTTCAGGCGCTATGAAGCGCGCCTTGAAATCATCGGTAAAGAAGCCGCCATCGGCAAAGAGCCGCCGTTGCGGCTGGCTGCTATCGATCCGCGTCGGCCACTGCACCGGCGCCAGCGCGTCGAACGCCTCGTCCGACAGCGACTTCAGCGCGCCGATATCGAAATCGCGGCCGCCGGTGTTCTCGAAAGCCGATAAAGCCGCGTGTTCGCGAAACACGTCGGCGGCCGAGTTGAAATCGAACGCCGCGCCGAAGCCGAGCCGCCTGGCCACTTCGGCGACGATCCACCAGTCCGGCTTGGCTTCGCCGGGCGGATCGAGAAATGCACGCTGCCGCGAGATCCGGCGCTCCGAATTGGTCACCGTGCCGGATTTCTCGCCCCAGGCCTGCGCCGGCAGCAGCACATGCGCGCCCGCGTTCACCGTGTCGTTGGAGCGCACATTCTCCGAGACCACGAACAGCTCGAGTTTTTTCAGCGCGGCCCGGGCGGCGTCGGCGTCCGGCAGCGACACCGCGGGATTGGTGCCCATCACCCACAGCGCCTTGATCTCGCCACGCGCGATCGCCTCGAACATCTGGACCGCCTTCAGTCCTTCATGCGTGGCGATGCGCGGCGCTTTCCAGAACCGGCGCACGCGGTCGATGTCGGGCGGCGTGAAGCCCATATGGGCGGCGAGCTGGTTGGCGAGCCCGCCGACCTCCCGGCCGCCCATCGCATTGGGTTGCCCGGTCAGCGAGAATGGCGACGCGCCGGGTTTGCCGATCCGGCCGGTGGCGAGATGGCAGTTGATGATGGCATTGACCTTGTCGGTGCCCTGCGCCGACTGGTTGACGCCCTGCGAATACAGCGTCACCACGCGCGGCATGGTGGCGAACAGCCGGAAAAAGTCCGCGACGTCGCGTTCGGAAAGGCCGGTCGCCAGTGCGGTCGCGCCGACACTGCCGGCGATCGTTCGCGCCCGCGCCAGCGCCTCTTCGAAACCCTGGGTGTGCCGCTCGATATAACCGGAATCCAGCGCGCCGTTGTCGGCCAGATGCGCCAGCAGCCCGGAGAACAACGCGGTATCGGTGCCGGGCTTCAGGCACAGAAACAGGTCGGCATCCCCTGCGGTGTCGGTACGGCGCGGATCGATCACGACGATGCGCGCGCCGCGCTTCTGCTTGTTGGCGACCATGCGCTGGTACAGCACCGGATGGCACCACGCCGCGTTGGAGCCGACCAGCACCAGCAGGTCGGCCTGGTCGAGATCGTCATAGCAGCCGGGCACGGTGTCGGTGCCGAAGGCGCGGCGGTGGCCGGCCACCGAGGACGCCATGCACAGCCGCGAATTGGTGTCGACATTGGCGCTGCCGATGAACCCCTTCATCAGCTTGTTGGCGACGTAATAGTCTTCGGTGAGAAGCTGTCCGGACAGATAGAATGCGACCGCATCCGGACCGTCGCGCTTGACGATGTGCGCGAAGCGATGCGCGACATGGTCGAGCGCGTCGCTCCAGGCCACCCGCTCCATGGTGCCTTTGCTGCAGCGGATCATCGGATGGAGCAGCCGATCCTCAATCCCGAGGGTTTCGCCGAGCGCCGAGCCTTTCGAGCACAGCCGGCCGAAATTGGCCGGATGCTCGGGATCGCCCGAGATCGCCGCACCGCCGCTGCCGTCAGGCGTCGCCACGACGCCGCAGCCGACGCCGCAATAGGCACAGGTAGTACGGGTGGCGCGAAAGACGGGATCGACAGCAGTCATATGAGCAACCGGCTCACGCCGCCTCCGAGGCCAGTGCGAGCGAGCGGCCGAACATCATCTGGCTGCGAATGCCCACGACGGGTTTGCGATCCCTGATCAATTCGAGATACCAGAGCGCGTCGGCGACATCGCCGACCAGCACCGCGCCGGTGAGCCGGCCACCCGAGATCACCAGCTTCTTGTAGGTGCCGTGTCGGATATCGTTGAGCACGATGGCCTCGCTGCCATCGGCGCCCATGAAATCGCCGGCCGAAAACACGCTGACGCCGGAGACCTTCAAATTGGTCGCGACCACGCTGCCATGATAGGCGACTGGCCTGCCCGCCAGATGCCGCGCCAGCACGCGCGCCTGCTCGTAGGCCGGTTCGACCAGGCCATAACAAATGCCGCGATGCTCGGCGCATTCGCCGAGCGCGAAGATATCGGGCACGCCGGTCTGCATGACATCGTCGACCACGATGCCGCGGTTGACGTCAATGCCGGCTTCCTTCGCCAGCGCGATGTTGGGGCGGATGCCGGCCGCGAAGATCACCGCGTCGGCCTCGATCCGGCGGCCGTCGGTCAGTTCGACGCCCTCGACGCAGGTTTCGCCGTGAAAGCGCGCGGTGTTGGCATTGAGCAGAATCTTGATGCCCTTGAGCTCGACCAGCGACTTCAGGAGCTCGGCCGCCGGCGCATCGAGCTGGCGCTCCATCAGCCGGTCCATCAGATGAACCAGGGTGACGGAGGCGCCGGCCTTGGCGAGGCCGTAGGCCGCTTCCAGCCCGAGCAATCCGCCGCCGATCACGACGACGCGCTTCTTCTGCGCCGCCAGCGTCAGCAACAGATCGACGTCGCGGCTGTCGCGAAAGGTATGCACGCCGGCGAGGTCGGCGCCGGGCACGTTCAGCCGCAACGGCGTCGAGCCTGTCGCGAGCACCAGCTTCGAGAACGCCATGTTCTCGTCACCCGCGATCTTGAGTTCGCGGCGGCCGACGTCGATCTCGGTGGCGACGCAGCCGTATTTCAAGGTAACGCCGCGGTCGCGCCACCATGACGCAGGCCGCAGCTCGATGTCATGCGAGGCGGTCTCACCGGCCAGCACCGACGACAGCAGCACGCGGTTATAGGCCAGCCGCGGCTCTTCGCCGATCACCGCGATGGCGTAGCGGCCAAGGGCTGCTTTCGACAGCTCGTCGACCAGACGCGCCGCCGCCATTCCATTGCCGACGATAACCAGCGGTTCGCTCACATCGATCCTTACTCCGCGGCTTCCGCGCGGCCGTATGCTTCCGAAATCATGTAACCGGACAGCGTCCCGTAGGCCGTGGTCCATGCGTCGGCGACGTCTGATGTCCAGGCCTCGCCAAGTCCCTTTTCCAGCGTCCACAGCAGGGCGCCGCCGACAACGGGGTAGTGCTCCGGCCGGGCGCCGTAATCGACGTGGCGCTTCGCCAGCGCACTGGCGGCCGGCAGGATCGAATCGAGATTGCCGAGGCCGTTCACCACCGCGGCCAGCATCATCATCAGCTTCTTGCGCTGCTGCGTCATGTCGTCCGGAAACATCGCCTTCACCGACGGCGCGACCTCGAACAGGCGATCGTAGAAGATCACCGCCGCGGCTTCCGAGATCGGCACCACCTTTGCAAAACTCTCCTGAACCAGTTTCACCTGCGTCGAATTCATTTCAGCTCTCCTAATGCGTTAAAGCAGAACCTGTTGGTCGCGCTCTGGGAACATTAGTTCACGTCAAAGTTCGAAAGAGACGTAAGGGCTTACGCCGCCTCGACAAAACGATGCCGCTCATAGAGGAATTCGAGCACGCGCTGGCGGCATTTCAGGTAGCCGGCGTTGGTGGCGAGTTCGAGCCGCTTGCGCGGGCGCGCCAGGGGCACGTCGAGCACTTCGCCGATTCGCGCGCTCGGCCCGTTGGTCATCATCACGATACGGTCCGACAGCAGCACCGCCTCGTCGACGTCGTGGGTGATCATCAGGATGGTGTTGCCGAGCTTCTGATGCAGCGCCATCACCGAATCCTGCAGATGGGCGCGGGTCAGCGCGTCGAGCGCGCCGAACGGCTCGTCCAGCAGCAGAACTTTCGGCTCCATCGCCAGCGCGCGGGCAATGCCGACGCGCTGCTTCATGCCGCCGGATATTTCCGAGGGCCGCTTGTCCTTGGCATGCGCCATCTGCACCAGATTGAGATTGTGCATGGTCCAGGCATCACGCTCGCTGCGGCTCTTGCTCGACGCGAACACCTTGTCGACGCCGAGCCGGACGTTTTCGTAGACCGTGAGCCAGGGCAGCAGGCTGTGGTTCTGGAACACCACGGCACGATCCGGACCCGGCGAGTTGACCTCGCGGTTTTCCAGCAGCACGCCGCCCATCGTGGCGGTGGTGAGGCCGGCGACGATGTTGAGCAGCGTGGACTTGCCGCAGCCGGAGTGCCCGATGATCGAGACATACTCGCCCTTGTCGATCGTCAGGTTGATGTCCTTCAGCACCTCGGTCGAAGCACTGCCGCGGGTGAAAACCTTGTCGATATGGTCGAGCTTCAGATAGGGATGCATGGACATGTTCCTTCAGTTCAGCGCGGTGCCGCGGGTGACGAACTGCGCCATGCCCGCGATGATGCGATCGAGCACGAAGCCGATGATGCCGACGTAGAACAGCGCCAGGATGATTTCGCTGATGTGCGACGAGTTCCAGGCGTCCCAGATGAAGAAGCCGATGCCGACGCCGCCGATCAGCATTTCCGCCGCCACGATGGCCAGCCAGGACAGGCCGATGCCGATGCGCAAGCCGGTGAAGATGTAGGGCGCCGCCGCCGGAATCATGATCTTCCAGAAGAATTCCAGCGGGTTGAGCTGAACGACCGCCGCGACGTTGCGGTAGTCCTGCGGAATGTTGCGGATGCCGACCGCGGTGTTGATGATGATCGGCCAGATCGAGGTGATGAAGATCACGAAGATCGCCGAGGGCTGGCCGTCGCGGAACGCGGCCAGCGACAGCGGCAGCCAGGCCAGCGGCGGAATGGTGCGCAGCACCTGGAAGATCGGATCGAGCCCGCGCATCGCCCAGACCGACTGGCCGACCAGGGTGCCGAGCCCGATGCCGGCGACCGCCGCCAGCGAATAGCCGAGAAAGACCCGCTGCAGGCTGGCGGACAGGTGCCAGAACAGACCCTTGTCGATGCCGCCGCGGTCGAAGAACGGATCGAAAATCAGTTCCCTGGTTTCCTTGAACACGCGCGAGGGCGGCGGCAGGGCCGAGCCGGCGCGCTGGCAGATCAGCTCCCAGAACAGCATGCCGAGCGCCAGCACGATCAGCGGCGGCACCACGCGCACCGCGGTCTCCTTCGCCATCTTGGCGTATTTCTCGGCGCGTGGAGCTCGCTTCGGTGTCAACGCGACGACCGGCGCCGGGGCGGTCGCAACCACCACCGCTTCCACCGCCGTATCGGGTTCGGTCTTCAGGGCATGCATATTCATCGGGAGTATGTCTCCGTGGTTCGATGGAGCGGGCCGCACGCGAACGCGCGGCCCGGCCTGGATCAGACGTCGGCACGCTTGATGGAAAGCGACTTCAGGTAAGCCGTCGGATTTTCCGGATCGAACACCTTGCCGTCGAAGAAGGTCTCCTTGCCGCGCGACTTGGAGGCCGGGATGTCGGAAGCGGCGACGCCGAGCGTCTTGGCGGCGTCGCGCCAGAGGTCTTCGCGATTGACCTTGGCGATAAGCGCCTTGGAATCGAAGCCGGGCTCGTACTTGCCCCAGCGAATGTCCTCGGTCATGAACCAGAGATCGTGGCTCTGGAACGGATAGGAGGCATGGTCGCGCCAATACTTCATGATGTGCGGGCTGTTTTCGACCACTTTGCCGGGGATACCGTAATCGAACTTGCCTGCCGTGCGGTCGTAAACGTCCTCGACCGGACAATTCATCCATTGCCGCTTGCCCATGATGGTCGCGAGTTCCTGCTTGTTCTCGGCCTTGTCGGACCATTGCTGGGCCTCCATGACCGCCATGAGGATGGCTTTTGCCGCGTTCGGATATTTGTCGACCCAGGCGGCGCGCATGCCGAGCGATTTCTCCGGATGCTTGTTCCAGATTTCGCCGGTGTTGACCGCGGTGTAGCCGATGCCCTGGTGGATCAGCTGCAGGTTCCAGGGTTCGCCGACGCAGAAGCAATCCATGGTGCCGACCTTCATGTTGGCGACCATCTGCGGCGGCGGCACGACGATGGTTTCGATGTCCTTGTCGGGATCGATACCGCCGGCGGCGAGCCAGTAGCGCAGCCATAGATCGTGGGTGCCGCCGGGAAACGTCATCGCCGCCTTGATCGATTTGCCGGAGGCCTTCTTCTTTTCGAGCGCCGCCTTGAACGGCGCGGTATCGACGCCGAGCTTGAGGTCGGCATATTCCTTGGCGACGGAAATGCACTGGCTGTCGAGATTGAGCCTGGCCAGAATGTACATCGGGGTCGGCTGATTGTTCTGCGTCACCTTGCCGGACGAGATCAGGTACGGCATCGGCGTCAGGATATGCGCGCCATCGATGCCGTTGCCTTCCGAGCCGAGCACGAGGTTGTCGCGCGTGGTGCCCCATGAGGCCTGCTTCTGCACGTCGACGTCGGGCATACCGTGTTTGGCGAAGAAGCCCTTGTCCTTGGCCACGAACAGCGGACCGGCATCGCTGAGCGCGATGAAGCCGAGTTTTGCCCCTTTCACTTCCGGACCCGCGCCCTGCGCAAAGGCGCCCGCGGGGAAATTCAGTCTTGCCGCGGCAAGCACTGCGGCCGTCCCCGCCGTCGCTTTGAGGATATGGCGGCGGCTGAGGCCACGGGCGGAAGTCTGGTCGGTAGGCTTCGTCATGGGCGCTGGCGTCCTTTGCGTCGGTTTGGCCGTCCGTCCGGTGTCACCGCAGCGCATGGAGGCGCGCTCCGGGGAGGCCCCGGTCTGGCGGTTTCACAATTCGGATGATTGGTCTCGAGGGACGGCATCAATGGCGTCGGCACAAACTATTCAAGCTTCGTGCCAAGCGGTCCCGTTAGAAAAAGCGTAAATCTTTTAATACCTTAGTACATTTGCACAAATCGTGTGCATGCCCAATATTGCATCGAAAATTTGCGCAAAGGTCAAATCTTGTGCGCCGCACAACAAATTAGCAGACGCCGAATCAGTGGTTTTCAGGCGTCCTCGGCCACCGCCAGCATCGGCTTCGGCGCCGTTCCCTTGCCCGGCTTCATGCGGAAATCATAGGTCATCAGATGCCATGGCGTGGGCGCCGGCTTGCCGTCCGGCATCAAGGGATCGCTGCGCTTTTCGATTTTGGCGACCAGTTCGTCCTTCACCCCGAACACCACGTCGGAATCGAGATATTTGTCGCCCTCGATGAAGACGTGGGTGACCAGCGGCTCGTAGCCCGGTGCAGCGACCAGGAAATGCACATGCGCCGGCCGCATCTCGTGGCGGCGGACCTGCCGGATCATCTCGCCGACCGGGCCATCGGTGGGAATGGGATAGCTGCACGGCAGGATGGTGCGAAAGAAAAACCGGCCATCGGCATCGGTGATGAACCGCGCCCGCGATGACGGGCCCGTCACCTCGTAATCCGGCTTCTGCGAATCGTAATGGCCGTCATCGTCGGCGTGCCAGATGTCGACCGGGACGCCGGCCAGCGGCTTGCCCTTGAGGTCGGTGACGCGGCTCTGCACGAACATCCGTTCGCCCGTCAGATTGTGGGGGGAAACATCTGACCCGTGCGGCAGCACCTTGTGTTCTCCGACATAGAACGGTCCCAGCACCGTGGTCTCGGTCGCGCCCTCGCGCTCGCGATGGTTGACGGCATCGACCAGCATCGAGACCCCGAGCACGTCGGACAGCAGGATGAACTCCTGCCGGCTGGTGGTGCATTTCTGGCCGGTGCGGGTCAGGAAATCGATCGCGTAGCCCCATTCGTCGAAGGTCAGGTCGGTCTTGCGCACGTAGTCGTGCAGCGACTTGACCAGTTCTTGCATCAGGAATTTGACCCGCGGATCCGGCGTCTTCTCAAAACTTTCGATGACGGCGGCGGTCAGTTCAGTGTCGTTGAATTGGGGCATTTGGGCTGTCCTGCGGGGGGTACGCGGTTGTGGGGGAAAGCCTACACCAGCCGCCCGCCGGGGGTAAGCGGCGGCGGTTGGAACGGGGCACACATTTCGGCTATCAAGGCTGACCTCGCCAGCTCCGGAGACATCAGATGCTAGCCCCTACCCCCGCCTCGCCCGAATCCGCCGGCATGTCCAAGGCCGGCTTCGACCGTGTCGATGCCCATCTGAAGCACCGCTATATCGATGCCGGCCGTTTTCCGGGTACGCAGCTTCTGGTCTATCGCCGCGGCAAGGTGGTGCACAGCGCGGTGCAGGGCTTTGCCGACATCGAGCGCAAGGCGCCGGTCCAGGACGACACCATCTTCCGGATCTATTCGATGACCAAGCCGATCACCTCGGTGGCCTTCATGATGCTGGTCGAGGAAGGCCGCGTGGCGCTCGACGAGCCCGTGCACAAATATATCCCGGAATGGAAGAACCTCGGGGTTTTCCAGGCCGGCACCGCGCCCGCCTTCCTGACCAGGCCGCCGTCGCGGCCGATGCTGATCGTCGACCTGCTGCGGCATACTTCAGGACTGACCTACGGCTTCCAGCAGCGCTCCAATGTCGATGCCGCCTACCGCGAGATGAAGATCGGCGAAGTCGTCAAATCGGGCACGCTGCAGTCGATGATCGAGGACCTCGCCAAAATCCCGCTGGAATTCTCTCCCGGGGAGGCCTGGAATTATTCGGTTGCCACCGACGTGATCGGCTATCTCATCGGCAAGATCAGCGGCATGCCGTTCGAACAGTTCTTGAAAGAGCGCATCTTCGATCCGCTCGGGATGACCGACACCGATTTTCATGTGCCCGCGGACAAGGCGCATCGCTTCGCGGCCTGCTACTCGGCCGACGCGAAGCTCGGCATGGCCTCCCACGGCACCGACATCAAGGTCAGCCTGACGCTGCAGGACGACCCGGCCACCAGTTCGTTCCTGTCGCCGCCGTCGTTCATTTCCGGCGGCGGCGGGCTGTGCTCGACCGTTTCAGATTATCTCACCTTCTGCCGCGCGCTGCTGAACCGCGGCGAACTCGGCGGCGTCAGGCTGCTCGGGCCGAAAACCCTGGCGCTGATGACCTCCAACCATCTGCCGGGCGGCTGCGACCTGCCGGCGATGTCGCGCTCCCTGTTCTCCGAGGCCGCCTATAACGGCATCGGCTTCGGCCTCGGCTTCTCCGTCACCATGAACCCGGCACAGACATTGATACCGGGCAGCGCCGGCGAGTATTCCTGGGGCGGCGCCGCGACGACGTCGTTCTGGATCGATCCCGCGGAAGAACTGATCGCCATTTTCATGACCCAGGTGCTGCCGTCGAGCGCCTATCCGATCCGGCGCGAACTGCGCACCATGGTGTACGCGGCCATCACCGACAGCAATCTCTGAGCCTCAACCCGGGTTCTCGGGCATCCAGCCCACCATGGAACCCGGCTGCCGCTGGCGCGTTCCAGTGGCTTCTCTTATGCTCCGGAGCATCAGGCGCTTTCGCGCCGGATGCCATGGGCCCGGGATCCGCGTGCCAAAACTCTCACTGCCAGTGCGTCTCGTCCTGCTGGTCGCGGGAACCACGCTGCCGCTGATCGTCTTCGCGGTTGGTCTCGTCCTCTATAACTACGAACAGGACCGCAGGGACGCGTCGCAGCGCGTGCTGGAGACCGTGCGCAGCATCCGCTTGGTGCTCGACGCCGAGATGCAGCGGATGACCGGCGGGCTCGAGGTGATGTCGCTGACCAACGTGCTGCGGAACCGGGACTTCGACAGTTTCCGTCGCATCGCCTCGGGCTTTCTCGAGCAGTATGGCAAGGACGGTGTCGTGCTGGTGGCCGACCGCGACGGCCGCCAGCTGTTTTCCTCGGTAACGGAAGACACCGCAAGCCTTCCGCCGCGCAACAATCGCGACATCGTCGAGAAGGTGTTCGCAGCCAGAAGCCCGCAATACTCCAACCTGTTCATCGACGCCGTGAAGAAGCAGCTGATCGTGACCGTCGAAGTGCCGGTGCTTCGCGATGGCGAGGTCGTCAGTGTCATCTCTTTCAGCCCGCCGATCGAGCTCTTCCAGGCTCTCATCGAAAAACAGCGCCCGAGCGAGGACTGGACGATCTCGATCTTCGACCGCGAAAGCATCAACTTCGCGCGCGTTCCGAATCCGCAGCAAACGATCGGCAAACGGGCCTCGCCGACGCTGTACGCCGCGATGCTGCGCGCACCGGAAGCTACCCTGCCGACGGTGTCGCTTGAAGGCGTGCCCCTGATCACGAGCTTTGCACGGTCCTCGCTCACCGGCTGGACGATAGCCGCCGGCATTTCGGAAAGCTCGCTGGTCGGTCCGCTGTGGCGCAATCTCGCGATCACCAGCGTGATCGGCGGCCTTCTGCTGCTGGTCGGCCTCGCCTTCGCGGTGCGGATGGCAACCACCATCGCCCGCGGCGAGATGCTCCATGACCTCCTGATCGAGGAGCTCAATCATCGCGTCAAGAATACGCTGGCGATCCTGCAGTCGATCGCCACGCAGACCTTTCGCAGCGCCAGCAGGATCGAGCGCGAGAAATTCGAGGGACGGCTCGGCGCGTTGGCGGAAGCGCATAACCTCCTGAGCAAGGAAAAATGGGAGGGCTCGAAACTCAAGGACGTCATCGACCGCGTGCTGCAGCCCTATCTGCTCAGCACGCCGGAGCGACTGCGAATGTCCGGACCGGACGTGCCGCTGTCGCCACGGCTGGCGGTGGTTCTGTCGATGATCCTGCACGAGATCGCGACCAACGCCGCCAAATACGGCGCGCTGTCGAACGACAGCGGCAAGGTTGGGCTGGACTGGGAAGTGATTACGGAAGACGCTAAACCGCAATTGAGATTGATCTGGACCGAATCCGGCGGCCCTCACGTCACGGCCCCGGTGCAGCGCGGATTCGGATCGCGGCTGATCGAGCGCAGCGCCCGCGATCAACTCGGCGGCGAGGCCACCGTTGATTTTTTGCCCCATGGCGTGGTTTACACCGTGACCTGCACGCTCGAGCCCACCGGCGCCGATTAGCCGTCCCGGCAGTCGCTGGCCGCATCGCGGCGTCCGCGCCCGGCCCGGCGGCGGAGCTTTTTTCGATTGAGGGTTTGCCCGGCAGGGAACAATATCCGCTCCTCGGAGCTTATCTCCGAAGGCTCGAAATCCGGGAGATCGCGATGAAGCTGACACAGACGTTTTTGGCGGGTTCCCTGCTCACGCTCATCGGTTCGGTGACGCTGGCGCAGGAGGCGCTGACGGGAACGGTCACCATGGTCAATCGGCTCAGCGGGACCGTCACCATTCAACGGGCGCAAAAGGGCACTGAAAGCGCCACGGTTGGCGCGAATACCGGCGGAACGGCGGAGCAATTCAAGGTACAGGCCGGCATGCTGACCAATTTGCATGCCGGCGACAGGGTCGCGTTTTCCGTCAGCGAAACGGGCGGAACGAAGACCATTACGAAAATCGAGAAGCGCTAGTCTTTCCAGGCCACCTCTCATCCGATCCGGATTCTCCGGGCGAACAACGCGGTGTTCATGAGCAGAGCCGCGCCATCTGCATGACCATAGTGTCGCGCGGGGCACGCCTGAGATCAAAGGCGGCAAACGCCCTAGCCGAAATTCTGCAATGCCGGAAACGTCTCCAGCAGCCAGATGCTGACGCTGGTGACCGCGCCGGTCAGGAAGCCGATGCCGGTGACGACCAGCAGCACGCCCATCGCCCGCTCGACATTGACGAGGTAGCGCTTCATCCGCGCAAACAGCGCGGAGAATTGTTCGACCATGAAGGCCGCGATCAGGAAGGGAATCCCGAGCCCGGCGGAATAGACCGCCAGCAGCATCGCACCCTTGGCCACCGTGGCCTCGGCGGCGGCCACCGACAGGATGGCCGCCAGGATCGGGCCGATGCAGGGCGTCCAGCCGAACGCAAAGGCGAGCCCCATCGCATAGGCGCCCCACAGGCCGACCGGCTTCGGGATCGGCAACCGTCCCTCGCGCATCATGAAGCCGATCCGGGTCAACCCGAGGAAATGCAGGCCCATGACGATGATGACGATGCCCGCCACGATTGACAGTTCCGCCGACCAGGCGCGGATCAGGCTTCCGATCAACGAGGCGCTGGCGCCGAGCGCCACGAACACGGTGGAAAAGCCGAGCACGAACATGCCGGCCGAGATCATCACCGCGCGCCGGGAGGTCGCTTCCGTCTCGTCGTTGGCGACATGTTCGATGGTCGCGCCGGTGAGGTAGATCAGATAGGGCGGCACCAGCGGCAGTACGCAGGGCGACAGAAAGCTGACCAGACCGGCAAGCAGCGCCGCGGGGATCGAGACATCGTGCATCATGCCGCCATTGCCATCATTGCTATTGGGCCGGATTGGAGTTCCAGCCTGGGCCCCGGTTCGTTGTCTGCGGTTCCCCGCAGCGGTCTAGCATCTCCGCGACCGCTGCAAGCCTGCGAAAGCCGCTCTGCCGCTCACTTTTCGTTCAGCTCCCGGTGAGCCCTGCTGCCGGGGATCGGTCCTGGCATGGGCGTCTCGGATGAGTGCTTCCGCAGCGCCAGCTTTCCCGCGTGCGGCGAGGTATCGATTCCGGAAACCTACAGTCCGACTGTGGAAACAGTTGATCGCGGCTGGGACAGAAATACCACCTGCCGGCGACGACAAAGCTGACAGGTATCATGTTAGGGTGAATCGGGCATTCGGCGGCGCCAGCAACAGGTTGTTATTGCTCGACTTTCTTTCTGTCCATGGGGTTGTTTTTGAGATTTTTTGAACGCCTTGCGTCGCCGTTACCGCTCACGGCTGCCGCGGACGGAAATTCTCGATCTGCCGCAGCAGCACGCGGGCGCCGGCATCGGCGTCATCGGGATCGACATGCTCGTCCGGATGATGGCTGACGCCGCCGCGGCAGCGCACGAACAGCATCGCGACGTCGGCGACGTCGATCATCGCCATGCCGTCATGGCCGGCCCCGCTCGGCAGTTCGAAGGTGCGAAATCCCTCCGCGGCGACGGCTTCCGACAACTGGTTCCGCAGCCAGGGTGCACAGGGCACGGAGCGGTTCTCGTGGGTGACATCGAGTTGCAGCGCCAGCTTGCGGCGTTTGGCAATGTTCTCGATTCGCCTGACGATATCGGCGACGGCGAGCTTGCGGTGCGCATCTGACGGCGCGCGGATATCGATGGTGAACGACGCCTGCCCCGGGATGACATTGGTGGCGCCCGGCCTCGCATCGATATATCCGACGGTGCCGACCAGCCCTGCCCGGCCGGCCGGCAACCCGGCAATGCAGGCCCACCGACATCATTTTCGCCGAGGTCGCGCCTTCGGCGTAGAGCACATCAAAGCTGTCCTTCAGATAATTGAAGAACTGATCACCATCGCCGAAACCCTGGGCATTGACGAAACGCATGTCGTTGGCATCGAGGCTGTAGGGGATGACGAGATGCGGTCCGGACGCGCCCCTGACCCAGTAGGGCAGATCGTCGGCGTAGGAATCGCTGGAATACAGAAAGCCGCCGGCCTCCATCACCAGCCGCAGCGTGTTGATCGAGGACCGTCCGGTGTACCAGCCGAGCGGCCGCGCGCCGGTCACCTCGGTGTGAATGCGGATCGCCTCCGCAACGGTCGCCCGCTCCTCCGCCTCCGGCATATTGCGGTGCTCGACCCATTTCAGGCTGTGGCTGGCGATATCCCAACGGGCCTCGTTCATCGCCGCGACGATGTCGGGATTGCGCTGCAGCGCGGTTGCGACTCCGAACACGGTTGCAGGCCAGTTGCGTTCGGTAAAGGCGCGCCACAGCCGCCAGAAGCCGGCGCGCGAGCCGTATTCGAACATCGATTCGATGTTGGCGTGGCGTTGTCCCGGCCATGGCTGCGGAGCACATCGGACAGGAAGGCTTCCGAGGCGGGATCGCCGTGCAGGATATTGTTCTCGCCGCCCTCCTCGAAATTGACCACGAACTGCACCGCGATCCGCGCGCCATCGGGCCATTGCGGATCGGGCGGGTTGCGGCCATAGCCGCGGAGATCCCGGGGATAAGGGGTATCAGCCATTCCTAGGCCGCCTCGAACCGGACCTTCTGCGCCCCCTTGTAGAGCACGGTCTTGCCGAGTTCCGGCAGCCGCTCGAGCCGCGAGGTCAGCGTGATGAAGTGGTTGCCGGCGAGCTGGCCCATCTTGCTGGCGAAGTGCACCCCGCCATAGGCCAGCAGAATTTCGGTCTCGCTGATGCCGCCGGGATAAAGGATGATCTGGCCTGGTGCGGGATAGCTGGTGTGGTTCTCATAGCCGACGCCGAAGTCGAAATCGCCGAGCGGCAGCCAGACCGCCTCGCCGCTCCAGCGGACGTGAACCGCCTGACTCTCGAACGGCATCGCGGTGCGGAAGGCGGAACAGGTCTTGGGCGCCAGCTGGTCTTCGAAACGTGCGTCGAACGTGAAGTCGCCCACGCGGACAATGAGTTGGCTCATCCAGATGCTTCCCTGTTCCTCAATTTGAGGACCAGATTGCAGCCGCCGCGCGATCAAGCAAGATCATTTTTGTCACTGGATTTGCGGTAATTGGATTTGCGGAAAAAGCTCACCGGCCGGATCGGATGAGCCGCCCATCCAGCAAGCAATCCCGCTATCGCCGAACCCGCGGCGCTACTTGACCAGCTTCAGCACGGCGCGCTTTCGCGGGCCCCGTGGCGAGTTCGGATCGTTCGACCGTCCCGCAGGCCCCCGCTCCGGCGGCGTCATCGCATCGCACAGCGCCTTCAGGTCCGAATCCGGGAGCTGGCCGATGTCGATCCGGAGGTCGAGAACGGCCAGCGAAACAAGCTTGGCGGTCTCCGGGCGAGCTTCCTTGACCAGGGCCGCCCGGCACTGCTCGAGGGTTGCGAGGATCGACTGCAGTCGTTCTTCTGAATTAGCCACCAGCGTTTCTTCCGTTACCGAGCTTGCGAGGTAAAGTGGAGGCGATCCAGTCGGCGGTTTCATAGACGTCTCCATAAAGCGCAGATATTCTCGATACGGCCCGCTGAACGTCGTCCGCGGACATGTCGTGGAGGGCATGACTGGCCGATGCATCGCTGAGATAGGCGACCTTGTGGTTACGATGGAAGCCATCGATCATGGTCGACAGGCAGGCCGACTCGCCTGCAAACCCGACCAGCACGATGCCGCCACGGCTTTGGTTCACCAACGCGGTGAACGATTGGGAAGAATAACACGACGGGCTCGCCCGTTCGAATACCATTTCGTTGCGGGTGGGCTCGAAACCCTCGATCCAGCGCACGAACGGGGTTGCCCGGTCGAAGAAGGCGGACTCGTTGAGCATCCGGATGAAGGCCACCGGCAGCCCGATCTGGCGCGAATGGTCCAGCACCCTGCGGCAATTATCCAGCGCGCGGTCGATCTGGGAAATCGCCAGCAGCCGCGGCTTCGCCACATATTCCTGCTGCATGTCCACGAACACGACGATCGGGACGCTGGAGGAATTCGCGAAACTCCGAAGGCTTACAACTGACGTCACTTGGCGCCCCTCTCGAGCCCGGAACGGTTACCGGGTGGTATCCCAATGTGCCGGGGGCGGCCTGCAGGCTCAGCCACAGGGTAAGTATAACCCTCGGAATCCCCAGCCCCTGGACCCGCAATGGTTGTAGTTTTCACGATATTCTGCCAAGTTTAGCGGGCAGAAAGGAATCTGTATGCGTCTGGTAGTGGAAAGGGGCGTTCCTCAGGAGGAACGCCAGAAGGTCGCCATCGGCAGTCTCACGGACTGGGACGCCGCCAGGGTTTTCCTGGAAGTGGTCCGCTGCGGCAGTTTCAGGTCCGCCGCGGAGCGGCTGGACCTGTCCATCAACGGCGTGCGCCGCCGCATCGACGATTTCGAGCGGCAGATCGGCGCCACCCTGTTCACCCGCGACGTCCACGGCACCAGGCTGACCGACGAAGGCTCGCAGGTGGTGTCGGCGGTGGAACGCATGGAGGCGGCTTCGTTCGACCTGCTGCGCGCCAGCAATTCCGTCACCAATACGCTGTCCGGCGAAGTCCGGGTAGCCGTTACCGAGGGCCTGGGGACATTCTGGCTGGCGCCCCGCCTCGTCGAATTCCAGCAATCGTTCCCGAACATCATGGTCGACCTGCACTGCGCGATGCGCTCTGCCGACGTGTCGCGGCATGAGGCCGACGTTGCGATCCATCTGTCGCGACCCGCGGCGCTCGACGTCAAGCTGGTGCGGCTCGGCCGCATGCACATGATGTTCTTCGCCAGCGAGAAATACATCGAGACTTTCGGCGCGCCGAAAACGACGGCAGAACTCGTCAAGCACCGGCTGGTGATGCAGGTCGCCGATGAGATCGCCGCCAAGGAAACGTTCGACAGTCTGTTTCCGGGATATTCTCAACGCGATTTGCTGGTGATGAAAACCAACGTCAGCAGCGCGCATTACTGGGCCGTCGCCAACGGCGCTGGCATCGGCGTATTTCCAACCTACGGCTGGGCGCTCGGCGGTAAGATCGTGCCGCTCGAAATTCCATTGAGCCGGCCGTTCGACATTTGGCTTTCCTATCATGCCGGTAGTGGCCGTATCCCCCGGGTACGGCACATGATCGACTGGCTGGTGGAGGCTTTCAATCCCGCAAGATTCCCGTGGTTCAAGGACGAATTCGTCCATCCACGCGAATTTAAAGCGGTATATATGGGTGAATCCCTGACCCATCTGTTCGGGGGCTTCTCGACCGACGGACGACAAAAGGCAGAATGATGAAAGCAGCAGCGAAGAAAATGAAGCAACGCAGTGCCGGGAAACCCGACATTGAATTGGGCAAGCGGATCCGGCTTCGGCGCGTTGAGCAGAAGATCTCGCAGGCGGAGCTCGGCGACAAACTCGGCGTCAGCTTCCAGCAGGTGCAGAAGTACGAGAAGGGCGTCAACCGCGTCGGCGCTGCCCGTCTTCAGGCAATCGCCACCGCGCTCGATGTGCCCGTGACGTTCTTCTATGACGGCGACGGCAAGGCGCGCGAAGTCGAGAGCCTGCTGTTCCTCGACAGCGCGTTCAGCCTGAGGCTGTTGCGCGCCTACAGCAAGATCAAGGACCAGACCGTTCAGCGTCAGCTGGTGTCCTTGATGGAATCGATCGCCGCGAACGAAGACTGAGCGCTGCAAATCAATCCCGGCGCGAACCCGTGGTTCGCGGCCCGGGATCGCAGTGCAAACGGTTGGCTCGCGGTATCTCTCGCCGGGCCATAGCCGGTCCGGGCGCGACAGGACGAGCCCACCGCCGTAGAAAACGGCGGCATTGGGCTGTTCGATATCAAGGCACCATCGCGCCTCGTGCGAGCAGCGCCAGCTGTGGCATGACGTCTCGTCATTCCAGCGTGGCGCCCGAATTCCTGACGATCACGGCCCAGCGATCGACCTCGGTCTTGACGTAAGCTGCAAAACTTTCCGGCGTTGAGCCGGGCAGCGGCTCCAGCGCCAGCGTCGTCAATTTGTCGCGCGTTGCTGGATCGGCAAGCAGTTTTCCGATCTGCGCCGCCAGCTGGTCGGCGATATCGCGCCGCAGGCCGGCGGGCCCGACTACGCCCTGCCACGCCACCAGTTCGAAGCCGGGCAGGCCCGCTTCAGCCAACGTCGGAATCTCGGGCGCGGCGGCGACCCGCTTTGACGTGGCGACGCCGAGGCACCTCACCTTGCCCTCCCGAATCGGCTTCAGCGCAGGCTGCAAATCCATCATCACGAAGGCAATGTGCCCCGCGATCATGTCCTGCATCGCGGTCACGCTGCCGCGATACGGCACGTGGCGGAGTTTGATCCCCGTCGCCGCCTTCAGCATCTCGGCGCCGAGATGCTGCGGACTGCCATTGCCGGCCGAACCATAGGCCAGTCCCGGCTTCGATTTGGCGTAGGCGATGAAGGCGGACAGCGTCTTCGCCGGCATCTGCGGGTTGACGATCAGCGCGAACGGCACGCCGGCCACCAGCGCAATCGGGGTAAAGTCCTTGACCGGATCGTAAGGTAACTTCCTGTTGAGCGTCTTGTTGATGGCCAGCGTGGTCGAGGTCGCCATCAGCAAGGTATGGCCATCCGGCGCAGACCGCGCCACATGCTCCGCGCCGACGGCGGTGGCGGCGCCGGGCTTGTTCTCGACACTGACATGCGCGCCAAGCCCGCTTCTCAGCTGATCGGCGACCAGGCGGCCGAGAAGATCGGTGGTGCCACCCGCGGGATAGGGCACGATCATCTTGATGCTCTGGCTGGGATAGGCCGCCTGCGCAAAGGCCGGCAATCCCGTCAGCAAGGCTGCCCCGCATCCGGCCATCGCTTCCCGGCGCGTCAATCCCATGGTTTCCTCCCAGCGCATTATCTCCATCGCTGTTGCGGAACAGCATAGCCGCTCATGCGACATCTCAATACAACTTTCGCGAGCATTTCGTTGATATCCCATTCCGTTACCCCTGCAGCCGGGCTGGCTTCAGTTCACAGCCATGCGCTGGCTCACCTTCATTGCCGCGGCATCGAAGCAGTGCTTCAATCCCGCGGCCTCCTGATCCCTTCACGAAAGCGCACACCATGCTGGACATCCCGCAAAAATCAGAAAAATCCTTCGCCGACGGCAAAATCCTGCAAAGCGTGGCCGATGGCATCGGCGTCATCACCTTCAACAACCCGCAAAAGCGCAACGCCATGTCGCTCGACATGTGGGAAGGGCTCGGCCATGCGCTGGTCGAACTGCGCGACGATCCCGATGTGCGCGTCGTGATCATGGTCGGTGCCGGCGACAAGGCTTTTGTTTCGGGTGCGGATATCAGCCAGTTCGAGAAGACCCGGCACAACGCCGAGGCGTCGGAGCAATATTCCAGGAAGAGCGCCGCGCAGCGCGCGCTGCTGGCGGATTATCCAAAGCCGACTATCGCCTGCATCCGCGGCTTCTGCCTCGGCGGCGGCATGCAGGTGGCGATGCTGGCCGATATCCGCATCGCCTCCGACTACAGCCAGTTCGGCATTCCCGCCGCCAGGCTCGGCATCGCCTATGGCTATGACGGATTGAAGCACCTGGTGTCGCTGGTGGGTCCGTCCTGGGCACGGCTGTTGATGTACACGGGCATGCGGATCGATTCCGCGGAAGCGGTACGGATCGGACTGGTCGATCGCGTCGTGGCGGACCTCGAACTGTGGGACGCGACTTTGGAAATTGCCCGCACCATCTCAGGAAACGCGCCGCTCGCCATTCAGGCCGCCAAGATCACCATCGCGCAGGTGCTGAAGGACGAGAGCCACCGCGACATGGACGCGATCAGGAACATCGGCACGACCTGCATGGATTCGGAAGATTTCCGCGAGGGCCGGCAGGCGTTCATGGAGAAGCGGAAGCCGCAGTTCAAGGGACGGTAAATCGAACGGCCGGAAAACAGGCGGACTTGTCCGACCGCGTGGAGTACCAATTGCGTCGTCCATCAAAGAAGAAAGCGGTCGCGCCACGCAAAACCGGGAAGGACCACGCCGCCCCGCCCAGTCCCGATCTGGATCTCCAGGTCTGGATCGAGGCGCTGCGCGCACTCCCGGCGGCATCGGTGACCGAAACCGAAGTGCTGGCGTGGACCGAAGGACCGCTGCGAAACTTCTTCCCGTTCGAAAAATTCCTCGGCGCCTACGGCAACCTGTCGGGCGGCCGCATCCAGATGCGCTCGCTGGTATCGAGCGGGCATGCCCCGGATTTCCTCGCCGGCCTCGAAAGCAAATTCGATCTGAAATCGCGCGTGGTGGGTGTCCAACCGTAAGGCCTTCATCCTCGACAAGGACGGCGCCCTCGATGAAGCCGGCGTCCCGATCACCGCCACCCGGCTCGAGCTCGAGGAGATCGGCCGCTTCGCGCTCGGCGTCGTAGCCGCCCACGGCGTCATCGATCCCTTTGCCAATGCCGGAACCTATCTCAGCTTTTCAGGCGTGCCGCGCGAATGGCCGAAGCGAACCCTGGCGGCGCTCGACCTGATCGCCCCGGTGCTGCACACGCTGTTTCTGCGAACCAAACAGGCCGCGAAATCGCCGATCGATCTGACCGCGCTGACCGACCGACAGCGTGAAATGGTCGACCTCGCCGTCACCGGAATGTCCGACAAGGAAATCGCCCGGCGGCTGGCGATTTCCGACCACACCGTCGGCAACCATTTCCGCGCCATCTACGAGCGCCTCGGCGTCAGCAAACGCAGCCAGCTGATCGCGTTGCTGAAGTAATCTACCGTCATTGCGAGCGCAGCGAAGCAATCCAGCTTGCAGCAAGCAAGGAAGCTGGATTGCTTCGTCGCATCCGCCTTCGCCCGAAGGCGGGCTTCGGCGGACAAGAGTGCTCCTCGCAATGACGGTCTCGCCACCCAAAACTGTCGTCACCCGCGAAAGCGGGTGATCCAGTATTCCAGAGACGGTAGCGATTGAACCGAAAGGCCGCGGCGTACTGGGCACCCCGCTTTCGCGGGGTATGACGAGCTGTGGTGGGATCAGGCAGACGGGCAAGCTCTTGACGCCGCCCCGCCTACAACGCCGCGATCACCGCCTTCGCGATATCCGCGGTGCCGTTGTTGCCGCCGAATTCCATCGGCTTGATGCCGTCCGCATAGACCTTGTCGACCGCGCGCTCGATGCATTCGCCGGCTTCCGCGGCGCCTTCGATGCCGTGCTTGTCGGCGAGCCAGTCCAGCATCATCGCGGTGGAGAGGATCATGCCGGTAGGATTGGCCTTGCCCTGCCCCATGATGTCGGGCGCGGTGCCGTGACAGGGCTGGAACACGGCGTGTTTATCACCGATGTCGGCCGACGGCGCCATGCCCATGCCGCCGATCAGGCCGGCGGTGAGGTCGGAGAGAATGTCGCCGAACATGTTCTCCGTCACCAGCACGTCGAAATCCCAGGGCCGCTTCACCAGCAGCGCCGAGCAGGCATCGATATACATGTGATCCGCCCTGACCCCGGGGTGCTTCCTGGCGGCCTCGTCAAAAATCCCGCGGAAGAAGGCAAACGCCTTGAACACATTGGCCTTGTCGACGCAGGCCAGCTGACCGGGCTTGCCGCGCGCCTTGCGGCGTTCGGCGAGACGGAAGGAGAATTCGAACAATCGTTCCGAGGTTTTTCGGGTGATCACCAGCGTCTCGCGCGCCTCGCTGTCGGTGACGACGCCCTTGCCCATCGAGGCGAACAGGCCCTCGGTGGATTCCCTGACAACGATCAGATCGATGCCGCGCGCATCGGCGCCGACGATCGGGCTCGGCACGCCCGGAATGAGCCGTGCCGGCCGCACCCCGGCATAGAGATCGAAGTGAACGCGCAGTTCGATCTGCGGCGCGATCTCGGTGTTATCGGGGTAGCGCACCGACGGCAGACCGCAGGCGCCGAGCAGGACGGCGTCGGCCTCGTCGCATAGCCGGATCGTGCTTTCCGGCATCGACTTGCCGGTCTCGCGATAATGGTTGGCGCCGGCCGGCGCCTCGGTGAAGCGGAATTTCAACTCGGTGGTCGCCTCGATCTTGCGTAGCACTTCCAGCGCCGGCGCCATCACCTCGGGGCCAATTCCGTCGCCGCCGAGCACGGCGATGTGGAGGGCATTGTTGGCGGACATGGGGAGTTTCCTTGATGAAAGAAGCGGGCAATCAACTAACAACGTCATTGCGAGCGCAGCGAAGCAATCCATGTGGCAACGCGAAGAAAGATGGATTGCTTCGTCGCAAGAGCTCCTCGCAATGACGGAAGTGACGAAGGTGGAAAACCTACGGCGTCAGCACCGCGCGGCCGACCAGTTTCCCCTTCTGCAGATCGAGCAGCGCCTGGTTGGCCTGGGCCAGCGGCATCGTCGTCACCGGGATCGGCGGGATCTTCATGTTGCGCACCAGATCGAGCAGTTCCTTGGTCTCGCGCAGATTGCCGACATAGCTGCCCTGGATGGTGATCGCCTTGATCGGGATCAGCGGCAGCGCCCATGGCGCGCCGCCGCCGAACAGGCCGACGATCACGAGCTTGCCGCCCTTGGAAAGACAGTCGAAGCCGAGTTGCGCGGTCGCGGCATTGCCAACCAGATCGATCACGGCGCGGATCGGGCCGCCGGCTGCCTTTGTCAATTGCTCCAGCGCGTCGGGGGCCTTGCCATCGACGGCGGCGAGCGCGCCCGCCGCCATGGCTGCTTCGCGCTTGCGCGCATCGATATCGACGACGATGGCGCCCTTGCCGCCCATCGCCTTCAGCAGCGACAGCGCCATCAGGCCGAGCCCGCCGGCGCCGAAGATCACGATCGGCGTGCTGAAATCCTTCTCGACCTTCTTCAGCGCGCTGCAGGTGGTCACGCCGGAGCAGGCATAGGGCGCCGCGGTGATGGGATCGAGACCGTTCAGATTGATCAGGTATTTCGGGTGCGGCACCGTCATGTGGTCGGCATAGCCGCCGTCGCAATAGACGCCGATTGCGTTCGGCTTGA